>OMYR01000019.1 GCA_900315335.1 uncultured Bacteroidales bacterium
ACGATAAAGAAAAGCAAATTAAGAGAAGTCAGTTGCGTGGATATAGGGGCAAACGACGACAGCCTGCGACTGTATTACGGCGACAAGGGCGGCGATAGGGTCGTCCATTGACACTTGACTGTACCAACAGCAGGAACTAAAACTGTAAAATCTTGGGTAGCTAAATTAGCTAGTAACATATCTTATATACTTGGAAATTTCATACCTAAAGCAAGAAAAATACAAGCAGGAACTGGTTTAACAGGTGGAGGAGATTTAAGTTCTGATAGAACTATATCCCACCAAGCTAAGCCTACAAGTGGTAGTGATGCAGGTGGAACTGGTAATGTTGTTACAGGAGTAACTATAGATTCATTAGGACATGTGGTATCTACCACTAAATCTACTATTTCAAGTTCTAAAGTTTATACTACTAATGCTTTAACTGGCACTTCTGGAACTATACCTAAAGCTACACATGGAATAGACTCAATTGGTTCAGTGCAGGCTTATATGAATAATAATCAGGTTATATGTGATATAACACTTAATTCTGATGGCAGCATAACTTGGTCAACAGGTGTAACAATGGCATCAGGAAGTAACTTTATCATAAAAATTGTTGGAAAATAATGGAATCATTAACAGAAATTATAGCAACTATGTTTAAGAAAAAGGGTGGTAAATCCACCCAATTTCTTAAAGCAGATGGTACAGTGGATGATACAGAATACCTACATGATATAGGAATGAATGATACGCACATAACCTGTACGCAGCTTAATACAAAGAATAATAAGATAGATAGAAGATTGTTGTTAGTATCCATTTGGGTTCCTGGAACAGGTACTTCAAGAACAACGACATATCCATACAATGCATCGATTGGTAAGAAATGGACTTATGAACACGGAATGATTATATCAATATCATTTCAATATATCGTCAATTCGCAATTATCAATAGATATCAATGATTTAGGAGCAAAACGTGTTTATTTCTGCGGAACGACGAATTTTTCCAATGACCATTATTTACCGGCAGGGTCAAGTGCGATGTTTGTGTATGACGCTCCCTCTAACTCGTTTAAGATGATTTGCCCGCAGAGTTTTAGTAGTTTAACCAAGATAGTAGCAGCACCGAAAATAGTTTTGGGATTGAATATTACAACGATAGCCAACGCATTCAAGACAGCAAGGACAGTTATAGTTAGCGTAACAGGTAATAATTCGTGCGTTGCTCTTAATCTTAACACCTCCTCATTAGTCTCGGCATTAAAAGATAATTTGCCGTCAGGACAAATCCATACATTAGTGATAAAAAACACCAGTACAACGTTGGGATATTGCGTAACATTAAAATATGGAGCATCTTATGATGATGTGGTCTTGGAGAAAGAACAATATGCAGTAATTCCGCTTATGGCAATAGATAGTTACGTGATACCACTACCTCATACGATAATGTCTTATACATAAACAAAGAAAGATATGAAAATGAGTAAAAAAGGAATTGAATTAATCAAGAAATATGAGGGACTAAGGCTAACGGCTTACAAATGTCCTGCGGGAGTATGGACGATTGGCTACGGACACACAAAAGGCGTAAAAGAAGGTCAGAAGATAACAAATAGCCAAGCAGAAGAATTATTGAAAGAAGATTTGAGGGTGTTCGAAAATGGTGTTAATAAATGGAATTTGCAGATAAATCAATATCAGTTTGATGCTTTGGTGTCTTTTGCTTTCAATCTTGGTTTAGCTAATTTAGGAAAAAGTACTTTATTGAAGAAAGTACAAGCAAATCCACAAGATAAGACAATTAAAGATGAGTTCTTAAAGTGGGTTAATGCTGGTGGTAGAAAATTAGAGGGGTTAGTTAGAAGGCGAAACGAAGAAGCAGAAATGTATTTTAAGGAGGTATAAAAACCTCTGACTTATGTTGAGAACCTCTCACCTTTCTCAACAATTAAAAGTGCACAGATTAATAAAACGTCCGTGTATAAGGATATGATGATATGGAGGAAGATTTAAGAAAAAAAGAAAAGCAGGGTGATTTCGCCCTGCTTTTGGAGAAAAAAAAGAAAATTTTTTTTGCTTTTCGTTTTGAGAAAATTTGCTTTTCGTTTTGAGGATTATAAATTTTTATTGTTTAATACTATTTGATTTTTATTTAATACTATTTCGTTAATGTTTAATACTATTAAATTTTTATTAAACAATATTTTTCTCTTATCAGAGATTAAATTATTTCAAAGTACCAAGTTTTTTGCCTATCTTGATAAAGGCCTCAACGCATTTATCCAATTGTGCGTGAGTGTGGGCTGCACTTACCTGAACTCTGATACGAGCCTGTCCTTTTGGAACAACAGGGTAGTAGAAACCTGTAACGTAAATACCTTCGTTAGACAACTCGGCAGCAAACTTCTGCGACAATGGAGCGTCATATAACATAACGGCACAGATTGCAGACTGAGTAGGTTTGATGTCAAATCCCGCTGCTTTCATCTTTTCTACGAAGTAATTGGTATTCTCGTGTAATGTATCTTGAAGTTTATTGTCTCTTGTTATTATATCCAATGTCTTTATGGCAGCAGCCGCAACCATAGGAGGAATAGAGTTGGAGAACAAATAAGGACGAGAACGTTGGCGTAACATCTCAATTATTTCTTTCTTACCAGTCGTAAATCCGCCGACAGCACCACCGAAGGCTTTGCCTAATGTTCCTGTAAGGATTTCAACTTTACCTCTTAGGTTGTATTGTTCTGTCGTACCTCTACCTGTCTTACCTACAACGCCGGCAGAATGAGATTCATCAACCATTACCAATGCGTCATATTTGTTTGCCAATTCGTAAATCTTATCGATAGGAGCAACATTTCCGTCCATTGAGAACACACCGTCGGTACATATAATTCTATGGCGGCAGTCTTGTGCTGCAATAAGTTGTTTCTCTAAATCTTCCATATCTGCATTAGCGTAACGGAAACGTTTAGCCTTGCAAAGACGGACTCCGTCAATAATTGAAGCGTGGTTTAATGCGTCTGAAATGATTGCATCTTGTTCGCCTAACAATGGTTCAAAAACGCCACCGTTTGCATCAAAGCATGCAGCGTAAAGTATAGTGTCTTCCGTGCCGAAGAATTCTGCAATTCTTTTCTCTAATTCTTTGTGCAAATCACCTGTTCCGCAAATAAAACGTACAGAAGACATACCATAGCCTCTTGCGTCCATAGCGTCTTTTGCTGCTTGGATTAATTCCTTGTTATCTGCAAGTCCCAAGTAATTGTTAGCACAGAAATTTAATACATCACCTTCGTCTTTGGTTTTGATTGCAGCGGACTGCGGGGTTATGATAACTCTTTCGCTTTTGTAAAGACCGTCATCTTTTATTTGCTGAATTTCTTTTTGCAAATATTTTTGAAAATTATCGTACATGATTTGTATTGTTTTTGTTAATTATACATTAGTATCCCATACTTAAATATGTTACAAAATTACAATATTTTTTATTTGCAGGAAAATAAAACACTGTTTTTTTAGAAATCTTTTTTAACTTTGCACTTCAAAATTTGAAACGAACTGATAAATATTGATGTAATATGCAGATAGTTACGCTTACTACGGATTGGGGATTAAAGGATTGGTATGTTGGTCAGGTAAAGGGTGTATTGTATTCACGGATTAATGATGTCAATGTTGTGGATATTACACACCAAATTCCTAAGTTTGATATACGTATGGCGGCTATTGTTGTTCAGAACGCTTGTTTTACTTATCCCAAAGGCACTATTCATATCATTGACATCAATACTTTTGAGGGCGATTCCAAATCATTTATCGTTGTTAAATACAATGACCAATTTTTTATTTGCACAGACAATGGCTTGCCGAGTATGATATTCAAAGGCTTAGATGTAGAGATAACCGATATGACTAATTATGTCGCCGATAGCAATTATTATACTTATGCGGTTTTGGACTTCTTCGTTAAAATAGCAGATGTTTTGAGCCAGACACATTCATTGGAAAATCTTGGCAATAAGAAAAACGATTTTGCAGTTAGAAAAGAACCATTTACCAATGCTCAAAGGGGTAATAGCATCGAATGTCAGATAATTTACATAGATGACTACGGCAACGCTTATTTGAATATCAAGGACAAAGAGTTTCTCGATATTTTGAACAATCGAAAGTTTGAGATATTTATAGATGTAGGGGCGACAATCACAAGTTTTTCCACTTCATACGCAGATAAATCCATAGCAGGGCAACCGCTTATGACCGTTTCGTCTATGTGTAATTTGGAATTGGCTGTAAGAGGCGATAACTTTTCAAGATTATTCGGCAAAAAAGTCGGAGATAAGATTACAATAAATATTAAAGACTAATTTTTGACGTCCATAGCCTGTCTTATCGCAGAGCCAAGTAAGAAAAACGCAAGTACCAAAATCATAATGGCAAGTCCCGGAATTATTGCCATATATGCAGCGTCCAAAATGATATAACCGTAGTTTTCTTTAATCATAGTACCCCAAGACGGCATTGGAGGTTGCACTCCTATACCGAGAAATGACAATCCGGCTTCTTGTAATATGGCTGTTGCGAAATTACTTGCTATTATAACCGTTACAGCACTCACTACATTGGGAAGTATATGCTTTACAATCAATCTTGCATCGGAAAATCCCAATGCTTTGCCTGCCAAAACAAATTCCTTTTCCTTTAATCCCATAACCTGTCCCCTTACCATACGGGCAATATCCACCCACATAGTAAGACCAACGGCAACAAAGACCTGCCAAAAACCTTTCCCAAGTGCAAAAGTTATGGCAATGACAAGTAATATTGTAGGCATAGACCATATAACATTGATAAGCCACATAATGATATTGTCCAACACTCCGCCATAATATCCGGCCAATGCTCCCAAAGTTATGCCGATTGCAAGAGCGATGACTATGGCTATAAACCCTACACTCAGCGATACTCTTGTGCCTATCATCAACTGTGAAAGCAAATCCCTGCCGTAACGATCCGTGCCAAGATAATATTTTTTCTCTACGATTTCGTACTTCGTGCCTTTTTTCAGTGTTTTTATTTCTCCTTCGTTAGGAGTATCGCCTGTGAAAGTCTCATAAATCAAGTTTTGATTTTCATCAATCCTGTAATTGTATATTGGAATATTGGTCGTAGTGATAGGTGTGCCGAAAAGCATATTGGAGAAAAATCTTTTGATGGCACACGTCTTTTGTTCTTTTCCGGAATATTTGTCGTGGATTTTAAGCATCTTTATCTTAAATCCCGGTTTCTTTATTGCAAGTTCCAAATGTTGTTCGTTGGCGTATGGCGAAGAGTCGGGCGTTATGGCATATCCCAAAATGGCAATGAGAGTAAAAAACACTATGACAACTATACATGCGATTGCCAACGGATTTTTCAATAGTTTTTTCATTCCCTGACTCATTGCCGATAAATGTTATGTTTTTATTAAATGTTTTGCGATAAATCTTTGCTTGAAAAACGTTTGCTTTATGAGTATTTATGCTTTGTTCAAGTGAAATCTATATTAAACCTAATTCAACTTTTGCTTCATCTGATAACATTCTTATATCCCAAGCAGGCTCGAAAGTCAGTTGTACTTGAACGTTTTTTACTCCATCGACACTCTTGACCGTACTTTCTACTTCCGCAGGCAAACTTTCGGCAACCGGGCAATTGGGTGCAGTCAAAGTCATCTCGATAAGTACAAACATATCGTCATTGACATCCAATTTATAAATCAATCCCATATCCCAAATATTGACAGGTATTTCGGGGTCGTAGATTGTTTTCAAAACTTGAATGATTCTATCTTTCAATATTTCTTTTTCGTCCATTGTTTTTTCGTGTATTGTCGTTATGTGGTTAAAGATTATTGTTTGAATATTGTTTGCTCGGTTCGTGATTTATTACATATTATTCTTCATATCAAAAGCCGTTGCATATAGTTTTATCTGTTTAATCATAGCCAACAAACCGTTGCTTCGGGTAGGGGATAGGTGTTGCGTCAAACCTATGGTATCAATGAATTTAAGGTCGGCATTTTTCACATCTTCCGGCTTTTGATTGTTAAAAACGCGGAGTAATAAGGTTATTATGCCCTTGGTTATCACTGCATCGGAATCGGCTTTGATTTCCATAACATCTCCATTCATCTTTGCCGATACCCATACCTTGGATTGGCAGCCTTTGATTAAATTGTTTTCGTTTTTATCTTTTTCATCGATTATAGGACATTCGTCGCCCAATTCAATCAGGTAATTATATTTATCCATCCAATCGTCGAACATTGCAAATTCCTGTTCAATCTCTTGTTCAATCTCTTTTATGGTCATTGTTGTCGTTATTTTAATGTTTAATATTAGAAAAATAATGTTTAATATCATTAAAATAGTGTTTAACAATAATTAGTTGTTATCTCACATCATTTATCTGTAAAATCTCTTCAATAAATTTTCTATCGTTGGACAAACGAGGAATTTTATGTTGGCCTCCAAGTTTGCTGCGTTCTTTCAACCAATTATAAAAAACTTTTTCTCTTCCTACCACAACCAAAGGGCGTTGCAAGACAAGGTTTTTATAACGTTTGGCATCGTAATCCGAATTAACCGAACGCAAAGATTCATCGAATATTTCTACGAATTTTTCCATATCATCGGGCTGTTTTTCAAACTCAACAACCCATTGGTGCATACGTTTTTGGTTTTCTTTGTCGAAATAAGGGGCTCCCGTATATTCTTTTATAGCGGCATTTGTTGCACGTGCGGCAAGGCTTAGGGCTTTGTCCGAGTTATTGACTATGATTTCTTCACCACAGGTGTTGATATAATTCTTTGTTCTGCCGGTGATTTTGAAACGATAAGGATATTTTTCGGTAAAGCATATCGTATCGCCAATCATATACCTCCAAAGACCTCCGTTGGTGCTGATAAGCATGGCGTAATTCTTACCCAATTCCACATCTGCCAAATTAATCGTTTTCGGATTAGGTTTGTCCAAATCTTCAAAGGCGATAAATTCGTAATATATGCCGTAATCCAAAAGAAGTAACATACTCGACCTATCAACTTGGTCTTGCAAACCAAAGAAACCCTCCGAAGCGTTGTATGTCTCCATATAATTGACGTTTTCGCCAAGCATCTGTTGATATTGCTTCATATAGGGACGAAAAGATACTCCACCGTGAAAATAAACTTCCAAATTCGGCCACACTTCACTAATACTCTTGCCCGTATATTCGGTTATGCCTTTCAAAAGCACCATCATCCAACTTGGAACTCCCGACAATGATACAACGTTTTCAGTGCTTACGCTTGCAATCATTTTATTGAGTTTTGATTCCCATTCAGGCATAAGAGCTATTTCTTTTTTCGGAACTCTGAACCATTCAGCCCAAAAAGGCAGGTTATCTATGATTATTGCCGATACATCGCCCAAGAACATATCGTTACCTTCTTGATTATCTTGTCTTGAACCTCCAAGAGCCAATGATGCTCCATTGAAAACATTACTATCCGGGTGATTGTTGCAATATATGGCAAGCATATCTTTTCCACCTTTGTAATGACATTCTTCCAACGATTCTTTGCTGACAGGTATGAACTTGCTTCGCGTTGAGGTAGTCCCGCTTGATTTTGAGAACCATTTTATATCGGTGTTCCAAAGCACGTTTTGTTCTCCTTTAAGTATTCGCTCAAAGAATGGCAACAAATCATCGTAAGTATTGACCGGAACTCTTTTTGCAAAGGCTTCTTCGTCCTTTATTGATTTATAATCGTAGAAATTACCCCAGACGGTATCTTTTGCTTCGCTGATAAGATTTTTGAACACTCTGTGTTGAGTGTCTATCGGATTGCGCATAAAATTCTCTATCTGCGGAATCCTAAGAAGCATAATCTTGTTTACTAAACTGTTTAATGGCATTTTTCTATATGTTTTTTATGTTTTTTCGTTACGTTGAAAATTTATGTTTTCTTGTTATTTCGGTGCTATCTTTAATAAATACACCGCTATTATGGCATACAACACAAGTGGTATGAGTGGAGCGAGCATCGGGCTTAGTGTTCCGTTGGTTGTAAAGGCGTTAAAGACTTTCATAAGCAGAATTAACGAAAACGCCAACCCTATTCCTATCGCAAGATTAAGCCCTGTTCCGCCTCTTGTCTTTTTACACGAAAGAGTTACGCCTATTATGGTCAGTATTATGTATGCAAAAGGATTAAATAATCGTTGATATTTCTCTATATACAAGTCTCGCTCTTTTCCGGAGCCTTTCAGTCGTTCTTGCTTAATGGTTTCGTTCAGTTCATTGAAGTTAAGTTGATCAACTTTCAATATTTTGTTGAAATCATTAGGCATAACACCGCTAAGATTTAATATAGTATCATTTCTAAACCACAAAGTCTCTTTGTCTTTATTGATTTTCCTTACATTGTAATTAAACAAACGCCAGTTTTTGGTCGTGGAGTCGAATGTAATTACGTCGGCATATATTTTTTCCACGATATCCGTACCTTTGAAAGTCTCTTTGGTAAACATATAGCCCTGCGAAGATTGGTTGTTATAGTGATGCACATAGACTTGTGTGGAGTCGGTGTTCTGGATATGTATATCCAAAAACTGATTGGTGAATTTGTTCCTGTAATATTGTTGTTCAAACTCGTAGATGTTGCGATTGACATGCGGTAAAAGGAAATTGGAAAGATAAAGTCCGAAGATGCCTATAACAATACTGCTCACAAGAAAAGGACGCAGCAATCTTTTGAACGATATACCCGCACACAAAATGGCGATAATCTCACTTCTTGCCGTCATTCGAGAGGTAACAAACACAACGGCGATAAAGAAAAACAGATGTCCGAACATATTTATGTAATGAGGTATAACGTTAAGATAATAATCGAAAAGAATGGCTTTCATCGGTGCATTGTGCTGTGAGAAATCATCTAACTTGGTACTCAAATCAAATATGACGATAACAAAACTAAGCAAGGATATTGCAACCAAGAACGCTGCAAAAACCTTTCGTACAATGTACCAATCAATGGTATTGAAAAAATGACTCTTTCCGCTGTGCATAGTTTTGTTTATTTATCTTTTTTGTTCGTTATCTGCTTTTGAATTTTTTGTTTCTTGTTTTCGATAAATTTTTATGTGTTTTACTTTTCCGCTTTCCGTTTGTTGTTCTTTTATTGTCCTTTTGCTTTGATTTTTATTTGTTGATTTTTGCTTTGTTTTACAATTTGCGACTTATTTTGCCTATCACACTTTGTTTCCATTGTTTGAAATCGCCTTGGAGTATATGTTCTCTTGCATTTTTAATCAAATCCAAATAAAAGGCAAGGTTATGAATTGAGGCAATCTCCATAGCGAGCAATTCCTTTGCGACAAACAGATGACGAAGATATGCTTTTGTATAGAGTTTATCCACGCTTGCCGTTCCGTTTTTGTCAATAGGCGAGAAATCCGATGCCCACTTTTGGTTTCTCATATTCATAGTGCCTTCCCAAGTGAATAGCATTGCATTTCTTCCGTTGCGGGTTGGCATAACGCAGTCAAACATATCTATTCCACGTTCAATAGCCTCCAAGATATTCTCGGGAGTTCCTACACCCATAAGGTAACAAGGCTTGTCTTTGGGAAGAATATCCGTGCATAGGTCGATAATTCGGTACATATCTTCGGCAGGCTCTCCGACAGACAATCCGCCTATGGCATATCCTTCTGCATTGTATTTTATTACCTCGTTGCAACATTTTTTTCTCAAATCCTCATACACACTTCCCTGAACGATTGGGAAAAGCATTTGGTCGTAACCATAGAGTGGCATTGTGGAATTGAAACGATTAAAACACCTGTCAAGCCATTTCAAAGTCATATTCAGAGAATTGTTGGCATATTTGTAATCGCAAGGATAAGGCGTGCATTCATCAAAAGCCATAATGATGTCCGCACCTATCGTTCGCTGAATATCCATAACCTTTTCGGGAGTAAATTCATGCCTTGAACCGTCTATATGCGATTGAAATGTGCAGCCGTTTTCGGTTATCTTTCTAATCTTTCCCAACGAATAGACTTGAAAACCGCCGCTATCTGTAAGCATAGGCTTGTTCCAAGCATTAAACTTCTGAATGCCGCCTGCTCGACGTATAATATCCAAACCCGGACGCAGATAAAGGTGATAAGTATTGCCGAGAATTATTTGTGCGTTTATCTCTTCGTTAAGTTCTTTGATTCCGATACCCTTAACGCTTCCCACAGTGCCGACAGGCATAAATATCGGAGTTTTTATTATTCCGTGTCCCGTTGTTATCTCGCCTGCTTTGGCTTTACAATCCTTACTTGTCGCCTCTAATTTGTACATATTTTTTGTTTTAATCTGCTTGTAGAAGTTTTAGTTTCAAGCGTGCAAAGATACTGTTTTTTTACGATATATTGTTTCATTTTTCCCTAATAAATTAAAGGACATTGTCAAAAGAATGATTAGTCGGGTAATAACTGTCGTTAAATCACTCTTCTTGTTTATTTTTTTTAATGTTTTATTTTTTTTCTACCGATGTTAAACACTAATTTGCTGATGTTTAATATTAATTTACTGATATTTAACACTGTTTTATCAGTATAAGTTATTGTTTTAATGAATTGTATCGGCGTTTTTGAAAGAACGTTTTTTCGTGAATTTTTCAGTTAAAAGAAACTTTTGTTTCAAAAACCTGTTTTTTTGCTGTTTATACCCCTTGTTTTCTATCACTGAAATTTTAACATATCAGCGTTCAGTATATATATACTTATAAGTATATATATACTGAAACTCTGTTTTATGTTACTTTTTTCGGTTAGTTCTTTGATTATTAGTGATTTACAAACTTGGCAGTTTGGTCAGTTTAGGTCAGTAACACTAAACAAGGTTATTATTGTATTGAAAATTAATCTGATAGAGTGCTGCCAAAATAATTTATCTGTAAATGTGTCGGAGTTTGGGAATAATTTTATACTTTTGCAACCGATTTGACAAGCGGAGAGTTTATGAAAATAAAAAGATTAACTCTCCGTTTTTGACTTAAAAGGAAAGAATAATAAGATAATAAAATAAAAACTAATGAACACAATCATCAGAAAAGAACAGTTGGCTGAAAACATCTTTTTGTTTGAAGTGGAAGCGCCATTGATAGCAAAGAGTACAAAAGCAGGCAACTTCGTGATAATAAGAATAGGCGACAAAGGAGAGAGAATGCCTTTGGCAATAGCAGATAGCGACAAGGAAAAAGGAACTATAACCCTTGTCGTTCAAAGAGTAGGGGTGACTTCTGCCAAACTATGCGAACACAAACAAGGAGATAAAATCACTGACGTTGTAGGACCATTGGGCAATGAGGTTAAAATAGAGAATTTCGGAACAGTTATGTGTGTCGGCAAGGGTATTGGCGTTGCAACTGTTTTGCCTATAATCAAAGCCTTGAAACAGGCAGGTAACAGAGTTTTGTCGGTAATCTCTGCCAAGAGCAAAGACCAACTGATATTGGAACAAATGGTTAAAAAATTTTCCGATGAAATGATAATAACGACTGAGGACGGCACACTTGGAAAACAAGGCGATGCAACCGTAGGTATGCAGACTTTTATCGCAAATGAAAAGATAGACAAGGCCTTTGCAATGGGTACGGTAGTGATGATGAGAGATTGTTGCGAATTAACCCAGAAGCATAATATACCTACCGATGTTGCATTGAATACCATTATGGTCGATGGTTTGGGAATGTGCGGTGCTTGTCGTATGTCGATAGACGGAAAGACTAAATTTGTTTGTGTCGATGGACCATCGTTTGACGGACACAAAGTAGATTGGGACGATATGCTTAAACGTATGGATACTTTTTCACAAGAAGAAAAAGAAGCAATGAAACGTTATGAGCAGAAAACAGATATTAAGACCAATCAACCAAAAACTCAGACCAAGAAAGAGGATATAACAATGGACGTTACTCCGACGCAAGAGACTTTGGAGGAACTGACCAACCGTGATAGCGAATGGAGAAAAGAACTTCGTGCTTCTATGAAAAATCCGCAGAGAATTGCCATCGAACGCACGGTTATGGACGAATTGGATGTGGATTATCGTATTCATACATTCGATGAGGAAGTAAATCTTGGCTTTACCAAAGAGCAGGCAATGCGTGAGGCAAGACGTTGTTTGGATTGTCCTAATCCCGGTTGTGTTGAGGGGTGTCCTGTTCATATCAACATACCTTCGTTTATCAAGAACATAGAGCGTGGTCAGTTTTTGGCTGCCTCAAAAGTTTTGAAAAATACTTCGGTTTTGTCTGCCGTATGTGGTAGAGTTTGTCCGCAAGAAAAACAATGCGAATCCAAGTGTATTCATCACAAAATGAAATCCAAGCCGGTTTCTATCGGTAACTTGGAACGTTTTACGGCTGATTTTGTAAGACAGAGCGGACTTGCACCAAAACAGACCAAAGCACCAAGCAATGGTATTAAGGTTGCAGCCATAGGTTCGGGACCTGCCGGATTGTCTTTCGCAGGCGATATGGCTAAGAAAGGCTATGAGGTTTATGTCTTTGAGGCTTTGCACGAGATTGGTGGAGTTTTGAAATACGGTATTCCTGAATTTTGTTTGCCTAATTATGTTGTGGATTACGAGATAGAAAACTTAAAGGATTTGGGTGTTCATTTCGTAACGGATTGCGTTATTGGAAAGACGATAACAGTAAAAGATTTGGAAGAGCAAGGATTCAAAGGAATCTTTGTAGGTACGGGAGCCGGAGTGTCCAATTTTATGAACATACCGGGAGAGAATGCGTTGAATATAATGTCGTCCAACGAATATTTGACACGTGTTAATTTAATGGGTGCAGCAGACATTACGGCAGATACACCTATGAATCCGGCAAAACATGTCCTTGTTGTCGGAGGAGGTAATACGGCTATGGATTCTTGTCGTGCGGCTGTACGTTTTGGCTCAAAGGTTACGATAGTTTATCGTAGAAGCGAAGCCGAGATGCCTGCCCGTTTGGAAGAAGTACGCCACGCGAAAGAAGAGGGTGTGGAGTTTTTAACCTTGCACAATCCTATTGAGTATAAGACTGACGAAAAGGGAGCGGTTAAACAAGCCGTTTTGCAGGTTATGGAACTTGGCGAACCGGATGCAAGTGGCAGAAGAAGACCTGTACCTGTTGAGGGCAAGACAATAACATTGGACGTTGATCAGGTTATAGTTGCAGTAGGAGTTTCTCAAAGCACGATAGCACCTAAATCCATAGAGGGATTGGAGTTGGATAAATACAACTGCATTGTGGTAGATGACAAGATGAAATCTTCCAAACCGAATATCTATGCCGGTGGCGATATTGTCAGAGGAGGAGCTACGGTTATACTTGCAATGGGCGACGGCAGAAGAGCCGCAGCCAATATGGATAATCAATTAAGCAATTGCAAATAAACAACAAGAAATAATTAAATACTTGTTTTGCTGCCAAATTTTAAGCGTAATTTTGCAATAAAACACAAAGGCGTTGCACCAATCAAAAGTGCAACGCCTTTTTATTGTTTTAATAGAAAATATTCTTCATTATCTCAGAAAAAAATAGTAACTTTGCATTCCATAAGTCTAATAGCGAAAAACGATTAAAAACATATAAAAGTTATGATAAACATAGATAAATACACGGCAGTTAAGAAAGATGTTTCGTTGCTGGTAGTTTGTAACCAAGATAATCTACAAAAATCTTTGTTGTCTTGTTTCGATGAAAAGACAGCATCTTACGTGATTGAGGAAAATAGAAAAAATTCCGCAGACTTTGTTTTTTTTAACAATTTGGGTTGCTATGGTATAGTTGCTATTGTTCAGGAAAAAGAACAGCGTTATGCAACCAATGAGATGTATAGACGTTTGGGCGGTAGAATTCTTGATTTTTGCGATAAACATTATATCAAAGATTTGCAGATATCAAGTTCTTGCGACAAAGATAACTTGCTTGCTTTCGTTGAAGGAATGCTGTTAAATTCGTATATATTCGATATTTACAAGACAGACCCAAAGAGATTGATTCACCCATTTGATAATTTGCATATAGTCAAGGACGATATTGATATAAAAGACGTTAATTCGCTAAAAAATATCTGTGAAGCGACAGAGAAAGCAAGAAATTTGGTCAATGAACCTGTTATGGTAATCAATGCCGAAACTCTTGCGAGTGAGTTCTCTAAAATGGCACAAGAAGCAGGCATAGACATAGAGATATGGGATAAAGCCAAGATTGAAAAAGAGAAAATGGGCGGTATTCTTGCCGTTAATCGCGGCAGTGTCGATGCTCCAACATTTACAATAATGACTTACAAACCGCAAGATGCCGTAAATTCGCAGCCTATTGTTCTTGTCGGTAAAGGTATAACCTACGATACGGGAGGATTGAATATCAAGACTGGCGATTTTATGAACGATATGAAAAGTGATATGGCTGGTGCGGCTACAATGGCGAGTGCTTTGTATGCAATTGCGTTGGAAAAAAAGCCTTTGTGGGTTGTCGGCTTGTTTCCTGCAACGGACAACAGACCAAATCACAATGCCTATTGCAGTGGAGATATAATCAATATGTATGATGGCACAAACGTTGAGGTGGTTAATACCGATGCTGAGGGGCGAATGATTTTGGCAGATGCTCTTGCATACGCAAAGAAACTTAATCCTATGGTTGTGGTGGATATGGCTACTTTGACAGGTGCGGCTTCTCGTTCGATAGGTCCTATGGGTATTGTAGGTATGCAACAAAAGGCTGAAACGTATATGCAGACTATGATTCAAAGCGGTAACAATGTTTATGAGCGTGTTGTAGAATTTCCTTTCTGGGAAGAATACGACAAATTGATTGCTTCTGATATTGCCGATATTAAAAATTCCGGCGAAATATATGCCGGAATGATTACGGCAGGCAAGTTCTTGGCTTATTTTACATCATATCCTTACATTCATTTGGATATTGCCGGTGTTGCGATGAATGACAAAAAAGAAGAGTATCGCGGTAAAGGAGCAACGGCGTATGGAATGAGATTGATTGTTGAGTTCTTGAAGAGTTTTTGCAATCAAAAATAAATAACAGATAGTCTTAATCGTAAGATATAAATTAAGGAAAATTGCGATTTTAGTGAATTGCAAAAAGAAGTGAATAATATAAAAAACATAACGATAATGATAACAAACAGAAATAATGCTCCCATAAAGATAGGTATTTCACAGGGCGACATCAATGGTATCGGCTATGAAGTGATGCTTAAATGCTTTGCCGACAATAGAATGATGGAGATTTGCACGCCTGTTTTGTATGGTTCAAGCAAAGTACTTTCTTATCACAAAAAACTTATCGGAGCAAATGATTTTTCATTTGTCAATATACGTGATGCAGAGAAAGCCGAGAGAGGTAAATTCAATATACTGAACATAATTCAAGAAGAAGTTAAAATAGATATAGGTCAGCCGACAGAGGTTGGCGGCAGACTTGCAGCATATTCTTTGGACAAGACTTGCGAAGATGTTATGACGGGTAAATTAGATGCTATCGTAACTAATCCAATAAACAAAAAAGCCATACAATCCAAAGATTTTAACTTTCCCGGCCATACCGAGTATTTAACTAAAAAATTCGGGGCAGAAGAATCCCTTATGATAATGACTTGTCGAAATATACATATCGGTATTATGACCAATCACTTGGCATTGAAAGAAATTCCTAATGTTGTTACCAAGGATTTGATTCTTAGAAAACTTAAAGTAATGGATTTGTCCTTGAAACGTGATTTTGGTATCCGTATGCCGAAGATTGCTGTTTTGGCATTGAATCCACATGCAGGCGATAAGGGACTTATCGGAACGGAGGACGATGAGATAGTTGCTCCTGCAATCAAAGAAGCCTTTGAGCAAGGTATTCTTGCCTTTGGACCATATCCTTCTGACGGATTTTTCGGTAATGGTTCGATGAATGATTTTGACGGTGTTATGGCGTTATATCACGATCAGGGATTGATACCGTTTAAGTTGCTTTCCTTCACGGAAGGAGTTAATTTCACGGCAGGGCTTCCATACGTCAGAACCTCTCCTGCACACGGTACGGCATACGAGATAGCAGGCAAGAACAAAGCGTCCGCTCAGAGTTTTAGAAACGCCGTTTATCTTGCTGCCGATATTATCAAAAACCGTAGAGAATACGATGCTTTGACAGCAAATCCTCTGAAAAAAGCAAAACGAGAACACGTTGTCGATGAAGATGTTGTTGAAGACAATATCAATCACGAGGAAATGGATGTAATATAAATTTCATTAAACAAGGCGATTGATTTATCAGTTAAACCAATAAATCAATCGTTTTGTATTGTTTGAAAGGTGTATTAAGCAAACATTTGGATAATAAGTGTTATTGCTAAATTAGTGTTTAATATTAGTAAAATAGTGTTAAACATTAACAAATTAATATTAAACATCAGTTTTGCGGTGTTTGATATTAGTTAAATGGAAAGAGATGTAGAAAAATTTATTACTATAAGACAATGAACGGAGATATATCGGATATTAAACTTATCGAAGAGAAAATCACGCAGTTAAGAAACAGACTTAATAGGGCTAATTACGAATATTATGTCTTGGATAATCCTGTTTTGAGTGATATAGAGTTTGATACTTTGCTTAGGGAACTTGCGGATTTGGAGCGAATGTACCCTCAGTTTGCCGATGAAAATTCTCCTACGGTCAAGGTTGGAGGCGAGATTAACAAGGATTTCAAACAGGTTGAGCATCGTTATCCTATGCTTTCGTTGTCCAATACATATTCCAAGCAAGAAATTATCGATTTTGTCAATCGTGCCGAGCAGGCTTTGGGTATAAGAAATTCGCAATGGGTTTGTGAGTTGAAGTATGACGGCTTGGCGATAAGTCTTTTGTATGAAAACGGTAAGTTGGTAAGAGCAGTGACGAGGGGAAACGGAGTTCAAGGCGATGATGTAACATCTAATGTAAAGACTATTAAATCCGTACCTTTAAGTTTGTTAGGTGATGATTTTCCAAAGGATTTTGAGATTAGGGGTGAGGTTGTTTTTCCTCACGATGCCTTTGAAAAATTCAATAAAAAACGTATTGAAAACGGCGAAGAGCCTTTTGCCAACGAAAGGAATGCTGCATCTGGCAGTTTGAAGATGCAAGATTCCAAGCAAGTGGCACAAAGAGGATTGGATTGTTATCTATACTATCTTATCGGCGATGATGTAAAAGAGCAAACTCATACACAGCGTTTGGAAAAGGCTAAACATTGGGGTTTTAAGGTCGAAAAATATTATTCGGTGGTTAATGGTATAGACGAGATAATGGAGTTTATCGATTATTGGGAGAAAGAGCGTTTCAATTTGCCTTTTGCAACCGACGGAATAGTGTTGAAACTAAACGAGATAAAGTATTGGAATCAGTTAGGTAGCACAGCCAAAAGTCCTCGTTGGGCAACAGCCTTTAAGTTTAAGGCACAGCAGGCACAAAGTCGGCTTTTGAGTGTTGAGTATCAAGTGGGAAGAACGGGAATAGTAACACCTGTCGCCAATTTTGAGCCGGTGTGGTTAGGAGGAACGTGGGTAAAAAGAGCAACTCTGAACAACGAACAATGGATGCAGAATTTGGATATTTGCCAGGGCGATACATTGGTGATTGAAAAGGGCGGAGAAATAATTCCAAAGATAGTGGAATGCCACCATGATGAAACTTTTGAGGGAGGTTTGAAACGAGTGGAGTTTATACACGATTGTCCTATTTGTGGAGCCGAATTGGTTAAGGAAGAAGACCAAAGCGGGTGGTATTGTCCGAATTACAATCATTGTCAGCCGCAAATTCTCGGACGTTTTCAGCATTTCATCTCCAAAAAGGCTATGAATATTGAAACACTTGGCGGAGAAAAGATGAGGTATTTACTTAGCAGTAAAAAAGTTATTGATTTTTATTCATTATATACTTTAACCGAATTTGACCTTGTGGGTGTTTATCAAATAGATAGCGAACATAAACTATCTATTCAAGACAAGGGGGCATACAATATAATAACCTCTATTGAGAAATCCAAGCAAGTGCCGTTTGAAAGAGTACTCTATGCTTTGGGAATTAGATATATTGGCGAAGTTACGGCAAAGACATTGGCAAAGCATTTTACCAATATCGACAATCTAATGAACGCAAGCATAGAAGAACTGCAAAATGTCAATGATATAGGAGTTACAACAGCGAAGAGTGTGTTTGATTATTTCCATAATGAAGAGAATTTGTTGCAGATTGAAAAACTTAAATCTGTCGGGCTTAAATTTGAGATAGATACTCAAAACATTAAAAATACATTGCAAGGAAAGTCTTTTGTTGTCAGTGGTACGTTTAGCAGGTTCTCACGAGATGAAATCAAAAAGATGATAGAAGACAACGGCGGCAAGAATGTCAGTTCCATTTCCTCAAAAACCAATTACGTATTGGCGGGCGAGAAGATGGGACCCGAAAAGAAAAAGAAAGCCGAAAGCCTAAGTATTCCTATAATAAGCGAAGAGGATTTTATTGCGATGTTATAGAATTAAGACTGATAATAGTAATTAAAACAAAAAATTAAAAAGTTTAATTAAACTAATAAATAACCAAACTACGATAATTTTTATACAAGATGAAGCAAAAACAAACGATTGCTTTTCACACTCTTGGCTGTAAACTGAATTTTGCGGAAAGTTCCCATCTCTTGCGGTTGTTCAAAGATAAGGGTTTCGAGGAGGTAAGTTTTCACCAAAAAGCAGATATTTATGTTGTCAATACTTGTACGGTTACATCTGTTGCAGAAAAGAAATGCAGAGCGGCAATACGTAATGCACATAAGTTAAACGATAACGCAATCATTGCCGTTATAGGTTGTTTTTCGCAAGTCAATGCAAAGGAGATAGAGCAAATCGAAGGAGTTACAATCATACTTGGTAATGACAACAAAAACCAATTGGTGGATAGGGTAATTGAGATATTAGAAAATAAAACAACTGCTGAAAACAAAAAATCAGTGTCATTGATTGATGAATCGGTATCATTGATTAATGGCACAGTGTGTGAAACTAATCTAACGAATAAAGACAAGAAAAGCCAAGTTGCTTGCAAACAAGAAACAGTTAATAAGGTAGTTGATATAAACACTGTAAAAACTTTTGCTCCAAGTATTTCGTTTGAAGACAGGACACGAGGTTTTTTGAAAGTTCAAGACGGTTGTGATTATTTCTGTACTTACTGTGAGATACCTTTTGCAAGGGGTCGTTCGCGTTCTTGCACTGTTGCTCAGGCTGTGGAATATGCCAAAATTTTGGAAAAAGAAAATAAAAAAGAGATAGTTTTGACGGGTGTCAATATAGGTGATTTTGGCAAAGGCAATAAAGAGACGTTTTTGGATTTAATCAGGGCTTTGGATTTTCAAACAAATATTGAAAGATACAGAATATCCAGCATAGAACCTGATTTACTTACCAAGGATATTATTGATTTCTGTGCTAATTCTTCTTCATTTCTTCCACACTTTCATATACCTTTGCAATCGGGCAGTGATGTGGTTTTGAAAAATATGAACCGCCATTACACAAGAGAGGATTTTGCCGAAAAGGTGTTGTATATCAAAAGCGTTATGCCTAATGCCTTTATCGCTTGTGATGTTATGACGGGATTTAATTCCGAAACAGACGCTGAGTTTGCTTCTTGTATGGACTTTTTATCTTCATTGCCTATTGCGTTTATACATGTCTTTACTTATTCCGATCGTCCCGATACCAAGGCGTATAGAATTGAGGGCAGAGTGCCGATGAATATTCGTAAGAAACGAAGCGATGAACTTCAAACTTTAAGCGAAAAAATGAAGAAAGCATTTTACAGACAAAACGTTGGCTACACGGCAAAAGTGTTGTGGGAAGAAGCCGAAAAGAATGGTAAGATGTATGGTTTCTCAGATAATTATTTGCGTTGCGAGAGAGATTTTGACAAGCGTTTGGTAAATACCATAACAACAGAAAGACTGAATAATTTATCAAACGATGAAGAGGTATTCGTATTGTAAGAAGGATTTCGTTTTTTAATAAATAATAATTTTATAGTGTTAAACACTAAATTTCTATTTATAAAGAAGAAAAAATTAGTTATAATGAAAAGAAAAATAATAATTATATTATTCATTTTGTTGGCAGTCGGTTTGTCGGCAAACAATTCACCTATAAAAAAGCGTAGTGGCAGAAGCAAAGCGGTTAAGAAGATTATGACAACGATGACCGAAAGGCAGATGATAGGTCAGTTGTTTATGATAGATTCTTATGCAACGTGGAGCGAGGCTCAATTGAAAAAAGTTTACAGGCAAATAGATAGTAATTACATAGGTGGAGTATGTTTTTTCAAAGGTAATCAAAAGGATTTGATTCGTTTGAACGAAGCGTATAACACACGCAGCAAGTTGCCATTGTTTATTGCTATTGACGGCGAGTGGGGTATGGGTATGCGAATGACTGACGGCAAGGTTATACCAATGGCTATGACTATGGGAGCGTTAAAGGAAAACAATTTCGATTTGGTATATAAAATGGGTAGAAATCTTGCAGACCAATGCAACAGTATGGGTATAAACATCAATTTTACTCCCGATGTGGATATAAATATCAATGCGAACAATCCTGTTATCAATATGCGTTCTTTTGGACAAGATAAAAACAAGGTTGCCGAACTTGGCTTGCAGATGTTCTCCGGTATGCAGTCCAAAGGTGTTATGGGTAGCGTCAAACATTTTCCCGGACACGGCGATACTGAAACGGATTCTCACAAAGCAACACCTGTTATAACGCATAGCAAAGCCTTTATTGATTCGGTGGATAGTTATCCTTTCAGATATGCTATCGATAACGATGTGTGGAGCGTTATGGTTGGGCATTTGGAGGTTAAGGCTTTAAGTGATGATACTTTGAAACCCTCTTCAATAAACAGCGATATAATCAATGGATATTTGAAGGACGAATTGAACTTCAACGGCTTGGTATTTACAGATGCGATGAATATGAAAGGACTTACTTCTCGTTATGGTAAAGGCGAAGCAGAGGTGTTGGCATTGCTTGCAGGGGTTGATATAATCCTTATGGCGGATAATATAGACAATTCCATAAATGCCATAATCGAAGCAGTAAATCAAGGCCGTATATCACGTAAGCTAATAAAAGAAAAGTGCAAGAAAGTGCTTAACTGGAAATATGATATGGGGCTTTTGCAGACTGATGACAATGAAGAATACGTTTCGCGCTCATACTCATTGCCAAGCAAGGAAACTTTACAAAAGTGCGACAACCTTTCCGCGTTGATATATGATAACGCTATAACGAGCGTAAATAAATCCAAGATAAATGCCAATACCAACGACACTATTGTCCTTATTGCAATAGGTAATACTTCTTACGATACTTTGACAAACTTTATCGATACGACCATTAATAAAATTTTTGTGCGTCTTAATGCCGATACACCAAAGAAAGATATTGACAGCATCATTGCATCATTGCCTGACAAAGAGACATATATCTTGGTTTCGGGAGGTAGATTTGCCAAACATAACACTCATTACGGAGTGCCTAATGAAACATTCCCTATTTTGAAGAAAATTAGCGATAGTTTGAATAATGACAAAACTTTGATTGCTTTTACAAACGCTTACTTCCTTAAATATATCGATACCGCTTATAGTTTTAAGGATGTTTTGATTGCCTACGAAAATAATTCTTTTACTCAACAAAGTATTGCCAAGATTATTAACGGCGATTTGATTCCGAAAGGCGTTTTGCCGGTTACTGCTTCCAAAGAACACATATATATAGAACCCGATACGGATAATGACGAAGAGCAAACAAGTAGCGAGTTCGTTGATATGGATTTACTAAAACAAATGAATATCAATGCACAAATGTTTATGCAAATAGATTCCATTGCATTGGAAGGAGTAAAACAAAAAGCATATCCGGGTTGTCAGGTTTTAATTGCAAAGGATAATAAAATACTGTTTGAGAAAAATTATGGTTATCTTACTTACGACAGCGTAAAACACGTGGATAACAATACCCTATATGACATTGCTTCGGTTACCAAAGTTATGGCTACAACGCTTGCGATTATGAAACTTTACGAACAAGGTAAGATTGATTTGGATTGCCAAGTGAAGAAATTCTTGCCTGAATATAAACATTGCAAGTTTGGAAAACTTACCATAAAAGAACTGTTAAGCCATTATTCCACCTTACCTGCCACTTATCCTTTTTGGACAAAAACTTTGAAAGACGGAGAACTGAATAAGGATTTGTATGATTACAATGTGTTTATGGACGAAAACTATATGCGTGTAACAGATACTCTTTTTATTAAGAGAGATTATTTGAATAGTATGCGTAATCAGTTAAAGGATGTTAAACTTAAAGACAAACAATACACCTATTCGGATTTGAATTTTCTGTTGTTACAATATGTTGTAGAGGCGGTAAGCAAACAAAGTCTGGATAAATTTGTGGCTCAAACGTTTTACATTCCTATGAATTTGACAAACACTTGTTTCAATCCATTAGACAACGGCAAGAAAAAAGACAATATTGCACCGACGGAAGACGAAAAAGTTTTCAGAAAACAATTGCTTCACGCAACTGTACATGACCCTATGGCAGCGTTGCATGGTGGAGTTTGCGGTAATGCAGGTTTGTTTTCCACAGCAGAAAACCTTTATGCCCTTTGTTCAATGCTTATGAACGAAGGCGAATACAATGGCAGAAGATATTTGCAAAAAGCAACGATAAATACATTCAACAAACGTTATTTCAAAGATAAAAACGTAAGACGTGCTTTGGGTTTTGATAAACCTTTCATTTCTTCGCCTTCATCACATTGCAGTAAATACGCTTCACAAAACAGTTTCGGCCATTCGGGATTTACCGGAACGTATGTATGGATAGACCCCGACAATGGTACAATATTTATTTTCTTATCTAATCGCGTCAATCCTACTGCAACGCCGAACAAATTGGCATCAATGAACATTCGCACCGATATACACGATTTGATTTATAAAGCATTGGAGAACTAAATTATGGACGACAAAACAAAAGCATATATTCAAACTCTTGCCGAAAAATATGAAACGCAGGAGTTTATACCAAAAGACCCCATATCTTTTCCACACCGCTTTAAAGACAAGAAAGATATAGAGATTGCGGCGTTTGTCGCCCAATGGTTGGCGTATGGCAAAAGAGAATTATTCTTAAAAGTCTTGGCAAAGATAGGGGAGGATTTCAAAGGCAAGCCATATTTGTATATAAAGAATAGGGAATTCGACAAATACAAAGATGATAAAACCGTTTTGTATCGTTTTTTCACTTTTGCGGATTATTATCTTCTTTGCGAGGAGTTATATACCATTTATTTTGTTGAAGGTAAAGCAGTGATGACTATGGAAGAGGTTTTCAAACAAGAATTAAAAACCGACAAAGTCAAAGACCCTATTGTTTTGCTTCAACTTATAGGAAATAAGTTTTCACGCGTTAAGGGAATACCACATGATACTTTTTCGGCATGTAAGCGTCTTTTTATGTTTTTGCGTTGGATGATAAGAAAAAACTCAACAGTGGATTTTGGTTTGTGGGATATAATGGGGGCGGAAAACCTTTTGATTCCTGTTGATGTGCATGTCTTGCGACAGAGTATAGCATTAAATCTTACAACAAAGAAAACCGCAACGATAAAGACCGCAATAGAGATAACGGCTAATATGAAAACCATTTTTCCGACAGACCCTACAAAAGCCGATTTTGCATTGTTCGGCTTGGGCGTAGATGAAAATAAAGACGAATAACTAAACGAAATTCTGATAAGTGAAAACAAAAAAATAATCACTCATATTATTTTATTAATATGAGTGATTATTTTACTAATGTCCCACATTAATTAAATGGTGTGGGATATTGATGAGATTATTTTCGGTGTTGAAAAATTTTTTTTGTAGTTGTTTGTGTATTAACTTGATTTCTTTTTTAGAACTCATATTGCAAACGCATGGTGAAATGATTGTCTTTTCTGTCGTACGAATATGCAGGAATGTGTTCAACTTTTTCGTTTTTGTTGATATTGAACAATGCCGTCAAGTTCAATCCCTTTGTGATATTCCATTGACAGCCTAAACCGAATGTATGAAAAGTTACATCGGTTGAAGATAGATAATACTCCTTGTCAGCCGTTGTGTTAGGATTGAATAGAGTGTATTTGAAAAGCAACCTGAATGGCGTTTGTTTTATATTCTGGAACCAATAGACATAACCTCCGAAAAATTTTCTTTCTATGTTGAACGGAGTATTTTCATTGTATTCGTTATTGAATGGAGAGCGGAAAGAATTTTCCATTGACGGCTGTATTCCATAGACCCATTCGGTTTTGATTTCTGTATTGCCTATTATTGTAGGGAATTTAACCTGTGCATCAATTCCGTAATACAAGCGTTTGTTCTTCGTGTTTTCTTTTGCGAATGTTATGTCCAATTCATTGTCATCGAAACTTATGTAACTAACACTCGCATTATTGACCTTGCCGTAATACAACGATGTTCCGATAGAAGCATACACATTACGGATATTTGTTTTGTATTTCAGATGTCCTACAAAATTAACTTTGCCGTCAGGTGTTTTATTTATGCTGTTGCCACTTACAACTCCAAAATCCAATCTCAAACCATTGAATACAGATTTTTGGGGAGCAATCAAACTAATTTTTACCCCCAAATCTCTATCCAAAAAGAAGATATTACGTAACATTTCACAATGTTCCAACATCTCTTGCTTAGGTGTCGGATATGAGGTTTCTTCTCCGAACCATATCGTTTGCAGACCTGCATTGATTTCAATCCACTCGGCAGGTTTTATATTGATTATTGCTGCCTTTGGGTCTATTCCTCCGTCGTTCAAATCCAATTCAAATATTCCTTGAACTATTCCCTGATTGTATGCCAAACGTATCCCTCCTCGTCTTAATCCGTAGCGGATGAAATAATCGTTATCGGCATTGTCTTTTTTAGGGTCATAGAATTGATTGGAGCCTGTATTGGATTTTTCTTCGTATTGTAACCATTCAAAATCGGTTTGAATAAATCCGCCGACTTGCAGTCTGTCTTTGAAACTCTCTTGTGCCTTTGCCGAAAATCCAATAGTCAAAGCAAGGGCTAATAATGTGAAAACTTTTTTCATTTGTTTTGATGTAAAAATAAGTTTGCAAAATTACAATATTTTACTATACAAACCAAAAAGGTAATAGAGTAAAGGTTTTTTTTAGTGTTTGATATTAGTTTATTGGTGTTTAACACTAATTTATTAATCATTGACATTAATAAATTAGTTATTAACACCATTTTTGCGGTATTATAGTTCGTTGTTTCAAACAATTGCAGGACGAAATTTTTAATAATATCACTTTTGTTTTTGCGTAATATATTCGTTTTGTTTGCTGCAATAAGGATGTTGAGAAGTGAAAAACATAAAAAGCGATGTATATTTTTGATAAAAAATGGCGTTGTTAATGAAAAATGTACTAATTTCGCATTCCTTTTATATTGACAAATAGGGATTTTTCGTGAAGAAAATTCGTTAAAAACATGGATAATGGAAGAAATAAGTTTTATTGCGGATATTGAAAGGTCTATTATAAACAATTGGGGACGTCCTGCTCTTAGCGATTACAAATCGGGACCGATTCCTTTTTCGCAAGTGGGAGAGAGAATCGCAAGATTGCATATCCTTTTTGAACATTTCGGAATTAACAAAGGCGACCATATTGCTCTTTTCAGTAGAAACTGTGCATCTTGGGCAATATCTTTTTTTGCGACCTTGACATACGGTGCTGTTGCCGTTCCTATCTTGCATGAATTTAAGGCTCAGACAGCCGAACACTTGATAAATCATTCCGATTGCAAACTCCTAATCGTTGGAGATATGGCTTGGGAAAATATCGATGCTGAAAACCTTAAAGATATTCACGCTGTCATTCTTATGCAGGGATTTCAGTTGGTTTATTACAAAGAAGAGAAATATAAACAAGTGTTTGACAATATCGCCAACTTATTCAAAAAGAAGTATCCGAAGGGTTTTCAAAAGAAAGACGTTAAATACAAATACGAAAATCCAGAAGATTTGGCTCTTATCAACTACACATCCGGTACGACCTCTGCTTCAAAAGGCGTTATGTTGCCTTATCGTTCGCTTATCGGCAATCAGGAGTTGGCGGATAGGGCTATAACAAATCTTGACTCGACAACCAATTCTATATGTATGCTTCCTATGGCTCATATGTATGGAATGAGTTTTGAATTGATAACCGAGTTCCGCAGAGGAACGCATATTCATTTTCTTTCTCGTGTTCCGTCGCCTAAAATCGTTTCTCAGGCTTTGGAGACAATCAAACCCGACATTATCATCTCTGTTCCGTTGATTATAGAGAAGATTTATAAAACCAAACTCAAACCTATACTTGACAAACGCTTGGTAAAAACTCTTTTGAAGACACCTTACATAAACGAGAAATTGCTAAAACTTATTCAAACGGGTTTGCATACCGCTTTTGGCGAGAATTTTTATGAGGTTATCATTGGCGGAGCGGCTATGAACTATGAAGTGGAAGCGTTTTTGAAGAAAATAGGTTTTCGTTTCACTGTCGGATATGGTATGACCGAATGCGGACCTTTGATTTGTTATGCCGATTGGAAAGAAACCAAGTTAGGCTCTTGCGGAAAGGCTGTCGATGAAATTGAATTGAGAATTGATTCCGCTGATCCGCAGAATATTCCGGGAGAGATACTTGTTCGAGGAAAGAATACGATGATTGGCTATTACAAAAACGAAGAAGAGACTGCCAAAGTGTTGAAAGACGGTTGGCTTCACACGGGAGATTTGGCTGTTATGGATAGCGAGGGTTATGTTTTCATTAAAGGACGTATTAAGAATATGATTCTTTCCGCTAATGGTCAGAATATTTATCCCGAAGAGATTGAAGACAAACTCAACTCTATGGAATACGTCAATGAATCGTTGGTTATGGACAAGGACGGCAAGATAACGGCTCTTGTTAATTTGGATTTGGACAAATTGGATAGAGACGGATTTAAGAGAGACCAATACAACGATGTTTTGGAGCAGATACGTAAAGATACAAATAAGGAACTGCCGTCCTACGAACATATAGCACAAATATTTATTCAGGCAGAAGAATTTGAGAAAACGCCAAAACGAAGCATAAAACGTTATATGTATTCTCATAAGAAGTAAAACGTATTTGCTTTTCAAGATTAGAAACATTTTTTACATAAACGCCATAACGAAAGACAGAGCGGCAATCGTTTTTGATTGTCGCTCTGTTGATTTATTGTATGATTGAGAAAACGAAATTATTATTTGCCTTTTAGGATAGATTTGTAGCGTTTTTCGTCTTTAAGCAAAGAAACGGCTTGTTTGATAACCTCGTCGTTTTCTTGGACAGCCTTGTAATAGTATTTAATGCCATACATATATCTTGCCACACTGCCTTTGAGAGTAGCCTCGATGTATTTTTCGGAAGATTGAATATATTCTTGTTGTTTAATATCTTCTTGTTTTGATTTATTGATTATTTCGTCAATCATATTGCCTTGTTTTACCAACGAGGTGGCATAATCTTCATACGAGGTATAAGAATTTATTTTGGTGGAGTCTTTTTGTGCTTCTTTCAAATAATTTAACACAATATCATTAACCCACCCAGTTTTGATGATTTGAGGTTTTACGTCTTTGGATTCGGCGAATTTTTTGAACTCTTGCATAAGTCCGAGTGAGTTCCAAACTTTATCAAAATCGTCATAAGTAGGATATTTTTTCAAAAACTCGTTTCTATTCTGCTCAACCCAAGACAGAGCAAACTCGTTGAACAGGTTTTTACTTCTAAGATTTATAAAGTAATCGGAAGCACGCATCGTATCCAAAGGAACAAAAATATCGGGCATAACACCGCCACCGCCATAAACCACTCTGCCGTTGTTTGTGGTGTATTTAAGACTGTCGTTGAACTTTATACTGTCTTTATTAACCAATTCCTGATGCTCGGAGCGGTTTTGAAAATCTTTGATATATTCGTCATAACCTTTGTCATAAGGTTTTTGAATGCAACGTCCCGAAGGAATATAATATCGAGAGATAGTAAGGCGGACTTGTGAACCGTCAGGCATATTGAATGGGCGTTGAACCAATCCTTTGCCGAATGTACGTCTGCCGATAATAACACCTCTGTCCCAATCTTGCACTGCACCCGAAGTGATTTCGGAAGCCGAAGCCGTGTATTCATCTGTCAAGATAACCAAATCACCTTTCTCCCAAACGCCTTTATTTTCTGTGCGAAGTTCTTCTCTTTTTACTTTGCTGCCTTGTGTATATACTATAAGTTTGTCATCACTTAGAAACTCATCGACTATTTTTTGTGCCGAAGAAAGATAACCGCCGCCATTGGAACGTAAATCGAATATAAGTTTTTTCATTCCCTGTTTTTTCAAATCTTCAACGGCATTTCTAAACTCTTCATCCGATTGCTGTGCATAACGCCTTAGGGAAATATATCCTATTTCCTTATCAATCATAAACCAAGTGTCTATGCTGTTCAGTGGAATTTTTTCTCTTGTAAGATTGAAAACTATTTCGCCTTTACCGCTACGCAAAACGGTTATTTTGACTTTTGTGTTTTGTTTGCCTCTCAAATGTTTCAAAACCCAATCCTGAGTGATGCTGTCTCCAACCGCAACGGTGTCATCAACTTTTATAATCTTATCGCCCGGCAAAATTCCGACCTTTTCACTTGGAGCATCTGCCACAACATCTATAACGTGAATGGTGTCATTCGATATTTGATACGTTATACCTATACCTATTATATTACCTTCCAACGGCTCGTTGGCAGAGCGAACGTCTTTTTCGGCTATATATGCCGAATGAGGGTCGAGTTGTTTAAGCATAGTCTCTATACCTTGCTCTGTTATCTTTGCAATATCTGCCGTATCTACATAGAAACGGTCCATCATCATATATAATTGCATCATTTTTCTTGTGGTTTTCCTTTCGTCGTTTTGAGAGAAAGCCACAACTCCAAGCAGTAAAACTGTCATTAATACCAAAGTCTTTTTCATTATCGTTATATCAAGTTTTTTTACAATACAATCTATTTTATTAATGTTTAACACTGATAAAATAATCAGTGAAACTATTTCATTAATGTTTAACACTAAAAAAATTAATCAGTGAAACTATTTTATTAATATTAAACAAAAAAATACGATTTCGAGTGAATAACGTAAAAATATTTTGTCGTATTGTTTTTTTTAGGTAAATTTGCAACTTAAAACTAAGATTTTTTTAACAGATTAAACAAAAAAGTAAGATGGATACATATTTGCTCATATTTGCAATACAAACTATTTTGGTTTTCGTAGGCTTAGCGAAAATATTTTCAAAGGCGGGTTACGACTGGTGGGTTGCCCTTGTTCCTTTCTATAATATATGGATAGCAAACAAAATAATCAACAAATCGTTTTGGTGGTTCATCTATATGCTTATACCATTTATAAACGTCTTTGTTATTATCCTTATATTTATTGAGTTTAGCAAATGTTTTTCTCATCGTTCCTTAGGCTACCAAATACTTGTGGCTTTGTTCCCTTGGGTTATGCTACCGCTTATGGGCTTTGGCAAAGATGTATATACCAATCCGAAAGATGCACCTGAATACAAAGTCGGAGCAGTTAGAGATTGGGCAGATGCGATAATATTTGCTATCATTGCGGCAACGATTATACGTTTGTTGTTTTTTGAGGCTTACAAAATTCCGTCATCATCTATGGAAAAGAGCTTATTGGTCGGAGATTATTTGTTTGTAAGCAAAATGGCGTATGGTCCTCGCGTGCCGATGACACCATTGTCCTTACCTCTTATGCACCACAGCATACCTTTTACAAACACGAAAGCATATTTGGAATGGATTAAACTGCCTTATCATCGCTTACCTGCTTTTAGCAAAGTTAAACGTGGAGATGCTGTTGTGTTTAATTTTCCTGACGGCGACACTGTTTCAACCGTTTATCAAAGCAATCAGAGTTATTATTCATTGATTAGGGAATACGGAAGAGAGAAAGTATGGAGCGACAAACAGCAGTTCGGAGACATAATAGTCCGACCGGTGGACAAACGCGAGAATTTTATTAAGCGTTGTGTGGGACTCCCCGGCGAAAGTATCAAGATAGAAAACGCAGTAGTGTATATAAATGACAAGAAAATAGAATCACCGAAAGATTTTCAATTGACATATTGCGTAAAAATAAAAGACGGATATTATTTCAATGAAAAAGAATTGCTTAGCATAGGTGTAAGCAAAGAGGATATGCAGTTGATGAATCTATATTATTATATCGATTTGACAAAAGAACAAATCCGAACATTGAATGCCAATCCTTATGTGTTGAGTGTTCAGCCTACTTCAAAGAACAAAGGGGATTATTCGTTGATTGTAGATGAAAATGTTTCGTTGCATTGTCAGGTTTTGCTACACCCTGATTTGATTGAAGTCAAAGCCTTTTTGCTGCAAGCAGGTGTTGATGAAAAAACGGTAAATCAATTGAAACACTATCCTACATTGCCATTGAGCAGCGAGATTGCAGATAAGATAAAACAGATGCAATACACCCAAAGCGTAGAACCTGTCATTGCCATGAAAGGATATAAGAGCAGAGATTTATACCCATATAGCGAAACGTACAATTGGAATGTTGATAATTTCGGTTCTGTGGTTATTCCTGCCAAAGGTATGACAATAACTCTAAACGATGAAAACGAATTGCTTTATGGTCGTTGTATTCGCACCTTTGAAGGCAACACATTGACAAAACAAGGCGATACTTGGCTGTTGAATGGCAAAAAAGCAACGACATATACATTCCAAATGGATTATTATTGGATGATGGGCGACAATAGACACAACAGTGCAGATTCTCGTTATTGGGGATTTGTGCCGGAAGATCATATTGTGGGCAAAGCATCATTTGTTTGGCTATCGTTAAACAAAGACCAAAAAGGATTGAAACGTGTGCGTTGGAATAAACTATTCCGTGTTGTTAAATAAAATATCGTTGTTGCCATGAGACGAAAAGAACGCAGAGGTAATATCTTGGTGCAGATTTCCAATCAAGAATTGCAACAGATGTTATATTTCTATTTTGACAGAAAACTTTACAATGTTTTTTGTCCCCGAACCGATAAAGAGTTGTCAAAGATAATAAAGAACAATGCGATAACGTATGCGTTTTTTGATGATACGGATTTGGAGACAAGTATGCGAAAAACCGAGAAGTTATTGGAATTTGACGATAAGATAGTTTTTTGTTTTGTTTGCAGTGACGAGCAGTCGCAGGCAAGGGTATTAGGACGCAGTTCGTTATTTCATACTTTGCTTCAACCATACAAACTTAGAAACCTTATAACCGATTTGATTGGCAAACAAAAAGCGATAAAAGAATTGCAAGATTCCAAAATTGCGTGGTTATGTGTGGGAAATTTCAAACTTAATGCCGCTGCAAGGAATTTGGTTTACAAAGACGATTTGCGAACAATTGAACAGCATTTGACGAAAAAGGAATGCGGCATTCTTGCAATCTTAATTCAAAATCAAGGTAAAATCGTTTCAAGGCATAGACTTCTTATTGAGGTGTGGGGCAAGGACAATCCAAGTACGGCAAAGAGTATGGACGTATATTTTACCAAACTCCGCAAATATTTGCTTTTAGATTCGAGAGTTAAGATTGTTAATCAACATTCATTGGGTTATAGCATAACTTTCGACAAAGACAGATATTAGTAAGAATTTAATATAACGAAAACACCGCTCCATTGTTCTTTCATACAATTGGGCGGTGTTTTTAGTATTATGGAAAAAAATAATGTCTCATATCGCTGTACTGATGTTTAACATTATTTTGCTGATGTTTAAGATTATTTTATCAGTGTTAAACACTGTTTAACCGTTTTCAAATATCTGAAAATTTATTGCTTATAGCGTTTCTTTGTCGATAGGTTACGTAAAAATTTTCTTAGATATAACGCAGATTTGTAAGCAAAATGTCGACATCGGTCTTCAATGCCCAATTATTGGCATACATAAGGTTTAGACGATGAATGGTTTGAAAGTCCAAATTCTTGGTTTTGATATTTTCGCTTGAACAAAAGATTGATTTTTTCAGCATAGGTAATTCGTTTATCTTGCTATCCTGTTGGTTATAACCCACAAAAGTTTTGTTAGATACCAATACCAAGACAATATTTTTTAATGCTAAAAAATGCTTTTTACAAAATAAAATAACGAATGGGAACAAAAGCAATAGGATAAACGAAAACGAAAAATCGAACATACGTTTCTTTCTTCTGTTGTCTTCCGAAGCGATACTGTTTACACTCATCACATAAATATCGGTAGGGGTGTTGATAGTGTTGCTGCCTATGATGAAATCCGTTACTTCCGGTGCGATTGTGAAGCGTACGTTTGCCATTGACAAATCTGCCATAAGCGAAATAATCTTACTTTGAGATAAAGATTTGCTGCAAAATATTACTTCATTGACATGATATATTCTTATTATGTCCTTAATCTGTGAAATGTTTCCTAAAAAATAATCTCTGTCTTCATTATCTTCTCCGCTCACAAGACCGATAAATTCGGGCTTTAAGTCAGTGGAACGCAACAAATCGGTTACACGTTTTGTTTCCTGCTTGTCTCCGACGATTATAAACGATGAAGAATTTTCTTTTGTCGTCCAATGTCCAGTCTTTATGTAATGCAACAAATATCTTTCGGCAAAAAGAATGAAAAACGTAAGGAAAGACCCCATTATAACCATTGCTCTCGAATATCTAAGGGCTGAGGGCATTAGCGAATACACCACCAAAATGGCTATCATTCCCGAAAATACTCCCGAAATAAGTTTCGCGGGTTTGAATTTCCCGTAACCGCCGAACAAATACACGCAAAACAACAATATTATAATATAACAAGGTATTGCCACTATATGATAATGCTCGGGATAGTAGTTCGCATCGTTCCAATAGGTTATTGCCCAAAATTGTTCAAGGAAATAAAATCCCAAATACACCAATAAGAAATCCAATACGGGTAATGCGGCTTTTTTGAATATTCGAGATAAAAACGAAATGGTCGCCCGTCCCCATATTGCGAGTTTTATGATAAGCGAAAACAGTTTTGTCTGTTTGGAAGAAAGGTGTTTTTTTGCGAAAATGTCCATCGCATTATAAAATGTATAGACGTAATTCAACGAACCTTTCTTGGTGCTTTCTCCTTTGTAGTGAATGATTGACGTGTCTGCGAAGTAATAGTTTTTATATCCGCCCTTGGTTATTCGGTACGACAAATCAATATCTTCGCCATACATAAAAAATGTTTCGTCCAACAAACCCACTTTATCCAAAGCCTCTTTACGCAAAAGCATAAACGCACCGGCTAAAATATCAACCTCATTGGTTTGGTCGTATGGCAGATGTCCCATATAATAGCCGCAATATCTTTTGCTTTTAGGAAAAAGACTTGACAGAAAACTCATCTTGCAAAAACAAACCCAAGGCGTAGGAAATCCTCTTTTGCTTTCTTTCAAAATTTTGCCTTGTCCGTCAATCATTTTAACGCCCAAACCGCCGGCATCGGGGTGAGAGTCCATAAAATTCAGACATTTGACAAAAGTATCTTCCTCAACTACCGTATCGGGATTTAACAAAAGAACATATTCTCCCGTTGAAATTCTTATGGCTTGGTTGTTGGCTTTGGCAAAACCTACATTGTCTTTGTTTTCTATAAGTTTTACTTCGGGGAATTTTGATTTGAGCATATTTATCGAACCATCTACCGAATTGTTATCTACGACAAATATCTCCGTGTCTATGTTTTTTATCGCCTTTCTTACACTCAAAAGACAATGTTCCAAAAAATGCTCGACATTATAATTGACTATTACAATAGATAGTTTCATTCCCTTACTCAAATCAAAATTTAGGTTGCAAAGGTACGAATAATTTTAGTAACATTGTGATAAATATGCTTCAAAGTGGCGATTTATTACGTTTTTACCACTATCAAATCCACTTTTTGCATTATCTAAAAGACGATAAAGGCTAAAAGCAAAAAAATATACAATTGTTTTTATGTAGATGTGAGATATTGAAAAAATAGTTTAAGACATTATTTCATAGATGTGTAACACTAATCAAATAATCACTCACATTATTTTTGTGAATTTAGGAAAGAAAAAAATATTGTTCAAAAAAATTACACAAAATGTAGGTTGTATAAAAATTTGTTGTAAATTTGCAGTCTTAAAAAATGGGAAAATTTTAATTAGAATATTTTTTAACCTTTAAAACACATTAAAAAGAAATGAAAAAAGTTACGTTATTCGCTCTTGTATTGAGCATGACATTAGGAGCATTCGCACAAGGATTTGCTTCTTTCAGACCTACGAAAAGTGTTGTTAATCAGGTTGCATCTAAACCTGCTGTAACGGTTTTGGACGCACAAGTAGTTAAAAACGCTAATGTTAAAGAACAATCTATCACATCTGCAACAAATCTAACATTCTCCGAGCAAACATACGAAGGTGGTACTTATATTATGGCAAGTTATGATGCTACTTTTGAAGAAGATTTATTAGGAAATTATGTAGCATCTATTCTTTTGGATGATGCAACTATCGCAGATGTTGAAGCACAAAGTATGGTTGTTGAAGACTATGTTATGCAGATTTTAAGCTATGCCAGTCAAGCAGGTGCTTTGGGATATTGCATTGATACTATAGACGCTGCATCTAAAACAGTTAATGTTCATTATGATATATATGATATGATAACAGGTGGTTATGGTGATTTCCTTCCTTCAACTAACTATACTGTTTATGCAATTCCTTTGATTTTACAAGGTGACCAACTTGCTATCGGTACATTGTACGAAGGACCTTCTGCAAAAAGTTTTGCTTTTGGTGGAACAGGTTTAGCAACAGCTGAACTTACTATTTTGGAAACTACTTGTTCAAAAGTAACATTTGACGTTAACATCAACGATCAAACTAACTACTTTGCAATGATATTGGCAAGTTCTGATGTTTTGACTCAGGAAGGTATCAATTCAGCAGCTGACGTTCTTGACGTAAGTTATAAATACACAACTTCATTTGAAGGAGCCGCTTTCGGAGATGATGACAATACTGCAAAAAATGCTTTGAAACCAAATACAGAATATACTTTGTGGGCAGTTCCTGTAAATGCTAACGAAGAAATTGGTACAGATGCAAAAGAAGTATTTACAACACCTTCTTGTGACGGTGAAGTTGGTTTGACTGACGTTGTAGAAAGCACAATCAGTGTTTATCCTAACCCAACAAGCGATTTTGTAAAAATTTCTTCATTGGCTCCTATCAGCAATGTTGAAATTTTGAATACTTTGGGTCAAGTTGTTTATTCTGACAACACAGTTGCTAACGGATACAACATTTCTGTTTCAAATCTTGAAAAAGGAACTTATTTTGTAAAAGTTAGAACAGCAAACAGCGTAAATACAAGCAAAGTTGTTGTTAAATAATTTAGAGATTAAATAAATTTAATTTCTTAAATACAAGAGGATTACTTTCGAGTAGTCCTTTTTTTTTATGTTTTTTTTTACAAAAAATATAGATTTGTAACGAAAAAAATAATATCTTTGCCGTCTGAGTAATAATTTATATTATAAACCTTTTAAAAGATTTACAAAAATGAAAAAACTTACGTTATTTGCTCTTGTATTGAGCATGACTTTTGGAGTTTTTGCACAGCGTCAGGTAGTATTACCTAAACAAGAAAAGCAAACTCCGAAAATGGAAATCAAAAAAGCAGTTAATGGAATGATTCCTGCAACTACTATTTCAACCACCCAAAAGCGTTCAGCAGTTAAATCTGTTGGTTGCACACTTGGTAACTTTACCTCTGTTGAAGATTGGACTAATGGAGGTATTACACTTTCTTTTGATGTAACAATGGGTGATGAGACTAAGGCTTATTTCCTAAATGCTGGTCTTGCAGACAGTGTTGCAGTATGGTATCCGGAAGACCAAGACTTTATTGACGGTATTATGGGCTATTATGAGCAAATGAAATCTTTGTATGAAATGTTTGGAATGGAACTTACAGAAGAAGATTTCTTTATATTTGAAGGTGGAACGCAATCAATGCAAGGTTTGGCTCCAAACACTACCTACACAATTTTGGCTATGTGCTTCAACGAGACCGATACTGTTGTTGTTAGAGAAAATTACACTACCGATGCAACAACATTGACCGGCGAAGCAGGTATGGCAACTATGAACATACTTAATGTAAGCGCAACAAATGCTTTCTTACAAGTTGCAAAGAATGACCAAACTGCTTATTATCATGTATTGTTTGCAGAGGAAGATGTATTTGCAGCAAACAATTTGACTACTTCTGATGATATTTTGGCTTATGTTGAAGCAAATGGTTCTCAAATGAACAAATTTACACAAGACACTACTTGGGAATTGGGCGATGATAATTTGTCAAGCTCATATGCTTTAACTCCTAATACAAAATACATCGTTTGGGTTATTCCTTTCAATGGTAATCAAGAAGCAGGTACTCCACAGAGTGCAGACTTTACAACAACATCTTCTGCACTTAGCGGAAAAGCAGAATTTACTGAAATGAATGCTACTGTTTTGTCTGAAACAAATGCAGAAGTTGATTTCAAAATCAATGACCAAACTGCATACTACTATTATTTCTTAGATATTAGAGATACATTGTTGGCATACGATCAATACGAATTGGAAGGCGCATTGGATTGGATGAACTACTTAATTAGTTATTATGCTCAGAATGGTTATACTTATCCATCTTATAGCGAAGATGCTACCGAAGAACTTGGTGGTGAACCAGAAAGTGATTACGCTTTGGAACCAGGTACTGCATATGTTGTTTGGGGCTTCCCTTACAATGGAAATAAAGAATTAGGTGAAGCAAAGAGAGTTGAATTTACAACAGACGGCGGACAAGTTAGTTTGAAAGATATAGACTTTACAGCAGTAAATGTATATCCTAACCCAACTACTGACGTTATTATGGTTAATTCAAAGAACGCTATCGAAAACATTGAAATCGTTAATACTTTGGGTCAAGTTGTTTATTCAAACAATACAAACCAAAATAACGCTACTATCAATGTTGCAAACTTTGAAAAAGGTAACTACTTCGTAAAAGTTAAGACTGTCGATAACGTAATAACTACAAGCAAAGTTATTGTTAAATAATAATAACAAAGACTTTTGATTTGCAAAAGGAGGGTTGTCCATTGGACAATCCTCCTTTTTTATTGCTGTATAAAATATTTTATAAATTGAAGCGTTATATGAAAAAATTCCAAAAATTTTGTAAATTTGCACAACGTTTAACATTAATCAACCAATTACAATAATTAGAAAATTTATGATTAAAACTAAAATAAAAAATGCAGTAGCCGAAAGTTTAGAGGTTTTATATAATTTACAGATATCAAGTGATAGTATAGAATTGCAACCGACAAAGAAAGAGTTTGAGGGTGATGTAACGTTGGTTGTCTTTCCATTTGTTAAGCAGGCGCGGAAATCTCCTGAAATGGTGGCAAACGAAATCGGCGAACAAGTGAAAAATCGTGTTCAATGGATAGAAAGTTATAATGTTATCAAAGGCTTTTTGAATTTTGTTGTCAGTGACAAGTATTGGCTTACATTTTTGAACGAGAATAAGACCAATGAAAATTATGGTATAACATCTACAAAAAATTCCAAGCCTATCGTTATCGAGTATTCCTCGCCTAATACCAACAAACCATTACATTTGGGGCATATTAGGAATAATCTTTTGGGTTGGTCTGTTGCTCAGATTTTGAAAGCCAATGGAGAAAATGTCAAAATGGTTAATCTTGTAAATGACAGAGGTATTCATATTTGCAAGAGTATGATTGCTTGGCAGATGTTCTCTAACGGAGAAACTCCGCAGTCGTCCAATGAAAAGGGCGACCATTTGGTGGGCAAATATTATGTTTTGTTTGATAAGGAATACAAAAAACAGATTGCCGAACTTATGGAACAAGGCATCGATGAGCAAACCGCAAAACAGCAAGCCCCTATTATGCAACAGGCTCAGCAAATGCTTGTCAAGTGGGAGCAAGGTGATAAAGATGTCAGGGAATTGTGGCAGAAGATGAACGGCTGGGTTTATGAGGGATTTAATCAAACGTATTCTCGTTTGGGAATTGATTTTGATAAGATTTATTACGAGTCTGATACTTATAAACTTGGCAAATCTTTGGTGGAACAAGGTCTTAAAGACAATGTTTTTTACCGTAAAGAAGACGGTAGCGTTTGGATTGACCTTACAAACGAGGGTTTGGACGAGAAACTCCTTTTGCGTAAAGACCAGACAAGTGTTTATATGACGCAGGATTTGGGAACGGCAACATTGCGTCATAACGATTTTTCTTCGGATAAACTTATCTATGTTGTGGGTAACGAACAGATATACCATTTTCAAGTTCTTAAAAAGGTTATGGAAAAACTTGGATTTGATTGGGCAAAAGATATTTATCATCTTTCATACGGTATGGTGGAACTTCCTAACGGTAAGATGAAATCTCGTGAGGGTACTGTGGTAGATGCCGATGATTTGATGCAGCAAATGTATGAGGAAGCCAAGAAAATAAGCGAGCAGCACGGCAAAAACCAAGATATGAGCGAAGAAGAATTGGATAAATTATATAATATCTTGGCTCTTGGGGCATTGAAATATTTTATTTTGAAAGTTGATCCAACCAAGACTATGTTATTCAATCCGGAGGAGAGTATCGATTTCAATGGAAATACAGGTCCGTTCATACAATATACATACGCTCGAATCCGTTCTATAATACGTAAAGCGGAAGATGAAGGAATAAAAGTTGAAACTACACAGATAATCGATACTTTGACTCTTAGCGATAAGGAAAAGGAAGTTATCAAAAATATTTCTACTTTTAGTGATGTTGTCAAGGAAGCAGCCAAAAATTATTCGCCGTCATTGATAGCCAACTACGTGTATAATTTGGCAAAATCTTTTAACGGATTTTATCAAGACAGCAGTATATTGAAGGAAGAGGATATTCAGATAAAGCAGATGCGTGTTTGTTTGGCGTATATGACAAGCGAGGTTATCAAAACGGCAATGCGATTGTTGGGTATCGAAGTCCCGCAGAGAATGTAATAAAGAGCGTATATTATGAGCAACAGAACAGAAGACGACGGTGTTGTTTGTCTTGAAAGAGTGGCAGAAGGAGGAAATGAACTCATTGTTTATAACGATGACGTGCATACTTTCGATTATGTTATTGATTGTCTTGTCAAGATATGCAAACTATCGCAGCAGCAGGCAATGACTTGTACGAATATTATCCATTACAAAGGACTTTGCACCGTTAAGCATGGTTCTTATGACGAATTGTTTCAAATGAGTTGCTTATTGGATAAAAAAGGTTTGAAAAACGAAGTACGTTAATATATTAAAAATAAAAAAAGTTATGGATTTGTTAGTAATTTTAGGCTTGTTGATTGTGGGTTTGATACTTATAGTTTTGGAACTTGTGGTCATACCGGGTTCGACAGTCGTAGTTTTGGGCGGTGTAGCTTTAACCATTTGGGGTATTGTAAGAGTTTTTGCTCAATATGGTGTAACGGCAGGTTTGATTGTAGTTGCTCTCGATGTTGTTATATGTATTGTTTTATTGATTTATTCTTTGAAAATAGGCACTTGGAAAAAACTTGCCCAAAAAGAAGAAATAGATGTTAAAGTAAATGAAATCAAAACGAAAGTTGCTGTTGGCGATACAGGAAAAAGCGTAACGCGTTTGGCTCCTATGGGAACTGCAAGAATAAATGGCGAAAATATGGAGGTTTATACCGCAACGGCATTTGTTGATCCAAATACGGACATAGTAGTTGAGCAAGTTGAAGGTAATAGAATAAAAGTTAAACCGATTAATAATTAAAAAATTTATAGTATTATGTTTAGTTACAGTCTTATAGGAATAGTTATAGTATGTTTTATACTATTGATGGTATTTTTGTACCTTGTGCCTATTAACCAGTGGATACAATGTGTTTTGAACGGAGTTAAAATATCCATGGTTCAGTTGGTTGCGATGCGATTGAGAAAAGTTCCGCCTTCGATTATCGTTACTGCAATGATTAATTCAAAGAAAGCAGGTCTAAATCTAAGTAGTGATGCATTGGAAGCACATTATCTTGCAGGAGGACATGTTCAACGTGTTGTAAATTCATTAATCAGTGCCGATAAAGCCAATATCAAATTGGATTTCAAAGCTGCTGCTGCTATTGATTTGGCAGGTAGAGATGTCTTTGAGGCAGTTCAGATGTCGGTAAATCCAAAGGTTATAGACACTCCTAATGTTGCTGCCGTTGCAAAGAATGGTATTCAGTTGATAGTAAAAGCACGTGTAACTGTTCGTGCAAACATCAACCAATTGGTTGGTGGAGCAGGCGAGGAGACTATTTTGGCTCGTGTTGGTGAGGGTATAGTTACTTCGATAGGTAGTGCGGAGTCTCATGCTTTTGTATTGGAAAATCCGGATTCTATTTCTAAAGTTGTTTTGTCTAAGGGTTTGGACGCAGGCACTGCGTTTGAAATCCTTTCTATTGATATTGCCGATATAGATGTTGGAAAGAATATCGGTGCAGAGTTGCAAATGGATCAGGCAAATGCCGATAAGAACATTGCACAGGCAAAGGCTGAGGAAAGACGTTCAATGGCTGTTGCGGCAGAACAAGAAATGAAAGCCGAAGCTCAAAAAATGCGTGCAAAGGTTATTGAAGCCGAAGCAGAAGTGCCAATGGCTATGGCGGAAGCATTCCGCAAAGGCAATTTGGGTATAATGGATTATTACAAAATGAAAAATATCCAAGCCGATACGGATATGAGGGAATCCATATCAAAAGACCCTAAAATTTAAGGACTAAGATTAGATTTCAGATTTATAATCAAGAAAAAAGTGCGAAGTGATACAAAGAACTTTGCACTTTTGAAAATACTTTTGTGCTTCAATGAATAAAACAAATACTGCAAGATGAAAAGAATTTTGGTGCTGTTTTTACAGTGGAGTGTTGTGTTTGGTATTGTCAATACTGTAAATGCAAAAAATTATTCAGAAGATTTAATCGTTTTTACGGATATTTCGCCATTGGAATATCAAATGAGAAGCGATTTGCAATCTGCCAATGAAACATTGCCATTAATGTTGGATTCGACAATCTATGGTTATTATATGGCAGGTGAAGCCTTTTGGTGGGATTCTGATGGCGACGGTGAGCCTGATACTGTTTATACTTATTCGGGTAAATTCTATGCTAAAACCAAAAGAAACGGTGTAACGGTTACAGATACTTTGATATTGACATTTACTCCGAGTGATGCGGGACCTTTGGCGTGTGATCCTGAGTTATGGTTTAATGATGCGTCTGCACCTGATACAATTTTCGTTAATACAAAGACGGATACGACGTTAAGTTTCCATTGCGTTAATGAAGATTTTGATTCATACGAATGGTTTGCCATTGAGAAACAAGATGAACAAAGAATTGCACAAACGAATAGTCCTACAACAACAATTACAGTCTCGCCAAAAGATACGGCTGTTTATGTTTTGAAAACAACATTCATTTCACCGGAAGATTATCAAATGGTGTTTAATGGCAATTTTGAATATGGTAATATAGCATTTTCAAGTGATTTTACGTATAAACCAAAGCCTTCTCCTGATGCAACTTCCCCTAATTTCGGTTGGGGAGTTTATGCGATAGGACAAGCTACAAAGGGAGGTCAGTATTGGTGTCCGGGAGACTTTAATGGAGCAGGTTGGGCACACTATCCTATGACAGGTTCTCCGTATCTGTTTGCCGATGGGCAGCAAGTATCGGGCGGACAAAAGTTTTATTCCACTACATTCTCTGTTGAGAAAAATCAAGATTATATATTCCAAGCCAAGTTTGCTAATCTTAATAGTGGCGGAAGTTTTGAAAATCCGGGAAATGATTATGCAATATTCCGTTTCTTTGTGAATGATCAACCTGCAAGTGATTACGATACATTGAAATCCACTTGGGGAGAATGGCAGGAACTATATACTGTTTTCAATACCGGTGATGATACTTTGGCAACAGTTACGGTTAAGAATTTCGGAATATCCACCAATGGTAATGATTTTTGTTTGGACGATGTATCGTTTTTGAAATATTGCCAACACACAGATACAATTGTTATTATCAATGATTACACAATCAGAGTTAAACAAGAAAAGTCTATTTGCGATAATGAGACTTATAACTTCAATGGAAAAACTTTGAACGAGGAAGGTTTTTATATTGATACATTGAAGACAGCGGAAGGAATAGACAGTATCATAACGTTAAACTTGAAAGTAAATCCTACGTATGAGACATTCTTTGATACAACTATATGCGAAGATAATTTGGTAGTGTTCAACGGACAGACATATACTGAAGCAGGCGATTACGTTGCCCATTTACAAACAGAATTGGGCTGCGACAGCGTTGCTCATCTGCATTTAGATGTTTTGAAGAAGACTTACAAAACAATAGATACGACTATATTTGCTTGGCAAGACTATTATTTTGAGGATTCACTTATACGCGATGCGGGAACTTATATGAAAATCATACCGAACGCTAACGATTGCGACAGTATAATAACATTGAATTTACGTTATAAAGACAAAATTTATAAGAATGAGATTGTCTGCGAGGGCGAAGAATATATCTTCGGAACCCAAGTGCTGACGGAAGCCGGCGTTTATACAGATACGCTGACGGCTGCCAATGGAAATGATTCCATAATAGTTCTTTCGTTGGAGAATTATCCTCAATATAACGACACTATATATGCAAAAATCGGTGTAGGTCAGGTTTATGACCGCTGGGGCTTTAATGAAAGTGAGTCCGGTACATACATTTCGGAGAATATATCTATCGAGGGTTGCGATTCCAATGTTGTTTTGTTCTTGACTGTTGATACGCCTGTTGATATATTTGTTCCTAATGCTTTTACTCCAAGTTCAGACAATAACAATGTCTTTAAGGTTTTGCCTGCAAGTGAAGATATAGTCGTTACTTATTTTAGAATTTTCGATAGGTTGGGAACGCTTCTTTTCGAAACTGATGATATCAATGTTGGTTGGGACGGTACATACAAAAGTAATCTTTGTCAAATTGGTGCATATATGTACGATGTTTCTTATCAAAGAAAAGAAGAGAATGGCAAACTCTATCGTAAGACCGGCACATTTATGCTGATGAATTAAAGAAAAAGAAAATTTGAATAATAAAGCCGTAAATATGTTATATCATTTGCGGCTTTTTTTCTCGCTCGAAAGAAAAATAATATGAGTGATTAATTTATTAGTGTGAGTGATTAATTTACTATTGTTTAACATTATTTTATCAGTATCACATATTGTTTTAACGAGTTGTTTGTAAAATGATTTGAGATTATGCGGCACTTGTTTTAATAGGCTTGATAATGTTGAAATATTTAGCGAAAATAAAATATATCCGATATATTTTCGTTAAATGATAAAAAAACATTAACTTTGCAAACTCAATTAAAGACATATTGTAACGTGAAAAATATTAGAAATAAGAATATATTTGGGCAATTAAGAGTTTTATTTTTTGCTTGCAGTTTGGTTTTCATCCTTGCCTCTTGTCAAAGTTCGCATAAGAAATTATTGAATAGTAATGACAATGATAAAAAATACGAAGCCGCTGTTGAGGCTTATAAAAAAGGTGATTATTATACGGCTAACCAGTTGTTTGAAAATTTGATGATGTATTTCCGAGGTAAAGACAGAGCTGAAGAACTCAATATGTATTACGGCAAGAGTTTAATGGAAAGCAAACAATATTATGCTGCCGGTTATCAGTTTGAAAACTTTGTTCGTTGGTTTCCATACTCACCAAAGACAGAGGAGGCTTTGTTTTTGTGCGCTTATTGCAAATATAAAGAATCGGCAGACTATTATTTGGACCAAACTTCCACAAAAGAAAGTATGAAAGCCTTTCAGGATTATGTCAATCGCTATCCAAACTCACCGCGTGTGCAAGAAGCGAACAAGTATTTGGACGATATGCGTTTGAAACTTATTAAAAAGGATTATACCAACGCTTATAATTATTATAAAGTGGGACAATATCAGGCTGCAAGCGTTGCCTTGAAAGATTTTTTGAACATGTATGCCGACCAAACGGAGTATCGTCAAAATGCGATGTATTACATAGTTTTGGCGGATTATTATTATGCTTACGGTTCGGTGGAAGAAAAACAAAAAGAACGTTGGGGAATAATGATTGCGGATTATGAACGTTATCAAGCGTTATTTGAGCAATTTACCGACAAGACAAAAATCGACGACTTGAAAGCAAAATACAATTATGCCAAAAGTCAGATAGATAAACAATAATGTTATAACAATAGATACTAATTAGTAAATAAGTTTAAGTAAATGGATTACAAAAAAATTAAGGCTGATACAAGCATCAAGACAAGAAATATGAACGATTTCAGCAAGGTAACGACTAATATGTATGAAACTGTTTCCATGCTCTCGAAACGTTCCGACCAGATTGCAAGCGAGATTAAAAAGGAGTTACACGATAAAATCGAAGCTTTCAAAATGGAAGATAACGGAGCGGAAGAAACTTTCGAGAACAAAGAACAAATAGAGGTTTCAAGATACTACGAGCAGTTGCCTAAGCCGTATTTGATTGCTATTAAAGAGTATCAAGAAGATCAGTTGGCATATAGAAACGATACGTTGGGACACGGCAATTTGACTTCAACTCCAACGAAAGTTAAAGGAGAATAATTTTTTAAGAAAACAATTCCTTGACACGGCAGGGCTTTTCGCTGTTTTAGTGTTTAACACTGTGTCAAGGATTAATGATATTGCTTTTCTGATTACTGAAACCAATTTTTTGTTATTGGGAAAGCAAATAAAAGTGTGTGAAATCGGATTATGGCAGATAACAAAAATATTCTTATCGGCATAAGTGGTGGTATAGCGTGCTACAAAATACCTTTTCTTATTCGTTTGTTGATTAAGAAAGGGTATAATGTGCGTGTTGTGGCAACTGTTAATGCATTGGAATTTGTTACGCCATTGACGCTTCGGACACTTTGTGGTTACGAAGTTTATACCGATATGTTCGGCAAGTATAATACTTCTGCAACCGAGCATATATCCACTGCTCAATGGGCGGATTGTTTTGTTGTTGCCCCTGCTACGGCAAATATTATCGCTAAAATGGCAAACGGTGTGGCCGATGATGTTTTATCTACCACTTATTTGGCATACGATAAGCCTGTTTTGATTTGTCCTGCGATGAATAACAATATGTATTTCTCAAAATCGGTTCAGCGGAATCTGAAAACATTGTCACAAGACGGTAATATAATAATAGATAGTGAGAATGGATTTTTGGCTTGCGGGATAGACGGCAAAGGACGAATGGCAGAAGTGAAAGAGATTGTCCGAAAGATAGACGAGATTTTTGAAAAAGATAAACCGAAGACTTCTAAAACGCAGCAGACTTGTATAAATGATGAGCCATTATGTTTTGAGGGTAACGTGGTAACAATTACGGCAGGACCGACACGAGAAAAGATAGATAGCGTAAGGTTTATCTCCAATAATTCTTCGGGTAAAATGGGAGTGGCGTTAGCAGAAGAGTTTTTAAGGCTTGGTGCCAAAGTGAATTTGGTTATAGGGCCTGTATCGATAGACTTGCCTAAATCGGAGAGATTAAACACTGTAAATGTTGTTTCGGCAGAAGAGATGTTCAATCAAGCAACGAAATATGCAGAATGTTCCGATGTGATTATTTGTGCAGCTGCCGTTGCGGACTATACACCTGAAAAAACTTTTGTAGGTAAGATGAAAAAGAAAGAAGATGAATTGCATTTGAATCTTGTACCTACAAAAGATATTTTGAAAGAAATTGGTAAGCGAAAAACCGATAAACAAATTTTGGTGGGCTTTGCTCTTGAAACGGATAATGAGTTGGAGAATGCAAAACATAAATTAAAATCCAAAAATTTGGACTTTATCGTTCTTAATTCATTAAAAGACAAAGGGGCAGGTTTTGAAGTTGATACCAATAAAATAACTATAATAGACAGAAACGAAGTTGTTAAAACGTTTCCACTTAAAACCAAAGCGGAAGTATCAAAGGATATTATAGGTATTATAAAAAATTTGTGCGAGCATAATGTGAGCGGAAGATGACGAGGGGGCGGCGAAAAAAATGATATAATAAAATAGATGATGAAGCGGTTTGTTTTTGTGATATTAATACTTGGAGTGGTTTTGAATGTCTTTGGTCAGGAATTCAAAGTCTCTGTCAGTGTAAGTGCTTCGCAAATTCAAGGCACTGATAAAGAGATTTACAACACAATACAAACGGCATTAAACAGTTTCGTTAATGACAAGCAATGGACTAATTACCATTACGAGGATCACGAAAAAATCGACGGCAGTATTACAATCAATGTAAAGAGTCGCCCTACGCAAGAAGATTTTACGGGGGAGATTTATATTCAATTGCGACGTCCCGTGTATGGTTCTACATACACGACAACGATGCTCAATACACAAGAAAAAGATTTCAAATTCAAATTCATTGAAGGGCAGAATATGGAATTTGATGAAAACAATTATACTTCCAATTTGCTTTCAACCGTTGCTTTTTACTTGAATTACTTTTTGGCTTTGGATGCTGACAGTTTTGAATTGAATGGTGGTGAAAAATATTTCCAGATTTGTCAAAATATAGTTACTGCCGCCCAGCGTAGTCCCAACGATGGTTGGAAGCGTGCAGAGAAAAACGTAAATAAATATTGGATGATAGAAAATTATACCAACTCAACATATAGTGCAATACACGATGTATGGTACAAATATCATCGTTTGGGCTTGGATTTAATGTCTTCGGATAATCAGACCGAGGCAAGGAATAACATATATTTGGCACTTAAAGATTTGAAAGATGTCAATGACGAAAGGAGTGGTTTGATTTGTGTAACACAGTTCGTTGAAGCCAAAGCCGATGAAATAGTCAATATTTTCAAAGGCGCGCCTGCAAACGAACAAACCGATGTTATCGCGATAATGAAACAAATCAATCCTGCCCAATCCACAAAATACGAAGCGATAAGTAGTCAAAATTCGGGTATAACTCAATAAGTTTTATTTATCGGGCGAAAGAAAAATAAAGATATTAAACAATAGGAATAAAATAATAAAGTTATGAATACAGTACCATTGAACAGAGAGCAAGTAAATAAAATTGTTGCTGACAATAAAATAGAAAGTTTGGGAAAAGCTTCTATACGTGAAGTGAAAAAGGTTATCAATGACGTAGAAAAAGCATTCGATTTCAAATTCGTACGTATGGAAATGGGTATTCCGGGTTTGCCAACGGTTAAAGTTGGTGTCGATGCTCAAATTCAAGCATTGAAAGACGGCGTTAGTGCAATCTATCCCGATATTTACGGAACGCTGGAATTGAAACAAGAAACCAAACGTTTTGTAAAGAATTTCCTTGACGTGGATATACCTGAGGATTCTTGCGTGCCTGTAACGGGTAGTATGCAAGGTAGTTTTGCTTCATTTATGACTGTTACAAGAATGGACGAAAAGAAAAACAAACTTCTTTTCATTGACCCCGGTTTTCCGGTACAAAAACAACAGTGTCGTATCTTAGGAATCGAAACCGAGACTTTTGATGTCTATCAATACCGTGGAGAGAAACTTAGAGAAAAACTTGAATCTTATTTGGTCAAAGGAGATATAGCAGGTATAGTATATTCTTCTCCAAACAACCCTGCATGGTTCTGCTTTAACGAAGAAGAATTGCAAATCATCGCAGATGTTGCCAACAAACACGATGTTGTAGTTATAGAAGATTTGGCATATTTCGGAATGGATTTTCGTAAAGATATTTCCAAACCGGGTATCGCCCCTTTCCAACCTACGGCAGCAAAATGGGCAAAGAAATATATCCTTATGATTTCAGGTTCAAAGGTCTTCTCTTATGCAGGTGAAAGAATAGGTGTGATTGTTATTTCTCCTGAGTTATACGCTTGGCATACCGATTATATGAAGAAATATTTTGCACAAGACACATTTGGAAGAGCCATTGTGTATGGTACGATATACGCTCTTTCTTCGGGAACATCTCATAGCGTTCAATACGGTCTTACTGCCGTTATGAAAGAATGTAACGAAGGAAGATACAATATGGTTGAGGGAATAAGAGAATACGAAAGAAAGGCTAAATTTATGAAAGATGCCTTGGTAGAAAACGGATTTGAGATTGTATATGACAAGGATATGAATGTGCCTATTGCAGATGGTTTCTATTTCACATTCAACTATCCTGGAATGACCGGCGAGCAAACATTGAATGAATTGGTGTATTACGGTATTTCTGCAATATCATTAGACATCACAGGTTCAGACCAACAAGGATTGCGTGCTTGTGTGTCATTGGTTCCAAATGATATGTTACCTGTTTTCGCAGAGCGTGTAAAACAGTTTAATATTGACCACAAAAAATAATCCTATAAAATAAATTTTGGTAAGACGGATAGCTGAAAACAAAAAACACTATCCGTCTTATTTTAACGGCAAAAACAAGGTAATAATAATAAAAGGATAAACCTTTTATTATATGCCGCTAAAATAAGAGGTGATATTATAAAATTAGTATTTAACATTAGTAAATTAGTGTTAAACATTAGTAAAATAGTATTAAACATCAGTAAAGCGACAAGTGATATTGATAAAACGGTGTTAAGTCATATAAAAATTTACAATATCATAGATTTGTCATAGAGCAAAAATATAAAAACAAGAAGTTAAATCGGATGAAGATAGTAATATTAAATAAAGGCAAGGATAAGTCCTTATCACGTTTGCACCCATGGTTGTTTTCAGGTGCCATTGTAAAAAAAGATAAAGATATTAAGGAGGGTGATGTCGTCAAAGTTTTGTCTTATGACAATAATTACCTTGCAACGGGTTACTATCAAAACGAGACTATTGCGGTAAAAATTCTTTCTTTTGACAATGAAACAATAGATCAAAAGTTTTTTGATAAACGCATTTCTTGTGCCGTTGAATACAGGAAGACTATGGGGCTTTTCGGCGATGGTGAAAACACGATTTTTCGTTTGATTAATGCTGAGGGCGACTTCTTGCCGGGTTTGATTGCCGATTATTATGACGGTAATATCGTTGTTCAGTTTCATAGCATAGGTATGTACTTAATGAGAGAGTATATAGTAAATGCGTTGAAGACAAATTTGCATAGTCTTAAAACCATATTTTCCAAATCTTCTTCGACTTTGCCAAAAGGGAGTGAGGTACTGCCAAAAGATGAGTTTCTATATGGAAATTGCGATGAGCAGACATTTGTCGCAAAAGAGAACGGAATAAAATTTTTGATAGATTACAAACAAGGACAAAAGACAGGATTTTTTATAGACCAGCAAAGTAACAGAAGTTTAGTGTCGTTGTTAAGCAAAGATAAGACGGTATTGAATTGTTTTGGTTATACTGGTGGATTTTCTTTGGCGGCATTGAAAGGAGAAGCGAAAAGAGTTGAGACTTTGGATATATCAAAACGTGCTTTGGAGATATGTGAAAAAAATGTTGAGATGAACGGATATACTTCACGCCATATATCGCAGTGCGAAGACGTGGTGAAATTCATAGACAGTATTTCGGCGAATACTTATGATATGATAATATTGGATCCTCCTGCATTTGCAAAGCATCAAAGGGATTTGCAACGAGCGTTGAAAGGTTACAGAGCAATAAACCAAAAGGCTATGGAAAAGATTAAGTCGGGTGGATTGTTATTTACATTTTCTTGTTCGCAGGCAGTATCGAGGGAAGATTTTTCCACTATGCTTTTTTCTTGCGCGGCATTAGCCAAAAGAAAAGTCAGAATTGTCAGAAGATTACCGCATAATTTTGACCATCCTCAAAGCATTTTCCATCCAGAAGGAGAGTATTTGAAAGGCTTTCTTTTGTATATAGAATAAGATGAAAAGGCAATATGATTTCGTATTGTCTTAATTTGGAAAAAGATTTCGGTATATTAGAAGATTTTTTCGTAATTTTGCAACCTTAAATTTTGCTGTCATTCGATTGAAGTTGGACGGAAGTTCAATGGTGAATGAAGTAAAAGAAATTTTGTAAGATAAGAAAATCGTATGTATATGAAAACTTCTAATGAAATAAGACAAGCATTCATTGATTTCTTCGCAAGCAAAGGACATACAATAGTTCCTTCAAGTTCAATGGTTGTTAAAAATGATCCGACTTTACTTTTTACAAATGCCGGTATGAACCAATTCAAAGATATATTCTTGGGTAATATCGAAAAGCCGTACAATCGCGCTGCCGACTCACAAAAGTGTTTGAGAGTTAGCGGAAAACATAATGATTTGGAAGAAGTGGGACACGATACCTATCATCACACTATGTTTGAGATGTTAGGTAACTGGTCTTTCGGAGATTATTTCAAAAAGGAAGCAATAGCATACGCTTGGGAATTGCTTACGGAAGTTTATAAGATAGATAAAAAAAATCTTTATGTAACTTATTTCGGTGGCGACGAAAAAGAAGGCCTTAAAGCCGATGAACAAGCACATGAATATTGGCAGCAGTTTGTGGAGGAATCACATATATTGCCTGGAAATAAACACGACAATTTCTGGGAGATGGGTGAAACGGGTCCTTGCGGTGCTTGCAGTGAAATACATATAGATTTGAGAGATGAAGAGGAAAAACAAAAGATAAAAGGGGCAGACCTTGTCAATAAAGACAATCCATTGGTTATCGAGATATGGAATCTTGTTTTTATGGAGTTTAATCGCAAAGCGGATAAGAGTTTAGAGCCTTTGAAAGAAAAGAATATCGATACCGGTATGGGCTTTGAGCGTCTGTGTATGGTATTACAGAACAAGAAATCCAATTACGATACAGATGTTTTCCAACCTTTGATTCAGAAGATTGCTGATTTGTCAAATAATGTGTATGGTAAAGATGAAAAGAAAGATATTGCCATGCGTGTTATTGCCGACCATTTAAGGGCTGTAAGTTTTGCAATTGCTGACGGGCTTATGCCGTCAAATAACAAAGCAGGTTATGTTATAAGAAGAATACTTCGCCGTGCGGTTAGATATGGCTATACTTTTTTGAACTTTACAGAGCCTTTTATTTATAAGATTGTAGATATATTGACAAGTCAAATGGGCGGTCAATACCCTGAACTTACCAAAAATCACGAACTGATATGTAAGGTTATTAAAGAAGAAGAATCTGCATTCTTGAAAACTTTGGCTGGTGGCATACAAAAATTTGACAAATACATAAAAGACAATCCGCAAGGTAAGATTGATGGAAATTTTGCTTTTGAATTGTTCGATACATACGGTTTTCCTATCGATTTGACCGAACTAATGGCGAAAGAACAATCAAGAGAAGTAGATATGGAGGCCTTTGAAAACAATCTTAAAGCACAAAAAGAACGTAGCCGTAGTGTTGCTAAGGTTGAAGCGGGAGATTGGGTTGAGATTGTAAAGGATTTCAAAGACGAGAATTTTGTCGGATACGATGAGTTGGAATGCGAGTGTAAGATTGTCCGTTATCGTCAAGTGGAGACCAAAGGACAAACGCTTTATCAAGTGGTTTTGGATAAGACATGTATGTATGCCGAAATGGGAGGTCAGGTAGGCGATAAAGGATTTTTGATAAGCGGGGACGAGAAAATAGCAATAATTGACACAAAGAAAGAAAACAATCTTCCAATACATATAATGAAGACTTTGCCGAAAGATGTTAATCAAACTTTTACGGTAAAAGTTGATGTTAATCGCAGACATAATATAGAGAGAAACCACACGGCAACACACTTATTACACTTGGCATTGAGAAAAGTATTGGGTTCTCATGTAGAGCAAAAGGGTTCTTATGTAGATGATAAACGTTTGCGTTTTGACTTTTCGCATCACAGCAAGATGACGGAAGAAGAAATACGCAGAGCGGAAGTTTTGGTAAATAAAATGGTACGTGAAGATTTTTCTGCCGATGACCACAGAAATGTTCCTATTGAAGAGGCTCGCAATATGGGTGCAATGGCTTTGTTTGGCGAGAAATACGGAGACAAAGTCAGGGTTATACGTTTTGGAGAGAGTATAGAACTTTGCGGTGGTACTCATGTGAAAAGTACTGGTACTATTGGTATGTTCAAAATCATAAACGAAACAGCGGTAGCGGCAGGTATCCGTCGTATTGAGGCTGTTACGGGAGAAGAGTTCGATAATTATATGTACGACTTGCAAGATATGTTCGCTCATATCAAAACATTCTTTGAAGCAAGTCCCGATTTGGTGAAATCTATACAAAAAATGATAGAAGAGAACGCCAATTTGAAAAAACAGATTGATGAATTCAAATCGCAGGCAGCAGGCAACATTTATCAGGCTATTAAAGAAAAAATGGAAGTTATTAATGGTATAAATTACTTTGAAGTGTTTGCTCCTGTTGATGCCGATACTATGAAAGACATAGCATATAGGTTTAGAGGCGAGTTTGATGATTTTTGTTTTGCAGGTGCAAACGAAGTATCGGGTAAGGTTATGCTGACGGTGATGTTTAGTGATAGTATGGTCGAGCGTGGTTTTGATGCAGGAAAGATTGTTAGAGAAGCAGCCAAGTTCGTTAAAGGTGGTGGCGGCGGTCAAAAATTTTATGCAACCGCAGGCGGAAAAGACAAAGACGGTGTTGTCGCAGCCTTGAATTATATAAAAGACACTATTTCCAAATAAAAGAAATTGTGAATAATAATTTTGTTATTCACAGGTTTCTTTTTAGAAAAAAGATGTTTGAAGAAGATATATTAGATGCAATTGTAATCAAAAGTTCTTATGAAATTGTAGAAATAGTGTTAAACATTATTTCTACGAATAGTGAGATTAAAATAATAGTGTTAAATAAAAAATAATTAACAATGCAAAATATTCGCAACGTAGCAATAATAGCTCATGTTGATCATGGTAAAACGACATTGGTTGATAGAATGCTTTACCAAGCAAAATTATTCAGAGACAACCAAGAACAAAAAGAATTGATTTTGGATAACAACGATTTGGAAAGAGAACGTGGTATAACCATTCTTTCAAAAAACGTTTCAATCCGCTATAAGGGTTTTAAGATAAATATTATAGACACTCCGGGGCACAGTGATTTCGGTGGTGAGGTTGAAAGAGTTTTGAATATGGCAGACGGCGTACTTTTGGTCGTAGATGCTTTTGAAGGACCGATGCCACAAACTCGTTTTGTTTTGCAAAAAGCCATAGAACTAAATCTAAAACCTATCGTTGTCATCAATAAAGTCGATAAACCCAATTGCGATCCTATCGCAACGCAAGAGAAAGTCTTTGATTTGATGTGTGCTTTGGGTGCGACGGAAGAACAATTGGATTTTCCAACAGTTTATGGCTCTTCAAAGGAAGGTTGGATGTCGGAAGATTATACCAAACCTACAACAGATGTTTCATACCTTTTGGATACGATTATTAAATACATACCTGCATATCCTTCAATTGATGGTAACACTCAACTAATGATTTCTTCTTTGGATTATTCTTCTTACGTGGGAAGAATTGCCATCGGACGTTTGCACCGTGGTACTTTGCAGGCAGGACAAGATGTTATGCTTTGCAAAGCCAATGGAGAAAAATATACAAGTAAAATCAAAGAACTTTATGTTTTTGAGGGCTTGGCAAAAGAAAAGATAAAAACGCCGGTAGAGGCAGGAGAAATAGTTGCTTTGTTGGGTATAGAGAATTTTGATATAGGCGATACGGTTTGCGATAAGGAAAATCCTGAACCATTAAAGCCGATAAAGGTTGATGAACCAACGCTTAGTATGTTATTTACTATTAACAATTCTCCATTTTTCGGAAGAGAGGGTAAGTTTGTTACTTCTCGCCATTTGAGAGATAGATTGCATGCTGAGTTGGAAAAAAATCTTGCATTGAGAGTTGAAGATACGGATTCTCCTGATACGATGATTGTTTATGGTCGTGGTATTTTGCATTTGAGTATCCTTATTGAAACAATGCGTAGAGAGGGATACGAGTTGCAAGTCGGACAACCTAAGGTTATCATTAAAGAAATCGACGGTAAGAAATGCGAACCTGTTGAACAACTTATAATCGTTACTCCTGAGAACTTTGCGGGCAAGATTATTGAACAGGTAACGGCTCGTAAAGGAGAATTGTTGAGTATGGAGCCTCGCGGGGACAGACAGAATATAGAATTTACCATACCTTCTCGTGGTTTGATTGGTTTGACTAATACCATTCTTACTATCTCGGAGGGCGAAGCTATTATGGCTCATCAATTGAAAGGATTTGAACCATGGAAAGGCGATATGCCTTCCAAACGAATGGGTGCACTGATAGCAAAAGAAACCGGTTCGGTAATAGATTATTCGTTGAATAAATTGCAAGACAGAGGTAAATTTTTCGTTGAATCGGGAGATGAAATCTATACAGGTATGGTAGTCGGCGAGGGTTTGCGTCCTGATGATATTGTGGTAAATCTTGTTATTACAAAGAAATTGACCAATATGCGTGCAGCAGGTAGTGATGAGAAAAACAATATTGCACCTGCTGTTAAAATGTCGTTGGAAGAATGTATGGAATATATCAAAGAAGACGAATATTTGGAGATAACTCCGTCGCATCTTCGTATAAGAAAAATTATTTTGGACGAAACACAAAGAAAACGTGCCGCACAAGCCCAAGCGGCATTGAATGAAAACAGTTAATATTGTTGGATTTGTTTTCTTTGATTGAGTAAATGGGAAATAAAAAGAATTAGGTCTTTGAATGTTATCTGTCGCTGGAAAAATTTTTTCAGAGGAAAGTCCGTGCAACATAGAGCATCATACTGTCTAACGGACAGGCAGGAGTTTTTTGGCTCTTGACAGAAAGTACAACAGAAAATAACCGCCTTGATTTCAAGGTAAGGGTGAAAACGTGGGGTAAGAGCCTACGGCTATTGTTAGTGATAATGATATGCGTGCAAACCTTATGAGTTGAAAGTCCAAATATATCGGCATATAGTGTCTGCTCGGTGCTGCCGAGGGGTAGGATGATAGAGCGAAGTCGCAAGGCTTGGCGTAGATTAATGACAGATGAGAAACAGAACACGGCTTACAAAACAAAGACCTTTTCTTTTGTACAAAACAAAAACGGTATTTCTTTTTGATATAGAAATACCGTTTTTATTTTATGATGTTAAATGTTTATTCCTCAGGTTTTACATCCCATTGGATTGGAACATTACGAAAATGACAAGTAATATTTTTAACGGAAACTTGAAAATCAGCAAAGTCGGTAACTGTTGTCGGAACCCCCTCAATTGCACATTTTTCAAGATTTATTTCTGTATCGAAATCTTTGATGCAATCATACCTGTTATCGCCGCAACCACTTGTATATAACTTTCCTTTTGATGTTACGGCTTTTGTTTTACCGATATATATTTTATCACTTTCCAAATCTTTTACTTTAACAACCAAATATACTTTGTTCGTTTTGCTATCACCGTAACACCCTACAAAATTCAAATCAAAAGTGTGTTCAACTTTTCCGTTATATGACGGTTCTTTTATTATTATTACATTGTTTTTAGTTTCAGACAATTTTACATCTTTGTTTTGTTGTGCATAAACACCCAAACACATTGTTGCCAAAACGACTAATACTGCAAATTTTTTCATGCCATTCAATATTTTATGGTTAATAATTATCTCGGCTGCAAAGATACAAAATTTATTAATACAAACAGAACTATTTTTTAAGTAAAAAATAGTTCTGTCATAAACAATATTTTATCGGAAGTTTAACTGAATTTTTTGTTTTATCAACCAACAAATTATTACGTTTGAATTTTTATGTTGATTTAATTAAATAATTGTTATTACTCTTTTTCAAATACCAATATTGCACGGTCGTTTTTGTAAAGGTAAAGGTCTTCGTCAATAATTTTGTAAGAATCCACATAATCTATTGCCGTAAGATATGTTCTCTCCAATTCCTCTTTGTCTTCGGGACATGCCATCCGAGTTGAACCCATGGAGCGGAACAAAAGGTGATTTCGTTTTATAACCGCCTGAGCAAAATATCGGTTGCAGCCACTTGAACCGCCTGCATATTCGTTCTCTCTTGTTATGACGAGTGTTATTTTTTCGTCATTCTCTTTGTAATTTACTTTCTTGTTATTCATTCTATACAAAACCCAAACTTGGTCGTATATGGCATCTTCATTTGTGATTGTATCGTTTTGTGCAAAAGCTGAAGAGCCTAAAACCATTGCTAATGCTATTAAAAATATTTTTTTCATAATAAATAAATTATATGTTACGTTGAACTTCTATTACAAAAATTATTCCAAAATATTTTTTACGTTATACAAATAATGTTTTACTGCAAATACAAATCTCTTATATAATAATTAATGAATACCTCTTTCGTTTAATGCTTTGCGATACTTTATAGCGTTTATTCGGTGTTGCTCTGCCGTTTTTGCAAAGTTGTGATAACCCGAGAAATCTTCCTTAGCACAAAAGAAAATATAGTCATGCTTTTCATATCTCAGCACGGCTTTCAACGCATCAATGTTTGGAAGACATATAGGTGTGGGAGGAAGTCCTAAGTTCTTGTAAGTATTAAATTCGGAAGCAATTTGAAGATGTTTTCCGGTGATACGTTTTAACGAAAAATCGCCAACAGCAAATTTTACCGTAGGATCAGCCTGCAATAACATATTTTTGTTTAATCGATTGATATAAACACCGGCAATTCTTTGCATTTCGTCCTTTTTATTGGTTTCTTCGCTAACAATAGATGCCAAGATAACAATATCTTTCTTGCTCATACCACTCATTTTCAACTTTTCTTTGTTATTTTCCCAAAATTTATCGTCTTCTTTCTTTAATTTATCCAACAGCCGTTCGGCAGAAATATTCCAAAACACCTCGTAAGTATTTGGTATTATGTATTCAAACACCTCATTATCGTGTTTGTATCCTTGCCGTTTGATTTCTTGCATCATATCTTCGGGAGTTATCATAAGGTCTTGGGTAACTTTTTCGCTAAAATCTTTTGCCGTTCTTGCGTTAAGTATAACCAATTTCACAGGTGTTTGCAAGCCCGACCTAAGATGTCTAACCAAAGTAAAAACAGAGGTTTTGGGCTTTATGACGTAACGCCCCGATTTAATGTTTTTATCATATTTCAATGCCTTTGTAAAAGTTGAAAAAGAAGTGTTGGATTTGCTTATAATATTTTGACTTATAAGTTTTTGTTTTACGTTTTCTATATTTTCGTTAGGATAAATAAAAATTTCGATAGGGGCAGTGTTTTCAGTCTTAGAACTTGTTAGATAAATAGTAAATCCAATAAAAACTATCAGCAATGCACACAGAACAATAATACCAATTTTCAGCGATTTATTTTGTTTTATTTTTGAAACTATGTTACTCAAAGTAGTGTTCATATCTTGTCAAAATGTTTTAGAATTACGTTTTGCAAAGTTACAAATATTATTTTTAATGACAGAAAATGATTTTATGAAATTGTGTTTTGCAAAAATCTGATTTTTGTGACAAGACGGAAGAATAATATATGTATTCAAAAATTTAGTGTTAATGATTAGCGAATTAGTGTTAAGCATTTTGGGTTCATCCGACATTTCGAGTGATACAGCAGTCATGCAGTGCATACAGTCTTAGTTCAAAATATCGTTGATCCCTAAAGCCGTATGCCGTTCTCTTCATTACCTTTATCTTGTTGTTGATACCTTCTACCTTACCAGTCGATATATGACAATCATACCATGCCAGTATTCCCGTACGATGCGCCATTATCGTGGTTGCCATCTTGATTAATTGAGGAATCTTACTCTCTTGAGCTTGTTTTACCCAATCAAGCATAACCTTTTCAGCTTCCTCCTTATTGTTTTGCGTCCATATTTCCCTGAGTTGCTCTTTAAGGTAGTATGCCTGTGAGAGTGGCTTGTTCATATCCAATGCATTGTCAAGCCTTGTTTTATATTGCTTGTCAAAGATGTCTGTCCCGTTACTCAGCAGCAGATACCGTGAACCTTTCAATACCTTGCGTTTGTTGATATCCTTTTCCATATGGTACTGTCCCCTGCGTATATTATCCAACTTCTCATTCATCAGCTTCACTACGTGGAAATGGTCAAACACATGGACGGCATTGGGACAATTCTCATATACGGAGGCTATAAAGGCTGCAGACAAGTCCGTCGCAACGTATTTAATATTGATGCCTTTCCTCTTTATCCGCTTCCAGAACTTATCCAGGGAATCACTGCCTTTGCCCTCACCAACATGTAGGATACGGCCGCTTCTCAAATCTACGACAATAGTCTTATACACGTGCCCTTTCCTGACAGCAAATTCATCTATGCCAATACTATCAACACCATCTAAGGAAGGAGGAGAGTAATGGTATTCAAGATAGTTGGTATGTATCTCCTTGACGGTGTCCCATGAAACTCCCAACAGATTGGCAGTATCCTTCAGAGTCATACCTTTGAGAAGTCCGACAACATATTTCGCGAAACGGTGGGTATAACAACAGCTGCCTGTGGCGAAAGGTATTGGCTCTTGGCGGTCATAATCACATCCTTTATTCCTGCACTTGTAACGCTGCACCTTCATGCGGATTATCAGTTTCTTGCCGCCTATAGGAAGACCTATAAAGTCACGGATGCGATATCCATTCTTCACCAAATGATGATGCCCGCACTGAGGACATACTTTTTGTCGCTCTTTTGATTCCACATGCAAGATAATTGTGTTACCTTTGTATTCTTCACGGGTACATTTGTGGTTATATAGACCCCAAGCGTGATATAGAAAACTGCTGTTCATTATTGTACATTTGTTTGTGGTTATTCAAATATACAATTTGTTCGGCAGTTTTCTCCGTTTTAGACACAATCACTCGAAATGTCGGATGAACC
>OMYR01000018.1 GCA_900315335.1 uncultured Bacteroidales bacterium
ATGTTTCCGAAAAAACCTTGCATCAATGTGCAACGCTCGTTAGACAAGCAAATTGCATTATTTTAATTTTCGTCGAACTCACGTTATGTTAAAAGAAAAATTTCTCTTGTTAAACACTAAATTGGTGATAAGTGCTAAAATTTATATAACAAAAAAGGTGGAGTTATTAAAACTCCACCTTTGAAAATTGAAAACTCCGATTGATTATTTCTTAATCAATGTAGTTGTTTTGTTGATACCCTCGCCCATTACACGAATGTAATATACACCGCTTGCGTATCTTTCGCTATCGATTGTTATTGTCTCAACACCGTCAGATACATTTACATTGTCAATTACTCGACCATTAACATCAGTTACAATTACTCTTGCTTTTCCGTTAATGCCCTTAATCTCCAATGTAGCATTGTCTGTCGTTGGGTTAGGATATGCTTTGACGCTTACCACATCTTCAACATCTGTCAAACCACTGTTTTCCAAAGTCTTGAATGTTGCAGTTGCAGCCTCTGACATCTTACCATCGCCACATATACTGCGTACTTTTACAGTGTATGTCGTGTTGGCAGTCAAGCCTGAACAAGCATAAGATTTTGCAGATACATTTACAGGGTCTTTATCGCCGACAGTTACTTCATATGTCTCTGCCGTGCCTTCCCAACTGATTACTGCCGTCGTCTGTGTTATTTCAGATGCAGTTACATTTGTAGGTGCATCGCAATCCTCTGCCGGTTCGGCATCGGTAGTGAAGTTTACACTTGTCCATTCGCTTGTAAGACCGTTGCCGCAATTTGCACGTACTTTCGCCGTGTAAGTTGTGCTTGCAGTCAAATCGTTGAATGTATATGAACTTGCAGTTACATTTACAGGAGTGTTTTCACCTAACTGTACGTCATATGAAGCAGCATCACCGTTCCACGTCAAGATAGCAGAATTGTAGGTCGTTGTCGCAACCAAATTCGTTACCTTTTCACAAGTAGGCTGTTCCTCTTCATCGGTAGTAAAGGTTACCGTTACCCAATCGGAAGTCGTTTCACCACAGTTTGCACGTACTTTCGCCGTGTAAGTCGTACCTGCCGTCAAATTGTTGAACGTGTAGGTCGTTGCAGTTACGTTTTGTGATGCATTTTCACCCAACTGAACATCGTATGATGCTGCACTGCCTGCCCAAGTGATTGTTGCAGATGTTTGCGTCTTAGATGTTACCGTCAAGGATGTAGGTGCATCACAAGGCTGTGGTTGCTCGCCACCTTCTTTGTTGAAGATTATAAGATCATCAACTTTTACACCCAAAGCGTCTTTACCAATCATACGGAAGTTTAATTGATAAGTAGCACTCTTGTTCGGCAATGCCAATGTATCTTCAACAAGCGAAGAAGAAGGTGTCGTGTAGTCTGCCAGTTCCGTCCAATCATCTGTTTCGGAAGCACGATAGAAAACTTTCAATTCTTCCGCCTTAACAGTCTGATATGGTTTTTGCATATGTTTGAATGCAACATAAGGATTTGTTACACCTGTCAAATCAAATACAGGGGTAACGGCATCACTTGAATCATTAACATAAAATGCATGATATAGAGCCCCCTCCGAAATGTTCCAAGACTTATCTCCACTTGAAGACAATGTCCAGCAATCAAGAGCATCGGTAGTTGTGAAGTCTTCCGACCAAGGTGTAGCATCGGTTACAGTTACAACATCACATGCCGTCTTGAAAGTGAAAATATCGGAAATAGCATTATCTCCTTCGATACATACGCTTTCCACATAGTATTCGTATGTAGAAGAAGCGATAAGGTTTGAAATAGATGCGACACCCTCGACAGCTGCAACAACAACGTAATCTTCGGTAGAGCCGCTTGGTCTGTAATATACATTGTAATCCAAATCAGGATTTGCATCGTTTAATGTGATTATTGCACTTGTTGTTGTGCTTGTAAATGAAGTGTTTTTGATTTTAGCACAACTTGGCATCTTCTCTAATGTTAAACTGTCAAGGGCAATGTTAGCAGAGTTATTGGACGTTACGCTGAATGCGATATAAGTTCCCGTGCCTTCGTATCCATTCAATACAATTTCATATTTCGTATAATCACTCGTCAAGTCTATTGTTTCCACCGATGTGAAAGTTGTTTTGTCGGTAGGATCTGTCATAACACCGATATTCAAACTTCCGGTATAGTAAGAATAAGTTTTCTTAGCGTAGAATGTTAATTGTAATGAATTAACCGGAAGGGAAGCATCTATTTCTCTCATAACAGCCATACCGTCGTTTCCACCGGTGAAGTACAGACATTTCGAACCTTGATAAGGATAATAATTATAAACATACGGATTGTTGTTTGCAGTTACTCTTTGCCAACAACTTGGTAAAGGATATGATAATGAACCTACTGTGTTATCGGATTCGAAATCCCAAGTTATAGGCAACATATCTTCTGTGATTGCAACACAAGGCGTACGGAATGTAATACTTGTGGTTTCATCTGCTTCGGATTCTATACCGCCGCATATGGATGTAACAGTTGCCGTATAAACGGTATTGCTTTCCAAACCTGAAAGGTCGTAAGAGTTTGCATTTATACCGGCTTCGTCAATAACAACAGTATTTGCAGCATCTTTGACAACAACACTGAATTCTGAAGCGGAAGATGTCCAACTTAATGTTGCAGAATTTACTGCCAAATTAGATATCGCAAGATCATTCGGTTCAATACAATCAGGGGAAAGTTTAACAACAACGTCATCTATTGAGTAATAGTACCAAGAAGATACCAAATCAGGGTTGTTATGACGAAATGCCAATCTCACACCGTCCGTAACTTGTGGCAATTGGTCTGCATACATACCAAGATCAATTTTGCAAAGAGTCCAAGAAGTCATGCTATTTGGCCAAGACTTCAATACCACAAATGTTGAAGAATCCGCTAAATCGGTCAAATAACCGAATTCCAAATTTCCGGATTTGGTTGAATTTTCCGCTGCGGCATAGAATTGTACTCTAAGAGTTGATAAATCATTTGTAAATACAGGCATTGCTACCATAGGTTGCTTACAATCCGAAAAAGAAGCTTTTAGTGCAAACGAATAATTGCCTGTTTTACCACCGGAATATGTTCCTGCTTTTGTATTTGTTCCATCAACAACAGTAGTCCAACAATCAGGATATTGATTTGATGATCCGTATTCGAAACCTTCCGTGTAAATATTATCTTCCGATATTGTATATGATCCGCAAAGAGTTTTGAATGAATAAATCGTAGCTTCCGTTGTGGAACCGTCATCACAAACGCTGGTTATACTTACCGTATATACGGTATTGCCCGTAAGACCTGTCAAATCATAAGAAGTTCCATTATAATTTTCTTCTGAAACAATTTCTGTGTTCGCAGCATCTTTGACAACAATGTTGGATGCAGAAGCATTGGAAGTCCAAGATATTGTAGCGGAAGTTTCAGTTATATCAGTTGCCGTAATATCACTGGCTTCCGAACAAGCAGGTATTAAACTTACAACCAAACTGTCTATTCCCCAAGACCAATATGACGTTCCTGTATAAACTTCCCTTAAAGCCAAAGTAACGGAACCTGCATTTTCCAATTGCTCGGAATAAGTGCTCAAATCAGTTTTGCAAAGAGTCCAAGTAGTTTGAGTCTTTGGCCAGGAAGCCAAAGCGACAAATGATGTAGGATCGTTCAAATCCGTTATATATCCCAATTCCATATCACCGCCATTAGGACCTTCCGATTTACCATAAAACTGAACTCTAAGTGTCGATAAATCGTTTGTGAATTGTGGCAATGATATTATTGAGTTTGGAGTTGCTTCGTTAGATGTTATTTTAAGGGCTTTTGATCCTGAATGAATGAATTTGGATTCAGTTATAACTTTTATCGGATATGAAGAAGCTTCAGCCACAACTTCCCAACAATCTACACGTGCCAAATTGTTATATGATTCAAAATCTTGAACATAGTTGTTCTCTCCATCAATTGTGATTGCAGCACAAGGTGTCTTGAATTTTATTGTTTCGGAAATTTTTGTCGTTCCATCATCGCAAGTGTTCTTAACATACACCTCATATTCGGTACTTGCTTCCAAATCAGTTAGAGAAGCAGTCAATCCATCAGCAGTTGCTTCCGAATAATTCATATCCGAAGTTTTCTTGTAATAAACATTGAAATCGGTTTGAGAACCTGTTACTGTCCAAGAAAGAGTCGCAGATTCTGCCGTAACATCTGTAATTTTCAAATTACGTGCCTTGTCGCAATCAGGAATCAAATCAACGGATACATCGTCAATATACCAAGCGGCGGAACTTGCGTTGTCATGATTGAATACTATGTATATGTTTTCTCCGTCAATTGTTGCTTCTCCGAAATCAACAACTTCTTCAAAATAGTTGGTAGAAGGATATTGTGTCGCAGATTTTTCCCAAACATAAACGATGTTCGCGGTGTCTGCCATATTCAAAGAATTTGTAAGACCAACTCTCATTCTACCATAAGAACTTGCATTACCCGTAGGTTTTGAATTGAATGTAAGTCTTAATGTGGTGATATCTTCCGTAAAGCGAGGAAGGGCGATTATGGTATTATCACCTGAATGGGTGTAGAAATACATGCTGTTTGCCCCTGTCTTCGAATTGTAACCGCTAATGGTAGGGTTATAAGAAGCGGTATTAAGTTTTGTCCAGCAATAGTACAAAGAAGTCGTATTCAAATCTTCAAACGAAGTTTCCCAAGGGATGTCCATTGCAACACAACGAGTGTGGAATAAAGCACTGATAGGATCTGTCAAACCTCCGTCTTCACATACTCCTGTAACGGATGCTACGTATGATGTATTGTCCGTTAAATTTTCAATGGCAAAGGTATTTTCAGTAACATTTGTTTCATTTATGATCACTTCATTCGTACCATCTACAACCACTTTAACATTGTAGGAAGAAGCATCTCCGTTCCAAGTTATGTTTGCAGATGTTACATCAATATCGGAAACAACCAAACCATTAGGATCCGAACAAGACGGAGCCAATCCCACAGAAAGAGAATCTATATAGCAAGAAAGTTCCGAATAACCGGTATAACCAGGTTTGTTATGACGAAGTGCTATATATTTATCAGTACTTTCATCGGCAACGATAGTTTCCGAGAAGTCAGCCATATTTATTTTAAGAAGATTCCAACTGCTGCCTACTTCCGATGCTGTGTAAGATTTCAATAACACGAATGAGGAAGTGTCAGTCAAATTTGTCAAATAACCTATTTGTAAATCTCCACAAGAATAAGAGGAACTTACTTTTGCATAGAAAGATAATCTTAGAGTTTCCAAATCGTTGGAGAATTTTGGAAGGGCATACATAGGTTGCGTAGTTCCATTTGCACCATAATCCTGGTAAGGAATGTACAGTCTGAATGAGTTGTTTCCCGATTTGGATTGACTGACAACACCACTGGTATAATAACTTGAAGAAACAGGAGTCATACTTGTCCAACAATCAGGAGTCGCTCCTACGATGTAAGTCTCAAAATCTTCAATATATTTGTCGTTATCCGTAATGGTAATTTCATCAGGACAGGCTGTCTTAAACTGAATAGGGTTGCTTGCTACATTTTCAGCACAAACAACTTCTACATATGCATCATATATGGTTGCAGGATTTAGATCCGTTAAGGTTATAGTAGGAGTACCGCTGACAGTTTGGGTTTGATATTCCGTTTCGGTTGTTTTTTTGTAATAAACCACCCAGGAAGTGTTCTCATCCGATTGTTGCCATGTAAGAGTTGCTGTCGTTGAAGTTATTGCGTCTGGTGTAGCAGCCAACTTCGTTGGTTTTGCACATTCAGGAATAATTTCCAATGTAACGTCGTCAATATACCATTGGTAATAATTGCCACCGCTTATGTATTTGATTGCGGGATAATAAACGGCATCGACGTCAGCAGTAAAATCTTCAAGTGTGTTGAAAGGAGTTATCATTTCATCATAAACCGAACTCGGCCAATCGGTAGCAAGATATTCCTTAACGACAACGAATGTATTGGTATCCGTATTGTCTGTCATAAAACCGACTTGCATTTTGCCATAACTTGATGTAGTACCATTAGGTTTTGCCCAGGCAACAAGTTGCAATTCCGTGATATCTCCCTGATAACCGTTCAAAGTTATCATAAGGGTGCTTGAAGTACCATTTGAGAAATAAATATCCTTTGAACCTGTTCTTGCCGTATAGTCATAAACACTCGGATATGAGACCGAGCCGGATAGATAGGCAATAGGTGCGGACCAACAATTAGGCATAAGACCTTTCGTCTCATTTTCAAATCCGTTGTAATAAGGAAGATCGTCCATCGTTAAAGGAACACATTGTGTTTTGAAAGTAACTTTTTCGTTGGATGTTAAAACACTTTCTCCACATACAGAGGCAACTTTTACTTCATAATCAGTCCCCGAAGCCAAATCGTTCAGTGTATATGTGGTTTCATTTGCGGTTTCTTCCGTCCATTCCGTATCGGTAGTTTTCTTGTAAAAGACCGTCCATTCTGCTGCAATATCACCATATTGAGACCAAGTTACCTCAGCGGAATTTGTAGTTATTTCACTTACGGCAATATTGTTAGGTGCAGGACATTCCGGAACTTTATCCAAAACTATATCATCAATGTACCAAGCATATCCGTATGTTTTTGTAGGGTATTTGATAACAGGATAATAAACTACACCGTCTTCCACTTCAAAATCCAAACCGGAGAATATAACGTCATATGGTTTATACTCCGTATTTGCCAATTGGGTGGCAACTATTGTCTTTGCTACATGGAAAGAAGTTGTATCGTTCAAATCGGTCATAACACCTATCTCGATTTGTCCGTAAGATTGAGTAGTACCTCCCGGTTTAATGTAAGCGGACAATTGAAGATCCTTTATATTTCCTTGGTAACCCGGTAATGCAACCATATTGCCATTGGATGTTGTGTTATAAAGTCTCATGCAATTATTTCCGTTGTGTGCTGAATAATTTAAGACGTTTGGATAACTATCGTACGAGGTTTGGGCTTTTTCCAAGATTGTCCAGCAGGCAATGTTCATCAACGAATAATTCGCAGCCGTTTCGTTTTCAAAATCCATCTGATAAGGCAAAGTCGATTCAACAATTGCTTCACAAGGAGTCTTGAATGAAATCGTTGCAACATCCGTAGGTGTTCCGTCCGAACAGAAACCTGCTATTGTAACGGTGTATGTCGTTAAAGTCGTAAGTTCCGTCAAATCATAATTTGTTTCCGTAATGTCGGTAAGTGAGGCAACCTCCGTATTGTTTTCATCTTTCACCGTAATGTTGAATGTAGCGGCTGTTGAAAGCCAACTCAAATTTGCACTTGTAGCCGTCAAGTTGCTTACGGTAAGGTCTGACGGTCCTTTGCAATCCGGAGTTATCATAACCTGTACACTATCTATATAGTAAAAATTATAGGAAGAAGTTACACCGGAATTTTGGCGTATCGCTATATAAGGAGTGCCTTCAACTTGCTGCAATTGTTCTGCATAATAATCCAAATCCGCAGTGTATTTTTTCCAAGTGCTTGAGGCTTCTATCGTTTTCAATGCAACAAAAGTGGAAGAGTCTTCCAAATCCGTTATGTAACCTATCTGCAAGGAGCCGGAATTAGCCGATTCGTATCGTGCATACAATGAAACTCTTAAAGTCGATAAATCATTTGTAAATTTTGGTAAAGCAATTATAGGTTTTTGGCAATTTGCTGAAGCATACATAGCAAGGGCTTTTGTCCCACCGTTTGCATATATTGATGCAACGTTTGACGGATGATTATCGTCTTGCGAAACCATCGTTAAGCAGTTGGGAAAATCTGACACTTGATAAGATTCAAAATCTTCTACATATGTATTTTGTTCATCTATGGTCAGTTCATCCAAACATTGTGTGGTAAAAGTTCCCAAAATCCATTGACTTGTTCCATCGGTGCCGCAATTGGATCTCAGTTTGTATTTGTAATTCGTTCCCGGAAGTAGATCGGAAAGCGTAATCGAGTTTGTTTCGCTCGAGATGTTGTCATCATTCCAATCGGCAGTAACCAACTCGTATTCGAAATCATAACTGTCGGCAGAACCGGTGAAACTAAGTGTTCCGTTATCGGTAACGAACGAACTTACGATATCGGTAGGTGCCGGACAATCGACGTTAGGGATGAAGACATCATCAACGTAAATTCCTATACCGTTATTATCCACTACGTGAAATGCAATATAAATGTTTTGCCCGTTATATTCCGACAAATCTATATCATACTTTTGGTAGGTGTCCGACAAATCAATCGCTTGGATTTGTGTGAAATTTGCCGTGTCGCTTGTTGATGTTGAAACTTCAATGTAGAGTTTGCTATCATCAGCGAAATTAATGTTCCCTAACTTAGCATAGAAAGACAATGTCATTCCGGTTTTGGCAGCAATCTGCGGAGTAATCAAAAAATTACTGCAACCGCTATAATCATAATCGTGTCGGGCACAGTAATACCCGGTATGATAATAGTAGGAATGAGCCGACCATTGGGAGGTCTTAGTACCTTTAATTTCCCAACCGTCAGGAGGAAAAGTGTTCTCAAATCCTTCCTCCAAAGAGGTTATTTGAGAATATCCGCTTAATGAGAGCAACGTCATAAGCAGACAAAACATAGGAATAACTCCTTTACGTACAGCCCGCACAAGGGATCGGATACAATCCGTCCGCCATCGGCTGGATCTCGTTTGAAGATCATGTGTTTTTTTCATTTTAGTAAAATTTTATGTTCAACAATAAATTATTTGCAATATCCATTCGCAAAACAAATCGCAAAGATACATATTTTCTCAAATATAAAAACGAAAATTTTATTTTTATATTGCAGTTCTTGTTAAATATTCGGTGATAATGGATGTTATCGGTTGATTGTTTTATTGAAAAATTTCTTTTTATTGCAATCGAATTTTTTTTGATGACACATATTTATTCTTTCGAAATATCAAAATAAAAAATCATAGGTAATATCGGTTTATTGGTGTTAAATATTATTTTGGTAATGTTTAATACTATTTCAACGATGTTTAATACTATTTCAGATAAAAGTAGAAATAGTTTGTTCGATATTTATGTCAAGTCGGCAATGAAAACAAAGGCTTTTTATTGTTGCTTGTCTTTAAGCATGGGGACGAACTTGAAATTACCGAAAGTTTCTTTTTTTAATTCGGTTTCCGATATTTTGGTTAGTCTGTACATAGTCTGCGATTCGTCGCCTACGGGAATGACCATGATACCGCCGATTTTCAACTGGCTAACCAAGTCTTGCGGAATGAAAGGTGCTCCGCAAGTAACTATAATCTTGTCGAAAGGAGCAAATTGCGGCAATCCTTTGTAACCGTCGCCATAAAAACATAGCGGATGTATATTCAATTCATCGAAAAGTTTTTGGGCTGACGTGTATAAAGGCTTTTGCCTCTCGATAGTATAAACCCTTGAAGACAATTTGTACAAAACAGCAGTTTGATAACCGCTGCCCGTGCCGATTTCAAGGATTTTTTCTCTGTTTTTGACTTCCAAAAGTTGGGTTTGAAAAGCGACTGTCGAGGGTTGAGATATGGTTTGGTCGCAAAGTATTCCTATCGCTCTGTCTTCATAAGCGAGCATTTCCAAAGACCTATCCATAAACAAATGTCGTGGTATCTTGCCCATAACGTCCAAAACTTTTTGGTCGGTTATACCTTTTGTTATAAGCGTTTCTACCATTTTTTTTCTCATTCCTTGCATCAAGGTCGTTTCTTGTATCATAGTTGTTTTAGTCGGGATTAAAAGTATTGTTTTATTTGTTTTGGCTATTATTTAATTAATAACTGATAATATCAATATTGTTTTCGCCGATAAGACCATACATTTTTTTGCTTTCGCAAATCTTTTCGTTCGCTCTTTCGGGGTAAAGAACAATCAGCGGGCATTCAAACGAAAGAATTGTACGCTTGCCCGCCTGACAGATTGAGATGTAAGGCAAAATACTATTGTAGTTCATTCGTTCCGAATTGTCTTTTGTGTATGCGGCAATGGCAAAGAAGTTCATAGGAGTCTTAACGGAATTTTCTACTCTCCAAACCTCGCATCCAAGAGACACATCGCTATGGGTTTCTGCGAAAACATAAGAAATTGTAGAGGCTTTCTTGTTTTTTTGCGTTAAAGAAAAAATCTTTATTGCTTGATTGTTCTCGCCAATACTGTCTTTGACTTTATACATTTGTGCAGAGCAAATGTCAATGCTTGTAAAGGCAATTAAAAACAAAGAAACTATGTAAATATTAAAGTACTTCGTCATAGGGTTGTCGCATATTAATTTTGCAATGTGTGTTTTTACGATATTAGTGTTTAATACTATTTTGCCAATCAAAGAAAAGAAAAAATTAGTTTCACTAACTATTTTTTCGTTTCGACGGAGGAGTCGTGGAATAGGTTAGTCCCTGATTGTCTTGTTTGGATAGTTTTGTGCCGTCAATGTCGTAAATCTCGTAACCCAAAGGTTTGCCTTCGGAAGAGAAGTATTCCCATTTTCCGATTCTGTTGCCTTTGTTGAATTTACCTGAAATAATTTTTTGGCCATTCTCGGCATAAACCGTATAAGTGGAATCCTGCATACCATCTATATAATAATGTATGGAATTGATGTTGCCGTTTTCGTGCCAAGACATCGCTTCGCCTTGCGGAATGTTGCCTTTAAGATTAACTCTCTCCATAATTTTGAAAGAATTGAAAAAGCGATAAAATATTTCACCCTTATCATCTTTTTTTATGCGAACGGAAACGGGAGTACCCTCGTTTGAAAAAGCAATGGCTATAATTTTATCATTTTTATTGACAAGGACGGAGTCTTCATCAAAATAGAATTGCCAATCTTCGCCGTTCTTGTTTTTTGAATAGTCGGCTTGGGCGAATAAAGTGCCGTCCTCAAAATAATATTTCCAAATACCGCTTTTGTTTTTGTTGTTGAATTTTCCTTCCAAGCGTAACTTACCGTTATTGTAGAAATGTTCTTCATATGTTTTGACTTTTTTGCCGTCTTTTGTTTTAAGATATTCGACAATGAACGGTTTGCCGTCTTCGTAAGATGCTACAACTTTTTTTTCTCCCTTTGAGCAAGAAAACATAATCAAAGATATTAAACATATAAATGCTGTTTTTTTCAAATTAATCATAGTTGAGATTGTTTTTTCATACGTTTGAAGCGCAAAATTACGAAAACTTTTTCGTCTGGGATATTAAAGTTTTCTTTTTATTGATTTTGACGAATTGTTTTGGTAAATGAGCGGATTTTTATTTATGATGAATTTAGGGGATAAATAAGTTTTTTCAATTATTATAATATTGAAAAATAAGATATTAAACAAATGCGTTTAAGAAATATTGAAAAATTTTTCAAAATCATTACTTCATATCACAAAAAGTTTATATTTTTGCAAATAGTTATAAACCTTAAAATACTTAAAAGAAATGGCATACAAAATTTCAGACAATTGTGCAGCATGTGGCACTTGCATTGACGAATGTCCAAACGGAGCAATCTCTGAGGGACCAATTTATAAAATAGACCCTGACAAATGTGTTGATTGTGGTACTTGCGCAGACGTTTGTCCTATGGAAGCAATTGCTCCTGAGGATTAAAAAGTGAGATAAAGATTGTAATAAAGCCCTGCGAGTATATTTTTTGCAGGGCTTTTTTGTAAAAATATGGGTTTATAACCTTTATTATATTTAATAATTTAGAAAGAAATGACAAACGAAGAATTGGGTAAGCAGATTCATAACAAGACCTTACTTTTGAATGATATTTTGGACAAAACTCGTAAAACTTTTGAACTGATGCGTGTTCAGGCAAGAGAGATAATGGAATATATGTCGAAGGAATATCCGAATGAGTTTGTGTTTGAAGACAAAAACAATAACGAATTTGAGATACGTTTTGGTTCGGATATACTTGTTTTTGTTATGCACACCAATGTTTTTGAGTTTTCACGCAACCATGAAGTTATGCGTTTGCCGTATGTTCAGCAAGATCGCAACCGTTCTTTTTGTGGAATGATAAATATATACAATTTCTTAACGGATTCATTCGATTATAATAGGGATTATGATTTAGGATATTTGATAGGAAGAGTTTTTATAAACAAAGACAATCATTATTTCATCGAAGGCAAAAGAGAAGTAGGATTGTTGTATTCTTCATTCAATACGGCAGTGATTGATGAGCAAAGCGTTTGTGATATTATTCGCTCTTCAATGGAATATGCGAACAATTTTGACCTATTAACACCGCCATTTGATGAGGTAAAAGAGATTTCTGTGTCTGAAATACGCTCTTCTGCGGTATTGGGAGGTAAGATTACGGCTAAACGATTGGGCTTTGAGTTTCAACAAGATAAAGAATAGAAATTATTTTTTTTGACAAAAAATTGTGGAAAAGTTTGGTGGGTATGTAGAATTGTTATAATTTTGCAACCTGAAAAACAGACAACGCCCCGTTCGTCTAGTTGGCCTAGGACGCGAGATTTTCATTCTCGAAATCAGGGGTTCAAATCCCCTACGGGGTACAAAGAGAGGCGGAAGAGTTTTTCGCAAAGTGAAGAATAAAGTTTAGGATAAAAGAAAGACTAAAAATAAAATGGCAAATCATAAAAGTGCATTAAAGAGAGTACGTCAGAGCGAAAAGAGAAAATTGTACAATCGTTATCATTCAAAAACGATGAGACATGCTTTGAGAGATTTTAGAGCTATTACAGATAAGAAAGAAGCAGAAGAAAAACTTCCTAAAATGATTTCTGTAATTGATAAGTTGGCACAGCGTTCTATTATTCACAAGAATAAAGCAGCTAACTTGAAATCAAAATGTATGAAGAAAGTAGCGACTTTGTAGTAAATGATTTAGTCGAGAGAAGAAGATAAACTCCGTCATTTAGTGGCGGAGTATTTTTGTGTGTTAAGGAGTAGAGTATTTTTTACTTAATCTAAATGACAAATTCAATAAATAAGATGTTATGATATTAACGGATACGCACACGCATATTTATGGCGAAGAATTTTTGGACGATATAGATTCTGTGGTTTTAAGAGCAGAGGAAAATGATGTCAAAAATATTTTTTTGCCGACAACAGAAGCGGAATCTATCTCTCCTATGCTTGATTTGTACAAAACTAATCCGAAAATGTTTTATGCTTTTGTTGGCTTGTATCCTGGTAGTGTAAATAAAGATGTGTCATTACAGTTGTCTCAAATCAAGCCTTATTTGGACGACAAGCGTATCAGTGGTATTGGTGAGATTGGATTGGATTTTTATTGGGATAGAGATTTTGTTGAAGAACAGATTACAGCATTCAAAACTCAAATGCAGTGGAGCAAACAATACAATGATTTGCCTGTATCTATTCATTGCCGTAAGGCCTTTGAGGAAATATTTTCTTGTTTCAATGATTTGAACTATGCCAAATATAATGGAGTTTTTCATTGTTTTGGCGGTGATATTAATCAAGCCAACAAAGTTATTGAAATGGGCTTTAAGTTAGGCATAGGTGGGGTGGTTACTTTCAAGAATGCTCATTTGGCGGAAATCGTTAGGCAGATAGATTTACAAAATATAGTATTGGAAACGGATGCTCCATATATCACACCTGCTCCGTACAGAGGTAAAAGAAACGAGCCTATGTATATAAAAATAATTGCTCAAAAGATTGCCGAAATTAAAGAAATCACTCTTGAAGAAGTAGCAGAAGTTACGACAGATACCGCAATGAAATTATTGACAAGACAATAGTTTAATATAGTATATGACAAGACAATTGTATAAATACTGATGCTAATAGTATTATGGGCAAACAATATAAATTTTTCATTATTCATCTTGCTTGTAATTGTTTTTATTGTTGCTACGAATGTTATCAAAAGCATTAGAAGCAAAAATAATATTTTGAAACCTATTTATATATCTAAAAAATTTCGTAATATTGCACGCTGATTTGCAAAGAAAAATATGAAAGCGAAATTACATATATTTTATTTACTGATAATCCTTGCAACGACTGTTTTTTCGCAAGAAAGAAAGGTATATATCAAAGAATTTGAAGAGTTTAATCTCGTCCCCATTCTTGCGAACAATCAAACATTTTACACTATTGATTTAGGGAAAGATTTTCGTAATTCAAATTCAGTAGCCCAGGCCCAATTGCCATTGGAAAATTCATTGGTTACTTATGAGCTTGATAGCGATATTCAAGTTAATGTTATTGTATTGGAAAAAGATACAATCAAGATAAAAGACAATATATTGATTTATCCTATCCAAAAATCCAAAATAAAAATCGATACAACATATTCCTTTGTCATTGACAAGAAATATTACACTACCGATGCTTTTCAAGGAGAAAATCTCGTCAAAGTTGATAAAATCGGAGTTATGCGTAACCAAAACGTTGCGGTGGTATCAATCTCGCCATTAAGATATAACCCCGTAAAAAATTTGATTGAAAGGGTAAAAAAACTGCAAGTTGAAATCGTTTCTGTTAAAGATACTTCTTCGGCAGAAGCACATAAAAAAAACCTTTCTGCCACAGTTTCTCAAACAAATGCTAATTTACCATTGAAATTGGCTATTGTTACCAATGAAGCGTTTAAGGGAAATTTAGCACCTTTTGTAAAATGGAAAACAATGCAAGGTTTTGAAGTCTTGGAACTATATACCTCTCAAATAGGTAGCGATACGACTCAAATCCGTTCATATCTAAAAAATCTATACACATCATCTACGCCTCTGAATACCCCGATAGATTATCTGTTGATTGTTGGCGACACGAACATTGTGCCAACCTTTAAGGGAAAATATAGAATAGAAAATTACCCTGCACATTACACTGATTTATATTATGCAGAATACACAGGGGATATACTTCCCGATGCTTTCTATGGCAGAATCTCTATTTCGGATACTCAAACGTTGAACGCTGTTATTGATAAGACTATAAAATATGAGCAATATCTTTTGGGAGATACGTCATATTTGAATAGTTCGTTATTGGTTGCCGGCAAGGAAGGCTCGGACAATGCTCCGACTATGACAAACGGACAAAACAATTATCTGAAACATTATTTCCAATCACTAACCGATACAAACGTATATTACAATCCTACAAGTGCTGATAATTCCCATAAACCGCTTATATACGAAAAACTTTCTTTGGGTAATTCTTTTGTTAGTTATACGGGACACGGCAGTTTTATGGGTTGGCAAAATCCGCCATATAGAGTAAAGGACGTTGATACTTTGCTAAACAATGTCGGCAAATATGGAATTTTTGTAAATAATTGTTGTCATACGGGGCAGTATGATATGCCTGTTTGTTTTACGGAAAGTCTTTTGCAAGCAAAAGATAAAGGCGGAGTGGCGTGTATAGGTTCTTCGGATTACACTCTATGGGACGAGGATTACTATTGGGCAGTCGGCTATAAGGATATATCATTGAATCCACAATATGATGCAACCAAATTGGGAATGTATGATAGATTGTTTCACACCCATAATGAAATATTTTTGCAGCGTTATATTACTTCTGCTCAAATGGTTCAGAGTGGCAACTTGGCAGTTACTCAGTCTTTGTCGCCATATTACAAGCATTATTGGGAAATGTATAATTTGCAAGGAGACCCCACTCTTATGCCGTATATAGGAATTCCGAAAACCTTTGAACGGAATTTTCCCGACACATTAATTGTCGGCAAAAAAAATTTAAGTTTCGTGGCAGAGCCATATACATATGTGGCTTTGAGTGATGATAACGGTTTGATAACATCTGTTCAAGCCGATTCGCTTGGTGATGTCGATATTGATTTGACTGATATAACCGAAGCCAAAACGGTAAAAATCGTGCTGACCAATCAATTCTATTGTCCTTTGATTGATTCCATTGTTTTTACGTCCCCGAAAAATGCGTTCGTTGTTTTGAAAAACATAAAAATCAAAGATAAAACGACAAATCAAGAAGTGGAAAATCTTTTGCAAGGCGAGCAATATATAGTGGATATTGATGTTACAAATGTGGGTTTAGCTGATTTGAATGGCGAAAATAATTACATAAAAATAATCACTGATACTGTTTTACTGATGTTAAACACTAATTCATCAGTGTTAAACACTAATTTACCAATTACTCACATTAATTCTTTGGAAACACTTCATTTTTCAGACGCATTTGAATTTACTGTAAAAGGTGGGGTTAAAAACTTTTCGTTGGCAGATATTACTTTCGAGATTTATCAAAATGGAGAAAAAACCAATGAGAAAAAAACAGCGAAAGAAGTATTTGCTCCTCAATTATCCATAAACTCCGCTTCGATGAGTAGAAAAGATAATGCTATCTCGCTAAAACTTTTGCTGCAAAACATAGGCAGGCAACCGTCTTCGCAAGGCAGCATCGAGATTGGTGATTTGTCAAGCAATATAAGTGTTGTTGATTTTATAAATCCAATCAAGTCTTTGGGCGTAAATGAAAAGGATACTGTGAATTTTCAAATTATGTTAACGGATACCACTCAAAGCGGAATTTCGTTTGATGTGAATTACACGGCAGGAGATTACAATGTTTTGAAATCATTTGATATTGATTTGAAACCAAAGATTGAGGGTTTTGAAAATGGTTTTACTTCATTGGATTGGCAAAATGATGAAACGAATGCGTGGGTTATAGATTCCACAACATCTTTTAGTGGAAAATATAGTGCAAGGAGCAAAGTGAATTTGGCACACAACAAGCGTTCAAGACTTAATTTGAATGTGAATAACGCCGTGTCTTCGACTATTTCATTCTATGCTATGGTGTCAAGTGAAAAGGATTATGACAAATTAGTGGTCTATTTGGATAATGAGCCTATGTTTGATTTGAGTTTCGGGTATAATGATTTGGGATTGCTTGAAGGCTGGAAGCAATATAGTTTTCCTGTTTCCGACGGCAGCCATACGGTCAGTTTTTCTTATGAAAAAGATCAGTCCAACTCTTATGGTGAGGATTGTGCAAGGATTGATAATGTTGTGTTAAGTGTTTGTTCGGATTCTGTTGTATTCGGTTTTGACGATTTGATGCAAAGCAATATTGATATGTTCCCAAATCCTGCTGCAAAGACGATAAATTTGAATAATCTGCCACAACATAATACCGTAACCATAATAGACAATAACGCAAGGGCGGTTTATTGTGATGATAACATAGGGGAGAGTAAGCAAATAGATATTTCGTTTTTGGAAAACGGAGTTTATTATGTTGTAATTACCAATCGAAACATTGTTGTGGATAGACGAAAACTTATTGTTGCAAAATAAATTGATTATGGCTGAAAATGATACTCTACATACTGATTTAACTAATGTGCAACCTGTAAAGGATTCTGTGTTTGTACCTGAGTACGTGCAGAAAAATCCTTTGGAAATGTCGTCAAATACACAGAATGTATCTTGCAGGCAGTATATTTTCACCTTGATAAAGGATTCTGAGCTTAAACAACAAGAGCGGCTGACGATGTTTAAGGAAAAAACCTATTGTCCAAAGGATATGAAAATGGAATTAAATATCTATCAATCGCCGTCTAACTGGATATTTGGGATATTTATTTTTATAGTTTTTTCTCTTGTAATGTTTTTGAGGTTTGCAGGAGCACAAATGTGGAGTTTCCTTGCCGGTTGTTTTTCAAAGAACCAAATTGCGATAACTACAAAGGACGGCACAACGATACATGCACTTGTTCTTTTACCTATTGTATTTATTTTGTTTCCGACTATAACTTTTTTACTCTTTGGTATCATTGATTATTATGATTTTGGTAAATATGCTTTTGGGTACTCAAATGCTTTGGATTTAGTCATAAAAACTCCTATTCTTTTGTGGCTTGGACTTTATTTGGGCTTGACGATAATTTATTTTTTCAAAATATTGCTTATAAAATTCTTCGCATGGGTATTCAAGGAACGAAAAATATCCAATTATTATGTGCAAATCGTGCTAAATTTTGGTTTTTTGGCTGGAATTTTATTGATTTTGCCGTCATTTTTCGTGATATACGGTGATAAATTTTACACAGAAATTTGTTTTGCTGTGATGGGGATACTGCTTGGTTTATTGTTTGTTACGCGATTGCTACGGTGTTTTTTTGTAATTATTGACACCTTTAAGTTTTCTCATATCTATCTTTTTTTCTATCTTTGCATTTTGGAATTGCTACCATTGATAGTTGTAGGAAAAATTCTATTTTTTTAAGATAAGATATATACTTTATGGCTAAAAGTGCGAAGAATATACTGATTTCCCAAAACGCTCCGGCGGAAAAGGAGCGATCTCAGTATAAGTTATTGGCGGAAAAATACAATCTTAACCTTACATTTAACAAATTCTTTGAAGTTGTAAGAATCAGTAATAAGGAATTTAGGGCGCAAAGAATTAATCTTTTGGATTATCCTGCCGTGATAATGACAAGTAAAATGGCTGTGGATAATTACTTTCATTTTGCAGAGCAGATGCGTTTGGTTATTCCCGATGAAATGAAATTCTTTTGCATAACAGACTCCATTGCCAATTATCTACAAAACTATATTCAGTATCGTAAGCGTAAAATATTTTATGGTAAATTGACTTTTGACGAGTTAATACCTGTTATGTTGAAGCATAAAGAGGATAAATATTTATTCCCTTGTGCTGAGGACGCTTCGGCAATTAATTTCAAGAAATTGGAAGCGGCTAATATTAATTACACGAAGATTGTGATGCACCGCTCAGAGCCGAAAGATTTGTCAAAGATAGATATTAAGAAATATGATATGGTTGTTGTGTTTTCACCTATCGGCGTAAAATCGTTCGTAACCAATTTCCCAAACACTACTTCCGACGATGTGATGTTTGCAGCCTTTGGCAAGCCTACCCAAAAGGCTCTTCAAAAATATAAATTGAAAGTAACCGTTGCGGCACCTACGGTGAAAAGTCCTTCGATGATAATGGCGTTGGATCATTTCTTTGAAGAGACAGCACAAGCCAAAACTTCAAAGAAAGCAATGGAAACAAAAGATGACGAGACTAAAGTCGCAACAGCAGTAAAGAAAACAACCAAAACTACTGCCGCTAAAACAACAACTACAACCGCTAAGAAAACTGCCTCTGCGACTAAGACCACTATTTCAAAAGCCACATCGACAACCACAAAACCTAAGACGAGTTCAACAACCAAAACTGCGACAACCAAGACAGCAAAAGCAAAGAAAGCGGATCAATAATGTTTGAGTTCGATAAAAAACAGCGATTGTGTTCCAAAAAAAGAATAGAAACTCTTTTCAAACAAGGAAAGAGTTTTTTGGTATATCCTCTTAGCATAAGATATGTTTTGCGAAAGGGGTGCGGAGATGTGTCGGTGTTGATAGTTTGTCCTAAGCGGTATCAAAAACATGCAGTCGATAGAAACAGAGTTAAGCGTCTGATAAGAGAAAATTATAGACAGAGTTCTTTGGATTTGAAACGCTTTGCGAAAGAAAATAATGTTGATATGGATTTTTCAATGCTATATGTAAGCAAACATTTAATAAGTTTCGAGGATTTGCATACAGCAATCAAAGACGTGTTATCACATCTGCAAGAAGAGATAACAAAGAATATATCCGTTGAGTCTGAACAAAAATAATTTCTTTCATACAATAAAGCAATGACAAGGCTGAAAAAAATATTATCCTTTCCATTAAAGATGTTGCAATGGGTTATGATTTTTTTGATAAGGTTTTATCAAGTCGTGATTTCCCCACATACACCTGCGGCATGTAGATTTACCCCAACGTGTTCGCAATACGCCATGGAAGCTATAAAGAAATACGGCCCTTTGAAAGGTTTTTGGTTAGCCTTGAAGCGAATCTTGCGTTGCAATCCTTGGGGCGGCAGCGGTTATGACCCTGTTCCGTAATTTTCATTAACAGCCTATATTTGTTTTGTAAGATATACATCCATTAAATAATAATTTCAAAAGATTATGACAGCCATTCCTCCTGCGTTGCAACAAGGCGATAAAGTAGCGATAATATCCACCGCCCGTAAAATATCTTCCGAAGAAATCGAAAGCACAAAGCAATTACTTACTTCGTGGAATTTGAATGTTGTTATTGGCAAGACTATAAACGCACAATGCAATCAATTTGCGGGTAGTGATGATTTAAGAGCCGAAGACCTTCAAACTATGTTAGACGATAAAGAAATAACAGCGGTGTTTTTTGCTCGTGGCGGCTATGGTAGTGTGAGGATTTTGGATATGGTCAATTGGCAGAGCCTTGCACAAAACCCTAAATGGCTTATAGGTTATTCCGATGTTACTGCCGTTTTGATGCATGCTTATTATAATGTGAATACGGCATCTGTTCATGGCATTATGCCGGTCAATATTACGGATACAAAAACCAATGTTGCCGTTTCTTCACTAAGAAATATCTTGTTTGGAGTTGATAATACGATTACGGCAAAGCCACATAAATTAAATAGGTGTGGCGAAGTGAGTGCAGAAGTTATAGGCGGTAATTTGTCTGTGATATATTCGCTTTTGGCAAGCGATAGTTTTCAAAGCTCAGATGATAAAATCCTTGTCATAGAGGACTTGGACGAATACCTGTATCATATCGACAGAATGATGCAGGGGCTTAAACGTGCTGGCAAATTAAAAAACTTAAAAGCATTGATAGTTGGGCAGTTTTCGGATATGCACGACAATACCATACCTTTTGGTAAGACGGCTTGCGAGATTATTGCCGAGAGCGTAAAGGATTATGATTTTCCGCTGGCTTTTGATTTTCCGATAGGGCATATAGCAACCAACAATCACGCCTTTATTCACGGCAAAGCGGCAAGGCTCAATGTAACTCCAAACTCCGTAACGCTTATTCAATAGTACGAAGAGATTTCATTTATAATTGAAATCACGTTTTTGTTGTGTGGAATTAAAAAATTAGTGTTTGACATTAAAAAATTAATGTGAGTGATTAATAAAATAGTGTTAAACATCAGTTTTGCGATAAGTGATAAAAGAAAATTATTGCTTACGGTCGATAAACAAATAAACGTCCGTCAAAAAGTTTTTTTTCGGCGGACGTTTTGTTTTTGATTATTTGAAAGGATTAAATCTTGTCTTCGATTTGTTTTGTTATTTCATTCAAGCGGTCTTTTGTCGGAACGAATTGTTCGTTGATTGTATCGACAGTTTCAATGCAAGACTCATCAAAGAAACGTTGCATAAACTTCATACTTAATCCAGCCCAGCCGTAAGAACCGAATAAAAAGCCTTTCTTTCCTTTGACGATAAGTCCTTGTAGATAGGTCATAAAGGAAGCAACGGTAGGAAGCATTCCCTTGTTCAACGTAGGGGAGCCGACACAAATGTATTCTGCATCCAAACAATCCGCCATAATATCCGAAATATGGTTGCTTTGCAAACAGAACATCTTGAATTGATAGCCTTTATTCTCAAACGCTTTGGCAACGGCTTTGGCGATTTTTTCCGTTGAGTGCCACATAGAGTCATATACTATAACGGCTTTCTTTTCTGTCTTGCCCGTTGCCCAATCCGTATAAAGCGATAAATATTTGTCTAAATCCTTACGGAAGATAAGTCCATGGGAAGGGCAAATCATACGGATGTCCAAAGTTCCGACAGTTTTCAAAGCATTGACAACTTGTGGGGAATAAGGCATAACTATATTGGCGTAATAGGTTTTTGCTTGTTGGAAAACGAAATCCAAAGGCAATTCATCGGCGAATATTTCGCTGTGAGCGATGTGCTGTCCGAAAGCATCGTTAGAGAACAACATTTTTTCTTCTTCCAAATACGTAACCATATTGTCGGGCCAATGCACCATAGGTGTTGCAACGAAATCAAAGGTACGAGAACCTATTTTTCTCTGGTCGCCGCTTTTGATAATATCCCATTTCCAAGCAGTGGTATCGTAATGCAATTGCAATTCTTGTTGTGCCTTTGCGGTTGTGATTACTGTTGCGTTTTTTGCAACATTCATAACAACGGGCATAGCACCGGAGTGGTCCATTTCAACGTGATTACAGATTACATAATCTATCTTTGACGGGTCGATGATTTCACTTATACGTTCCAAAAGTTCCTCACCGAACGGAGCTTTTACGGTATCAATCAGAGTTATTTTCTCATCTATAACAAGATAAGCATTGTATGAAGAACCGTAGTGGGTTAAATATCCATGGAAGTTACGAACGTTCCAATCACTTGCACCCACCTCAAAAATGTTTTTTGCAATTTCTTTTCTCATATTCTATTGTTTTTTAGTATTTGCACGTTTAATTCAATTATTTTCGGATTTTTAAGTATTAAAAATACTCCCAATTTTATTGGGGTGCAAAGTTACAGAATTTTCTTTATTTCAAAGAAAACACAATTCAAATTATTATAGATTTTCTTCTTTGATTGCAGTCATTTTGTGGCAAAAAACATTAAAAACTATTGAATTTGCTGTTTTTTATGTACCTTTGCAATATGAAAAAAAGAGTTTTGGTAAGCGTCAGCAATGATTTATATAATGACAATAGGGTTTTGAAGACTTGTAACAGCCTTGAAAAATATGGTTTATCTGTTACTGTCGTTTGCAAAAAGGCTACCAAACAAAGGAAATCCCAAAACGTTGATTTTTCCACAAAGTATCCGAAATTACAAACTATTCGTCTTAGGTTTTTGTTTAAGAAGAATGTTTTTTATTATGCAGAATTGAATTTGAGAATGTTTTTCGTTTTGCTTTTCAAGCGTTTTGATGTTTTGTGGGCGAATGATTTGGATACCTTGCCTGCTAATTATCTTGTAAGCAGGCTGAGGAAAAAACCTGTTATATTTGATTCTCACGAGATGTTTTGTTATGTTGCCGAATTACGTGTAGGCAGTATTCAGCAACGTGTTTGGCTTGGCTTGGAAAAGGCTATCGTTCCTCATTTGAAATATATTACGACGGTTTGTGAGCCTATCAAACAATATTTTTTTGACAAATATAAAGTCAATTCCGAAATCATAAGAAACATTCCGCTATATAGCGAAAGCAATCAAACAAGAAAAAACTATCCCTTTAATGAAAAATATATAATTTGGCAAGGTTCTACAAATATCGATAGAGGTTTGGAAGAGTTGGTGGAAAGTATGCAATATGTTGATTGCAAATTATATATCTGTGGTAAAGGAGATATTTTTCAAGACTTAAAAAATCTAATCGAGAAGTATAGTTTGCACAATAAAGTCTTTTTGCTTGGCAAGTTGCCTTATGAAAAAATGATTGAAAAGACTAAAAACGCCACTTTGGGCATATCGATAGACAAGCCCACTAATAGAAACTATGCTATTTCGTTGCCAAACAAAATTTTTGAGTATATCAATTCCGCTGTGCCTGTTTTGTATTCGCCTCTTTGCGAGATAAAAAATATTGAGGACAAGTTTCGTTGTGGTGTTGAGATTGTTTCGTATCAGCCGTTGGAGTTGGCAAAACAAATAAACGAGTTGATAAATAATGATGACTTGTTACAGAAATTAAGTGATAACTGTTTGGTTGCACAAAAGCAATTGAATTGGCAACAAGAAGAAAAGACATTATTTAATCTTTTGGATAAAATCAAGGCATTGGATTAATCATAAAATTAGTCTCAGTAATTGTAAAAATAGTTTCACTAACTAAAAAATTAGTTTCACTAATCAATTAACTGATATGGCTATTTACTTCACGATTTGCGACATTATTTTTTCCAATCTTAAACTTATTGTTTTTACTCCTTTGTTTTGCATTTTTTCATCTTGCCTTATCGCGATTTTCATTTTCCTTTCTCAAATCATCAAGTATTTTGCCTTTATACGAAAAATATTTTGCTCCTTGATAGGCTCCGGATGTATTCTGGATATCTTCTGGCATAAATGTTCCAACGAAAGGCGACAACTTATATATACGACCTTCATATTCGATGGTATCGTCCGATGCTACTTTTACGATTATACCGGTAGGAATGAAAGTAATGTCTTTTCCGATTTTTATGCCGCACATACTGAATTTGAAGCGAGATCGCTTAACTTCTCGTTTAATGCTGACAGGTTTTGCGTTGTCAATAGGTTTATTTTCATGGTATAAAATAACTTCTGCATCATCAACAGTCGTTGCAATATCGCGAAAAATATCAAGAGCCACTTGTGGAGCGACATTAAAAAATTCGCGATTTTGTCGAATACGCAAGTCTGTTAAACGGTCTATTGTCTTATGTACTAATTTTTCGACCTCGTTATATTTGCAAGTTTTCATAGTCGCAAGTATCTCAAAAGGTAAAGGTACTGCAGTATTGTCAAGTTCCTTGGACCTAATATCTACGGGGCGAGAACTTTTGCCAATCTTTACCCAATCCTCTTTGAAACTTGGATTGGTAAGTATATACACATATCCTTTCTCCACGACTTTTGCTATTATTTTGGACAAATTGAAACTACTTGTGTTATAATTTAACGATTAACGGCGGGCATCATTAAATGCTCGCCGTTAATCGTTAAAAGCAATGATTTAGTGTTTAACTATTAATTTCTTTGTTACCAAAGGTCTTCCGTCAGCAGTGATAGAGTAGAAATAAACTCCATTAACTAAATCTGAAACGTTTAATGAAACTTTGCTTGCGCTACCAACTTTCAAATTAACTTCCTTAACTGTTGAACCCAAAGAGTTTCTTACAACCAATTTTGCATTTCTGAAATTTGCAGGAATTGAATACGCAACATTCGTTGCAGACATTGCAGGATTAGGCTGTGCATTCAAAGAAAGTTTTACGTTTTTGCTGTTTTGGGAAGTCAATGAACTTTGAACTTGATAAATAACGTTCAATGTTTTGAGTACTTCGTTTGTGTTGTGGTCAATGAATTTCACAACAACTGTTGAAGTTACGCCATTGGCATATAGATATTGTAAATCAAATCCCTCATAAGTTTCCTCCGGATCAATCAATACAGGTGTAGAAACAGTTTCCGTCATACATGTTCCATTAAAACACATCATAACGTCATTACCCTCAGAAACGCCTGACTTATCCATTTCGACGCGGAAATTCAATTCGGTATTGGCTTTATTCTGAATATGAATGTAATCTATTCTCATCGGCTGATCCATATCCAATGTAATTGCAAGTTCATTACCCTCAATAACATCATCGTGATACAATAAATCAATGCTTTGGGCACTTGCCATAAAGATGCCTAACACGGCAACCAAAAACAAATAAATTTTTTTCATTTTAATATCCTTTCCTATTTAATTATGTTTATAAATTCTAATTTTGGGCTGCAAAAATACGACATTTTTATAAAATGACAAATTTATATTCCAAAAATCTTATTCAATATCAATCTCATTTACCTGCAATACTTCACCGTTATCAGCATTAGTTGCGAATACGACTATCTTGCAGTTGGCTGTGTTCCAAGAAGAATCTATATTAATCTCGTAGTTTTTGTTGATATTTTGATTTGCGCTTGCGGAAGTGAAAAACGAATAATCAACAAGACCATTGGTTCTTAAAACATGGTTGAATACATAGTCTTTAACCATAGGATTTTCCGCATTGTTGGTCAGTTGTGTGCCTATTATACCATCTTCCAAGACCAAAATAGTTATTAACACCGGTTGATTAATGTCTTGTAATATTTCACCATTCACACTGACTAAAAATTTATTATCTCTTTTCGTCGCACCAAGATTAATATTCATTGTGTGCTTTGTTGAAGAAAGTAAAGAGACAATAGTCGAACGCCAATCATCTTTTAGTATTCCTTTTGAGGAACTTGTTCCGTTGCTCTTACGATTTATAACGCCGATAGGGTTGCTTGTTATTCCAAAATCATTATACCATTTCTCGCCGTATTCAGTACGGAAATCCATATTGCCATTTGCGGAACTTGGTCTTGCAAAAGCACCTGCATGAACAGCCATAGCAACCAACTTTTCGCCAAATTCATTCTGTAAATCAGTTACAAGTTCTGCCGCCGCAGGACAATTGACACAACTCCAACCGGTGTAATCCTCCAAAAGTATTGCTTGTTCGTTTTGCTTTTTTGTTATAGGGGTTTGCTCGGAAGTTTCACCCTCGGGATAGATAACATATTCGTTTTCTTCAAAATTATCACAAGCCACAAACATTAACGGCAGCACTGCCAATGTTATATATTTCAAAATTTTCATACCTATTTATATTTTAATGTTCTTTCAAATAAGCCATAAATTTACCCAATGGGATATTTTTTCTAAAAACTTGAAGTTATTGTCATAAACATACCGTTGCTTGCAGGTACTTCTCTACAAACTCCGCCTATACACATGATGCCTTGACGCTGTTTTCCGTAAGAAAGACTAAATCTTGTTGTCCCGAAAGTGCAACCGGCAGAGACATTATAATAATGTACTTTGTCGCCCTGCTCTGTTCCGTAGTTCCATTGGTCGGAAGCAGCCAAAAACCAATGACCCGCAAAATTGTATTCCGCACCATATTGGAACCAATTGCCTTTTGCAAATTCGTCATAGTCTTGCTTGGTAAATAATGCTTGAATTTCTCCTTTGATTGACTGATGTGCAGCCAATTTGTATGTTCCGTCGATAACGGCAACGTGTGCGTAAATCATAGGATTGCCTGCATGACCGTATGCAATAGGGTTGAACTCTTGGTAAGAATACATAAAGTTCATCTTGAAATTAGAAGAGATTTTTTTGTTTATCTCCAAATTTATTTCAGAGAAGTATTTTTCTTCGCCAATACTGAATAAATCTGTCTCATATCCGTTAGTACCTGCTTCAAATAAAGCATAGCCGTCAATAGGAGTCATATCCAAAGAATGAATATTGGAATAATTCAATTTTATTGAAGTTCCGTATTTACCACCAAGCAAAGTGCCTTTTGGAATCTTGTACATAATATCGGCACTAAAACCAATCTCGCCGTTGATTTGTGTTGCATAGGAATACATACTCATCAAAGAGTAAGAGTGATTACGAGTGATTGACGGCAAATAATTAACGTTTAACATATTTCCTGTTTCGGTACGTTTGGATTTGAAAGACATATTATCTATACGTTTTCCCTCCAAACGGATTCCTAAACCTTTAATGGAATATTCGGCAGTAAGCAATTGGGCATTACCCTTGCGATAGATATAGTTATTTACCGCATTTGGGTCTTGACCTTTGAAAGCAAATTCTCCCGACAAAGCGAAAGCGTTATAACCGAAATTGAAACGCACTGCACCTGCACCTATATTTTCGGGAAGATTTAGTTTGTAGTTGTCATTGTTTCTTGTTATGTATTTAGTACCTGCTTTTTCATAAGTGGAAACAAAACTACCGCCCAAAGATAAACTTACGGGGGAAGAAGCAAGCGAAGGAATCATTTCACTTAATGAAAATTCGCCGTCAATACCACGAACAAGACCATTATCGTTTTGCCAAATATCGTCCCAATAGTATCTTTGCTTTCCAATAACACCTTTAAGGATTATTCCTTTATAAGGCCTTGCTACGACACGAACTCCGTCCATAGCATTATCCAAGCCAAGGTTTCTTTCTTCGTAAGAACGGAATATTAATCCGTTGCCGAATTGTTCGTAGTAATTACCTGCGGTTATTTCCAAAAAATCTTTTTTGTAAGAAACAAAACGATAAGGAACACCGGAACCTTTGTATTGTTTATCAAAGCCCAAAATAGGATTTAGATAAGATTCAAATCTTACACCGGCTGAAAAATCTCCGTTAGTATATAAAATATTCGCAAAAGTATTCGACAATAATTTTTCATCAACTTTTTGAGCCCCGATAGTTTTGTCTTCTTTGGACATTTGAATATCGGTTTGGAAATTGCCAGTAACTTTGCCTCCAAGTATTCCTTGTGCGTTTGCATGTACGAACACAAAAGAAACAGAGGCCAATAATACAATTATTTTCTTCATTATTTTCAATTATAAATTTGAAAAACTTATAACAACCCTATTTATTAAATTCTTTTCAGGAATGTTATTTGTTTGATAACTCTTTGTATTTTGCTATTGTGTTTTGCTCATCTCCTTCTGCATAGCCTGCGTGTTGCCACAATATCGTACCGTCAGCACCAACGATAAAAGTATGAGGAGGATTATTTACGCCCATCGCACGTTTGAAATCCGAATTTTCATCAATAACAACTTCATATTCCCATTCGGAACTATTGACAAGTGTCTTGACTTTGCCTTTTGTTCTTGTATCATCGATAGAAACGGCATATACCTTAACTCCCGTTTCTTCCCTCCAATCGGAATACAATTCAGCTATAGCGTTTAGTTCATCTAAACAAGGGTGGCACCATGTTGCCCAAAAACAAACGATATAAGGTTTGCCGTCATTAGAGAAACTACCTGTATTGACTACTTTACCATTTACGTCTTTTACGTCTATCTTTGCAATCTTAGCATCTTGTGCATTTACACAGAACGCAAACAATGCCATAGCTGCAAGTAAAAATATCTTTTTCATATCGGTTAAGATTTTTTGTGTTGTTATTAATTCTACGTTATTTACTTATTTTGCTTTATTTATTGCGTATTGTCAAATATTGTACCAATGCTCTGAGGTTTATGGAATATTCGTTGAGTGGCATATTATCCACAATCTTTAATGCTTTATCGGAATAATTTTTTTGAACTTTGAAAGTCTTTTGCAAAGCACCACTCTCATTTACCTTTTCAATGAAATCCTCTATTTCTTCCTTAGATTTGTTGTCTCCAAAGAAGAAATCAACAGCCTTATCTTTCTCTTTGTCGCTAAGAGTTTCCAAATAATGAATGAAAGGTAAGGTTATTTTCTTTTCTCTAATGTCGTTGCCAAGCCCTTTGCCCATAAGGTTATTTGCATCATAGTCCAAAATATCGTCTCGTATTTGGAACGCCATTCCTATATGCTCGCCAAGTTCGGCTATTTCTTTAAGATTTACGTTTTTGTTGCCGCAACTTCTTGCACCGCACTCGGTGGAAGCGCATATCAATGATGCAGTTTTGTAGTATATGACTTTGGAGTATGATTCAATAGAAGTGTCTTTGTCGTTGGTTATATCCGTTTCTTTAATCTCGCCGGCAGGCAAATTGAGTGCAATGCGGGCAAACACGTCCATTAAATTAAAATCTTCTTGTGTTTTTATCGTAGCAAGAGCCTTGCCATAAAGATAATCGCCTACCAATATCGCAGGGCGATCACCGAATAATGCATTGACAGTTGTTTTATTACGGCGTATTTTAGAGGAATCGATGACATCATCGTGCAGAAGAGAAGCAGTATGCAAGAGTTCAATAATAATGGCGGCCCTAAGCGTTTGGGGAGTTATATCGCCAAAAGTTTTTGCAATCAAAAACACGAGCAGTGGTCTTATTCTCTTACCTTTGAGTGAATTTGTATGGGTAAGTATAGTATTCAAAAGAGCATCGTCAGTGTGAAAATTTTTATCAAAAGCCTCCTCAAACTGTTGCATCGGTTGTTGCAAACATTCAATAATATCTTCAAGTCTATTATCCATCTAAAACAAGTTTATCAAGGTGCAAAGATACACATTTTTTGTAATAAATGTTTCATTTTGTAAGAAAAACGAATATTTTCAAGTGTTATCAGTTTTTTAGTGTTAATGATTATTGTCGTGATGTGAGAGATTAATTTTTTAGTGTTAAACACTATTTTGATAAATATTCATAATATTTTAGTCGTATGAGAAACGGTTGATTTTTATGCAAATACAGACGTAAATTCAAATGACTTCGCATCAAACAAACCCTTATCGCTGAGTTTTATTTCGGGGATTACCAAAAGAGCCATAAACGCCATAGTCATAAACGGTGCATTCATCTTGCAGCCCAATGATTTGGCAAAATTATTCAGGCTTTCATACTTGCTTGAAACAACATCTATTGTTTCGTTACTCATAAGTCCTGCAATAGGTAGTGGTAGAGTTTCTGTTTTTTCTCCATTTGTAATACATATACCACCTTTGTTTGCAACGAGTTGGTTGATAACTTTAACAATAAGTTCATCGCTTGTTCCAACGGCAATTATGTTGTGGGAATCGTGGGCTATCGTAGAAGCCATTGCACCATTCTTTAATCCGAAACCATTAATGAATGCAACGGCAGGCTTTGTATTATTGTACCTGTTACATACCACCAATTTCAAGATATCGTTCTTTGTATCGGATACTACAAAATTATCTTGGATTTTAGCATTACAAACAATGCTTTCTGTATATAATTCCTTGTCTTTGGCTTTAATTACTTTGATTGCAGATGTTTGAGCAATTAATTTAATATCTGTTTCAGTGATTTCGCTTCTGTTGAAATTGTTAATAATATTTGTATTATCGCTAAGTAAATCGTTGCAAACAAGATTATTATTTGTCTTATCAAAGACTTGTTTGCCCGAAATGAAAGTAGATTGTATTTCAAAGTATTTTAGATTATTTACAACGATAAAGTCTGCTTGGTCGTCTTTTCTCAGTATTCCGATTGGTAGTTTGTAATGTGAGATAGGATTTAACGAGCTTGTTTGCAGTATGTTGAATAAAGACAATCCTTTTTCCATACTTCGCTTTACGAGTGTATCAATATAAGAATTTTGAAGTTCGTTCGGGTGAATGTCATCACTGCAAAACATAGTCATTGTAGGGTATTTGTCAATCAGTTGCCATAGATTATCAAAGTTTTTTGCAGCACTGCCTTCACGAATCAAGCACTTTATTCCATATTTTATTTTAGTCTCCGCTTCAACGTATGAAGAACTTTCATGGTCAGTGGAAATACCTGCAAGCGAGTATGCTAAAATATCTTTGTCCTCTAACATCGGAGCATGGCCGTCAATAGGTTTTCCGACTTGTTTGGCGTATTCGATTTTCCTTAGCACTTCCTCGTTTTTGTTCAATACACCAGGAAAATTCATCATCTCTGCAAGAGCGTATATCTCCTTTTTCTCCAACAATTGTTTGACGTCTTGGCTGTTCAAGGTGTAGCCCGAAGTCTCGAAATTCGTTGCCGGAACGCAAGAAGGAGCCGTGAAAGCAAAATGAAAACACGATTGTTTGCTGTTTTCAATCATAAAATTTATTCCTTGCGTACCACACACGTTTGCTATCTCGTGAGGATCGCATACAGCACCTACAATACCGTGGCGTACAGCTTCTTTTGCATATTGAGGGGGCAATAGCATTGAACTTTCAATATGAACATGGGAATCAATCAAGCCGGGAAGAATATATGGTGCGTTGCTATCAATGTCGGGTATTGGAATAATATCCTCAATCTTACCATTCTTAACGTACAACTCTCCATCTATAAGTGTTTTGTCTGCAACGGATAAGATATGTCCTTTTATTACGAAATTATTGTTTAACATTATTAAAATAGTTATGGAGATTAATTTATTAGTGTCCATAACTATTTTAATAACTATGGACACTAATTTTTCAGTTATTGAGATTATTTATAGGAATGCAGCATTCATTCCAGATTTCTTTAACGGCACGCAAATCACAGGTACTTTTGCATAGCGGACAACATCTTGGGCTCTTGGGTCAGCGGCAAAATCCGTAGTAATATCCCTACCCATAACGATGCACATATCCACACCGTTCGCCTCATTATTCATAAATTTTATTGATTCATCGGCGAAATCCTTACTTTGTGCAAGCATAGGCATCTTCACAACATTGCATTCCACACCTTTTGAAAGTATGAAATTTTCTGCTTTTGAGGCCGTGTATTCCAAATGTAATTTTTGGTCGCTTTCTATTCCGTCCCAAGAGCCGATTAATATCGTGATTTTTGCTCCATATTCTTTTGCCAATTTTATTGCAGTTGGAACTTTTTGTCTTGAAGAAAGATTTAATTCAAGAGGCAAAAGAATATTTCTTATAGGTTTCGGCTCAATATTGACAGCAACCGTCATCAAAGGTATTTCAGCCGTGCGAATAAGTTTATGAGTGTTCGCTCCAATTGTATTCAAACCGGTATTGGAAGTACCAACGACAAGCAAATCAATCTTATTTTCTCTTATGAAATTATTAATCTCGCCCGTGATACGTCCTCTGCGAATGTAGGCTGTAACATCCAATCCGTACAGAGTTTTGATATTTTTCTGCAATTCGGAGAAATGCAGCCTTTGAACATCTTCCGAAACTTCTTGTTGTCCCAAAAGTTTGCCGAAAAAACCAACCTCTTCACTGACGTGTAACAATGAATAATTGGTATCAGAATCTTTGAATAAGAATTTACAGAATTTCAAACAAGCATTTAAACTTAAATCGTTGAAATCTGTCGTTATCAAAATATTTCTCATTTTATTTTAATTTTTATTATCTCTTGAAATTGTTTGTTCGCAAGAACAAATTACTATTATTAATGTATATGTATAAATTACTATGCAAAACTATTGTTTATTCCGTATTCAAACAGTGTTTATTGTAAAATATCAGAAAATGGACTCTTTTGTTTCAGTCGTTAGTAATTCCAAAAATTTCATACCTACAACCGAATTGCCCTTTTCATTTAAGCGTGGCGAGAATACTGTTACCGCATATCTTTGTGGATATATTGCAGAAATTCCACCACCTACGCCGCTTTTTCCGGGCAGACCCACCAAATAAGAGAAGTCTCCCGATTCATCGTAAAAACCACATGTAAGCATTATTGCATTTATTCGTTTGACTTGTGAAGCCGTTAAATGAACGTTTGCATAATTAAACTCTTTTTTGTGGTCAGCAAAGCAAATGAATGCCTTTGATAATTCTTTGCAATTCATTTCTATGCTGCACATCAATAGATAGAATTGTAATACATGTTCAATGTCGTTTTCTATATTGTGATAATATTTCAGCATATTGGTTATTGCTGCGTTCAAATAGCCGCAACTTCTTTCCGAACGGGCAACAGAAAAATTGTAATTGACCGTTTCGCTTTGCGATATGCAACGTACAAAATCAAGAAAATCACTCTCGGGATTTGGTAAGTGAGAAAGAAGAATGTCTGCCACTACAATCGCTCCTGCATTGATAAACGGATTACGTGGAATGCCATGTTCAAATTCTAATTGAACCAAAGAATTAAACGCACTGCCCGAAGGCTCTTTTCCCATACGATTCCATAATTTATCTCCCTCCAAGGCAAAAGCCATTGCGAATGAAAAAACTTTTGAAATACTTTGAATGGAAAATCTTGTGTCTGCTTTGCCACATTGATACTGATCTCCATTAAGTGTTTGCAGACAAACGCCTATTTGGTCGGGATTTACTTTTTCCAACGCAGGTATATAATCTGCTTGCTTGCCTATTTGACGATATTGTTGTACTTTCTCGTAAATATTTTCTATGATTTGTTGATAGTCCATGTCGTAAAAATATGTTTTTGTAATATTAGAACGGATAACCGATACCAAATTGTATTGCAATATCGGAAAATTTTGCATTATCCAATACAAAACGTTCAGTCAAGTCTCTACTCGGGTCCCAAACTTTTATTGCGAAATCCAATCTGAAAAGAAAGATTCCAAAGTTCAAACGAGCTCCCAAACCGGTTCCACACGCAATTTCTTTGTAGAAGTCTTTGCTGATTGTACCTCCTTCCAATCCGACTTGGTCTGATAATGTCCAAATATTTCCTAAGTCTAAAAACATTGCACCTTCCAAAAAGCCTGCAATAGGGAAACGATATTCAAAATTGGCTCCTATTGCAATATCGCCTGCTCTGTCATATTTTCTATCGCCTGACGGAGTGCTGCTGCCCGGACCTAAACTTCTAAGTTGCCAAGCACGTAAGCCATTGGCTCCACCACCGAAAAAGGCTTTCTCATAAGGTAAGGCTTCTGCATTGGCATAAGGAATACCTATGCCACCATAAATTTTATATACGAATGAAGTGTTTTGTGTCAAATAATTATAGTGCGTGAAAGAAAAGTCAGTTCTTACATATTGGGCAAAAGGAATGTGAAACAAAGTGTAATGTCCGTCATCATCCTTGCTTTGATTAAACGTCATGGAGTATAAATCCAAGACATTTCCTGCTGTTTCAATATTCCAAGAAAAGTAATTGAAGTCTTGTTTTTGTGTTGTTTGCTGACCGTTGTAATTATAAGAAAAACGAATTGCCATAACCAAGTGGTCGGACATCTGATATTGTATTCTTTTGTCCATATTGTTTATGATTTCAGCGTATTGGGGGTCGGTTATCTCCATATTTACGAAATTCACTTCCAAAGGTATAATGGCAAAATATTTCTTTTCGGTTGTATTCCACGAGTATCCGTAATTAAGATTAAATATTGAGCGTTCGTAATAAGAACGTTTCTGAATGTTATATCCAGTTTTGATACTCGTATGAGGATGAAATTTCATAGAATAGAATGATGTTTTGAAAGGGGCTAAGAATCTTGGTATTTCTATACCGAAATCCAATCCTGCTTCAAAAGCATTGAATACGTCCCAACCTGCTTTGGTATTGTTTTTTCTAAAAATGTTGCTGTTGATTTCTGCTGCCAATTTAAGATTTGCAGTGAATATTTCTGCTCCATGTAACAAGTTTTTGTCAGAGTAAGACAAATTGCCTGCCATACCAAGATTTGACGACGATGAATTCGTTGTATTATTCATAGGGTCGTTTGTTGCCGAATAGTTCAACTCAAAAGATGAAGAAAGACTTATCGGTTTGTTTCTTGTGAGGCGGATATAACAAGCCAAATCGTTAGTATCTTTATCTTCCTTGGTTATATCTTCGTAGAAAATGTCTATATACTTAAAGTTTCTTAATTGGAACAACGATGAATAAGTACTCTGACTTGCTTCGGGCGAAAAGAGATTGTTGTTTGTCATTAAAATACTCCTCATAATGGTACGTTCTTTTATCGCAGGCTTTTCCGTGTTATATATAAAGTAAAGCGGAGTCGGTTTATAGCCTTTTTGCTGTTTGTGATAGAAAAGAACGGTATCTATATCGGGTATATAGTCGGGCGATTGTGGTGAAACGTAGTTCGGATGCAGATATATTTTTGATATTTTGTATGGTTTGTGTCTTGTGATATTGACAGAATCGGAACCACTGCCGATAGGATTTTTTACAAGCATGATGATACTCGTTTTATCAATGCCATTAGTTGTGTCGATATTGAAAGTAATATATTTTGGCACGAATGTATAATAACCTTTGGACAACATACCTTGCGAAACATCGTTACGTATTTTTACAAGATGCTCTTCGTTATATATTTCGCCTTTTTGAGGAATGTTTTTAATGAAATTTTTTATTTCTTTATCGATGTCAGTATCTTCAACCTGAACGATAAAAGTGTCGATAATCGCACAAGTAGGGGCATCTATATTATAGTTTATTACACGGCGACGCTTGTAATAACTCCAAGGGGCATACCATTTTCTGACAGGCGAAAAAGAAGTGGTAACCACCGCATTGAAACAACCATGTGTTTTCAAATATTTTTTAATGTTTTGACAAGATACTTCCGTCAAGTCATCGTTTATTTCCACAGGCTTGTCGCCCAATCTACGTAAGACATATTTTTCAAGAAAGTTGCATGTGCTGTCGTCTCCCGGGCTGGAAGCGGAATAGATATACATACCTATTTTTGCACCCAATATCTTGTGATTAGGGTCTTGCTGTATGTATTTTGTAATATCGCCTTTTGAAATATTTTTGTTGTTAATCTCGATTTTGTTCTTGCTTAATAAATAACCGTTCTTGGAAAGATGACGATTTGGAGAGCAAGAGCAAACAGCAACTACTATAACAAAAAGCAGGATTATAATATTATATTTTTTCAAACACTTCATACAAACTAAAAAATCTCAGTTAAAATCTTATTTGTCGCTCCTATATTTTCTTTAACATAAGCCCCTGCAATATTAGCGGTATTCGTGTAAATAGTTTCATTATTCAGTAAATTAGTTAGCCACACTGATAAATTAGTTTCATTGATTATTTCTTTGGCTCCACCAAGTGCGATAAGGTCTTGTGCTTCTTTGAATTTTTTATTATTAGGACCGAAAGCAACAGGTTTATTGAATACCGCCGCTTCCAATATGTTATGAATGCCTGCTCCAAAACCGCCACCGATATATGCAATGTCGCAAAGAGAATATAAAAACATAAGCATACCTATATTGTCTATGATAAGCACACGATAGTTTTTCGCATTTTCTTCACTTAAAGACGAAAAAGCAATACTATTGTCAAACTGCGAAAGTAGTGCTGATATATGATTTTTATCTATCAAGTGCGGGGCTAATATAATCTTCAAATCGTTTAGATTATCCGTTGCCTTTTTGATTATTTTCTCGTCCTCAGGCCACGAACTTCCTGCGATAAAAACTTTCTTGCCGTCGATGAATTTATTTATTATAGGAAAAGTTTTATGCTCTTTGCTCATAGAATAAACTCTGTCAAAACGGGTATCGCCACATATTTTGTTATTTGTGTAGTTTATCGAATTTAGAAGAGATGCCGTTTTTTTGTCTTGGACAAAAAACATATTGAAATTACTTAACTGCTTTCTGAACCAAGATGAGTAAGATTTGAAGATATAATGCTTTTCCCTCAAAATAAGACTTACCGAATACAATGGAGTGTTCTTTAATTCGAAGATATAGTTCCACCAAAATTCGTATTTAACGAAAAACACCATATCGGGTTTTGTCAAAGCGACGAAACGTTTTGCATTTTTTATTGTATCAAAAGGCAGATAAACGACACAATCGGCATAAGCATAGTTTTGTCTTACTTCATAGCCGGAAGGAGAGAAAAAAGTGAGTAGTATTTGGTATTCGGGCTTAGTTGTTTTGATTTCTTCGATAAGATTTCTTGCTTGTTCGAACTCACCAAGCGATGCACAATGAAACCACGCTGTTTTTTTGTTTTTATCCAATAGCGAGAGTTTTTGCCACGTCTGACTTTGTCCTTTACACATCGTGCGAATTTTTTCGCTGAACAATGCAGCAATATTACACGCAAAAGAAAAAATGATTATACCTAAATTATATATAAGTCTCATCGCAGAAATATAACAATTAAATATTGGTCGGAATAAAGATTAGCGTCAAACAATATTAGTAATAATATATTTTATCAGCCGAACGTCCGAAAAATGGAAACATCCAACCAACTTTTAATGTGAGCATGTGGTCGGTATAACGAGTATTGTCTCCGCCTTGTAAGTCGGCTTGATAACTACGGGTCATTTTAGTCCAAGCAATCTTCCAATCAATGCCGACAAACCAGTTGGCGTAAGATTTTTTGCTTATATGACGATAGCCTAAGAACAAACCGGTCATTGGGCCACGCATCTGACGGTCGTAAAGATATTTGTAATCGCCCTCTAATTGATAAACTCTACTTAGAGTTGCCTCATAAATAATTTGGTGTTGCAAGAAACCGCCCCACAGTGTAACTTCCAAACCGCTATTTGGGTTGCTACCAAAAATTGGAAAGATTTTACCTATACCCAAACACAAAGAAAGATTTCTGTTGTAAGCAACCACTCCTGCATCTGTTCCGTCCGAACCAACGATTATCGGTTTTTCGCCCGTTGTGTATAATGTTGCCAAATAATCTTTCATGTGTTTTATGTTGTCTGAGCCAAACTGAAAACCGAAATCCACATTGATTATCCAATTGTTTAACGTCTTCCAACCCAAATCGGCATTGACATTGAAAAATGATGAATATCTGTTTCCCATTTCACCAAAAGGCATTGTCCAACCTGCCGATGCTGCAAAGAATGGGGTAGATATATTTGTATCTTGCCCCGTTATTTTCGCAGATTCCTTATCGTTTTGAGCTAATAGCCCGACAGATGATAACACCAATGCCAATATCATTATGATGAATATATTTGTCTTTTTCATTTTATTATTGTTTTATGATTTTTCGAGTAATTATTTCTTGTTTGTCATTATACGTTTTTATGATATATGAACCTAATGGTAGGTTTTGTATATCTATTGTCGTTAAAGGTGGGTTTATTACACCTTTGTCTGCAATCCGTGCATTGAGGTCAAATATTTCGTATCTTAAATTCTGATTTGACTGTACGTTTATTATGTTTTGTGCAGGGATTGGATAGATTTGGATTTGTGGAGATAGTGTTTCGTTTAAGGACGTGTTTATCGGAGACAATTCCACGTTGTTTTCAGTTAGGATATCGCCGATGGAAATTTCCATAGTCTTTGAATGATAACCGTCTTTTGAGAAAGTAACAGAATAAGTGCCGTTCAAAATCGGGCGGAAATAGTATCCGTTATTGTTAGTATAAACTTGCGAAGATTCTGTGTCGTGATTCTCTATGCTTATCATTACATCGTTTATAGGTTGATTGGTTATGCTATCGGTAACAATCCCTTGAAAACCTATGTTGCAGTAATCAAAAAATGTAAATAATGAATTTTTTAATCTATACCAATAATCGTTTAGCAATGATTCCTTAGGCATATAGTCCATACTTATTTCCAAAGTAATTTCTCTGCAATGAGCGAAATAAGTACTCCAATCCTGCCTTGAACCATAAATAACATACCAATCACCACCATTTACAACGCCGTTGTTATTAACATCAGTAAAATAGTTACTGTAATCATTTTGCAGATGTTTAACAAAATTTTCGCCTAATGAGTCAAACCAAATCTTATCGGCGTGAGTCTTTTGATTTGAGCGGTAAGTATCCCAAGGATAATTGAAAACTTCGCTGCCGGTGTGAATGTTACAAGATATATTAAAGCGTTCCTTGTTTTGATATTCAATAAAGGCAGTGGTTTCTTTTTGTTGCAATTCTCCGTCAGAGTTATTATTTGAGCGAATATCGGGGAAATTTCTATTCAAATCGACGTAATTGGCGTTATACCTTATAGCACTTTTTATATTGTCGTTACCACCGTACCAAGTGCCGTCAGGATTTGCAAAAGGACATATATAAATATCGGGCAAATTGGAAGTTGTAATCAGTTCGGGATTGTTTATCAAAGAATCAATCAAACGCAAAAGCATAACAGACCCCGTCAATTCGTTTCCGTGTATGGCAGCAGAATAAAAGAACTTAGGCTTGTTGAGATTACTATTCGGCTCAGAGGAAATCTTCAAACATAAAATCAATCTTTTGTTGATGCTTGTGCCGATAGTGTCCAAGCGGCAAATATCACTATGGTCTTTTGCTGTTTGTTGCATATAGGTTACAAAGGTACTGTAAGTAGGGTAATGTTCCCACTTTTCAGCCTTTGCAGATAAACAATACAAAAATAATAACAACAAAAAAATTCTTTTCATAAAGAAATCCAAATTAGGACGCAAAGGTACAAAAAAAACATATCATAAAAAGCAAACTTATTAAAATATTGTTGTTTTAGGGATATTTGTAAGAATTTTGTGGTGTTAATATTCATTAGACTGATAAATGACAGCGATTGTACGATTTTTGACAACATTTTTTGTTTTCTTACAATAAAGAGGGAGAAAATAGAGTTTATAAATAGTTTATGAGTGGAAAAATTTTCAAGATATTGTGTGTGATAGTTGTTGGGGCATTGTGTTTAGTATATAGTAATGATGCAAAAACGCAAAACGTTCCTCAAAATTCGCCTAAGTATGATACAAAGCCTGTTATCTTTGGTTGGTATGTGGGATTTAATACTATGTATTCAACTCTTTCCGGTAAAAAAAATATTCCTTACAACGATACCATTATGGCGTTTCATTCCAATACGAAAGTAGGTGCTCAAATAGGGGTTTTGGCAGATTTGCGTATTTTTTCTTTTCTAAATCTTAGATTTTTGCCCAATATATCTTTCAGTGATAGGAATTTCACTTTTTTGATTAAAAACGGCGATAAATTTCGCGAAGCAAACCAAAATTTTGAGGTTATTTATTTGGATTTACCCATAGAGTTCAAACTTTCTGCTAAACGTTGGAATAATTTTCGCCCTTATGTGCTTGGTGGAATGAAATACGATTACGATATGGGTTCCATAAGAAGAAAAAAAATAGGAGATAACGAGTTTTTATTCAAAATAAACGAAAGCGAATTGTTTTATACATTGGGTGTAGGCTTTGATTTTTATTTTTCTTTCTTCAAAATGACTCTTGAAATCAAGAACTCTTTCGGTTTGACGGACGTTCTTAACAAGGACTATAAGACCGTTTATTCCGATTGTATAGAAAAAATGAAAAGTCAGATGTTTTCCATAAATTTAATATTCCAATAACGATGCGTAAGACCATACAAATTACACTAACTCCCGAAGATTATTACGATAAAAATACTTTTGAAAAAACTATTGCAAAAAAGAGCGGAATAAATAGCAAGTACTTGTCTTATATGATTAACAAGGAAAGTTTAGATGCTCGTAAAATACCGGTGTATCATTTGGAAATTATAACCTCGCCTGATAACGATTTGCCAAATATTAATCCCGAACCATTTTTGAATGTAAGCAATTCTCTTCCTGTTATTGTTGTGGGGGCAGGTCCTTGTGGGCTTATGGCAGCATTGAAACTTATTCAAAAAGGATTAAAACCTATAATCATAGAACGAGGTTCGGTGGTAGAGAAACGTAAAAAAGATGTTGCTTTGATTGTTAGGAACGAAGCCCTTAATGAAGAAAGCAATTTTTGTTTTGGAGAGGGCGGAGCAGGTACTTTTTCTGACGGCAAGTTATATACACGCAGTAGCAAAAAAGGTAATATCGAAGAAGTCTTGCAACTGTTTGTTTATTTCGGTGCAAACAAACAAATACTCTATCAATCACATCCTCATATAGGTACAGATGTCTTATCCCGAGTTGTTAAAAACATAAGAGAGAAAATACTGCAATGCGGTGGAGAGTATAGATTCGATTCCAAGGTCGTGGATTTTATTGTAAAAAATGATGAGGTTATCGGAGTAATTACTGCAAGTGGCGAAGAGATTTTAGCAAACAAAGTGATTTTGGCAACGGGGCATTCGGCAAGTGATATATACCAATTATTCTATGATAGAAATTGGCATATAGAAGCCAAACCTTTTGCAATGGGTGTAAGAGTCGAGCATCCACAAGAAATGATAAACGCTAACCAATATCATAACAAAAAATATTCAACACTACTTCCTCCTGCCGAATATTCATTGACAACAAACAATGAGGGTAGGGGCGTGTTTTCTTTTTGTATGTGTCCGGGAGGAATGGTTGTCCCAACACCGGATAAAGAAGGGATAATGGTAGTTAATGGAATGTCTTCTTCCACAAGAGGCGGCAGGTTTGCAAATAGTGCAATAGTGGTTACGGTAAATGAGGGGGACGCACAAGAGTTTAGTGATTTTGGAGCGTTGTCTTTATTGAAATTTCAGCAGCAATGGGAAAAAAATATGTATTTCGATAAAAGAATATGCCCTGCACAAAGGCTAAGCGATTTTGTAAATAATAGAGTTTCTTCGTCTTTATCGGAAAGTTCGTATAGGCCTTCTCTTGTCGCTTGTGATATGAAAGAAAGATTGCCAAAAGTTGTAAGCAAAAATTTGCAGTTAGGTTTTTCTGTCTTTGATAGAAAGATAAAAGGATTTATTACAGACCAAGCCAATATCATAGGATTGGAGAGCAGAACGTCTTCCCCTGTTCGTATTCCAAGAGATAAGGAAACGATGCAGCATATAACTCTAAAAAATCTTTATCCTTGCGGAGAAGGGGCAGGTTATGCAGGAGGAATAACGTCTTCTGCCATAGACGGAATAAATGCAGCGAAAAAGATAGCCGAAGCATTGGCGTAAATAGTATGTGATACTGCAAAATTAGTGTTAAGCATTATCAAATTAGTGTTAAACATTGGTAAAATAATATTAAACATCAGTAAAACGATTAGTGGTACCGTGATTGCACTATGTTTTAATAATATTTTGTGTTCTCTTTATTGCTGCTTTTGTAATATATGAGTGGTTATTTAACTTGTGAAAGATATTGTAGAACCGTGCTTGTTTTGAATAATTATTTTGTAGAACTCACGTAGTTTGAAAAAAATGTTGTAATTTTGACAACCTTAAATCCCCTCTGAGGTTGGGGTAACAAATAAATCAGACATAAATATGATACTATATAAAAAAATACTGTTGCTGTTGATTGCTGCTATTTCGTTACAGGTGGTTGTGGCTCAAAACGATGATGAAATATATTCCAACTTTGAACGTAACTATAATGAGTTGCTGCAATCATACTATATGAAGACTAATGAGAAGCAGAACAACCAAAATTATTCGGGTACTACGTACGGTCGTAAAAAGGCATCGGAACTGACGGACGAAGAAATTAAAAATCGATTGAAAGTTATACCTTCTTGCGTGCCTCTTGTATATAATTCTGTTGTAAGGAATCACATTGTTTATTATATAGACCGTATTGGTGACAGAGTTGGTGTGATGTTGGGTGTAAGTAAGTATTATTTTCCGATTTTCGAGAATATTTTGGACGCTTACGGTGTGCCGAGTGATTTGAAATACCTTGTTGTCATAGAATCTGCGTTTAATCCAAAGGCTGTATCCCGTGCAGGTGCGACAGGTCTTTGGCAGTTTATGTATGCAACGGGACGTAATTACGATTTAAGGGTTAATAGTATTGTTGATGATAGACGAGACCCGATAAAATCAACTATTGCGGCGGCTCAATACCTTAAAGACTTATATTCTATTTATCATGATTGGTCTTTGGTGTTGGCTGCATATAATTGTGGGCCTGGTAATGTCAATAAGGCTATCAAACGTTCGGGGAAAAATGACTTTTGGCAAATATATTCTTACTTACCAAAAGAGACAAGAAACTATGTTCCCGCTTTTATTGCTGCAACCTACGCAATGAACTATGCCGATAAACACGGCATATGTGCAGCTAATTTATCGAAACCTTTGGATTTGATAAACGATACTGTCAATGTTTCAAGAGATATTTATTTTGGTCAAATTGAAAAAGTGTTGGGTATATCTGTTGAGCAAATAAAGGAGATGAACCCGCAATATAAAATGAACTATATTCCCGGGACAACGGCTAAATACTCATTGCGGTTGCCACTTAAAAACATTGAGGAGTTTATTGAATTGGAAGATTCCATCGCTTCTACCGATACGAATTTGTATAATTTAAGGAATTTGGCTTCCGATGGTACGATTAAAATGAATGTAAATTGTGATTCACAATCGGATGCTGTGTATATTACCAAAACAATTACTCATAAGGTACAATCAAGAGAAAGTTGGTCGTCAATTGCAAGAAGATATGGAGTTAGCGTCAGCGATTTGAGAAAATGGAACAGAAAAGTTAAGACAAATAAATTGCGTAAAGGTACATTGCTTTCGGTAAAACAGCGTGTGGCTGTTGAAAAACAGAAATATATTCCACAGAGCGAAAGCGAAAAAGAGAGTATTGTTGAAGAAAGCATAACGGCTGCCGATAACGAGAACAATCAAGTGGAACAAATAACGGCAAACAACACTAACAAGTCTTCTGTTAATAACACTTCGTCTAAAAACAAAACCAATATTAACAGTAAAACAAATAACACTAAGGCAAACAATAATAATAAAAAAGCAACTAACCAGAAAACATCTAAAACGCATACCGTTAAAAGCGGCGATACTATTACCAAGATTGCCGCAAGGTACAACACAACGGTTGAAAAAATTATGAAGTTAAACAATATGGATAAGAAATCTGCCGACAGACTTCGTTTAGGACAAAAGATAAAAGTAAAGTAATAACAAACAAGTCAGACTTACTAAGATGAAAATCTCTAAACTCATCTTAACTTTTTCCGCAGTTTTATTGTTGTTGGGTGTTATCGTATTGGTATTTCCGAAAGGCGGATTGAAAATCGGGATGTTGGAATTGAGATTCCCAACCTTTGAGGAGTTGTTTTTAACAGAGAAGGTACAGTATTCAGATATTGATGTTTTGTTTGATGAAGACACATCGAAGCAAAATCTTGATAAAGACGACAAACAAGTAAAAATAAAAGAAGATAATCTCGTTAAAATAGAACTTCCACAAGATAATCTTCATTATTTGGATAAACTATTTGCTTCGTTGGATAGCATAAGCATAAATAATGATAAGGTAAGAATTATTCATTACGGCGATTCTCAAATAGAAGGCGACAGAATTACCTCTTATTTACGTTTGCGTCTGCAAAATCAATTCGGCGGCAAGGGACAAGGCGAGATACCACTGCATTCATTATCCAATATTAAGAATGTTAGTTTTGAATACTCAGATAACTGGAATTTTTATTCGATTATAGATTTGGAAAAACACGATTTTCATCGCTACGGTCTTATGCAAGCAGCCACTATTCCCGAAGATGAAAATTCTTTTGTAAAACTAAACTTCGCCAAAGCGATTAGCGGCGATATTACTCTGTATTATGGAAACCACAGCGAGAATACTCAAATCGGTTTTGTTGCAAATAAAGATACATTGGCTTCGTATTCATTGGATAATGAAGTGCTACTTTCCAAACAAAGCTGCCATATAACCAAGCCTACCAAATCACTGACTATTTCTGTCAAAGGTCGTCCCGAATTGTATTCTTTGGATTTCAGCAATGGTGGTGGGGTATATTTTGACAATGTGTCGTTGAGAGGCTCATCGGGTTATGGCTTTAACAAAAACAATGTAGATTTCCTTTGCCGAATGAGTAATATGCTTAATGTTAAATTGATTATTCTTCAATTCGGTGTTAATGCCGTGCCGCAAGATGAACAGACTATTGTTTCTTCATATCAATTCTACAAAACCAATCTCAAAAGACAAGTCGATTTTATTAAACGTACCAATCCGCAAGCGGCTATAATTATCGTCGGTATATCCGATAGAAGTCGTAAAAAGGGAGATAATTATGAGACAAACCCTAATATTCCAAAAATTCTCGCCGTTCAAAAGCAGGTCGCCCAAGAATGCGGCGTTGCTTTTTGGAATTTGTTTGAGGCTATGGGAGGAAACAATTCCATGCCCTCATGGGTATTAAGGGACAAGCCGTTGGCGAATAAGGATTTTACACATTTCAACGATGCGGGGGCTAAATATGTCGGCGAGATGTTTTATAAAGCATTGGAAAACGCTTATAAAGATTACAAAACAAGATAAATAAACACATAAATATATCACGAGTTATGAAAGATTTTATTAAAAACAATTATCATTATATTTGCATTGCGGCGATAATGATAATTTCGTTTTGCTTCTATTCTTATTTGCGTTACCCTTTGTTAAATTCGGACGATGCATGGTGTGTGCTTATGGCTCAAACGTTTCATCTACCCGACGATTTATTTGCTTGGAATCAATCACGTGGTGGCAATATTGTAGCTATGATTGCCCAAATATTTATGTGGTGCGGTTTTAGAACGATAACGGCAGTAAGTATTGCGGAATATCTTTTACTACTGGTCGGAGTACTTTGCTTCGGGACATTATTCAAACGTAAAAGCAACAAAATATTTGTAGCAATAATTTTCTTTCTACCCTTTCAAAGGTTTATAGATATAACTCGGTTCTTTATAGGTTGGGAATATAGTGTGTTGGCTGTGTCGGTTATGTTTATCAATAAAGTTTGGGATATGGATAAAAACACATTGAAAGCCAAAGTATTTATGTGTCTTGCAATGTTGTTTATGGTTATTGCTATATGGGTTCTTTACAACGCTATATTTAGCATCATTTTTTTGATTGTTGTTCTTTTGTTCTACAATGGCAAAAAATTACCGCATAAGAATGTTTGTTTATTCTCTGTTATTGGTGGTATTGTGGCTTTGGCTTTGATAAAATTTATTTATTCTTTCAATGCAGCGGAATGCGCCGAATGCAATAAAATCAGCGGAATAAAAGATATATTGAAAGCACTACTTATTCTGTACTACGATTACAGAGCCATACTTGTTTTCCATACCAAAGAATACATTGTCAGCATTCACACCTATTTATGTCTTATCTTTTTAATCACACTGACATATTTTATAATCAAGAAAAAATGGTACAAAGTTCTGTTGAAAGACAAATGGATTACTTTTTTCTTCCTTGATTTCTGTGCATTTTATGGCATATACTTACTTTCTTTATGGGTGATGAAGAATGGTATGGGACGTTGGTATTATGTTTCTTGTTATATATCTTTATCTATGTGTGTATTGCTTATATTCGACAGGTTGTATGACGAGAAACTTATGCGTTATTTAAGGAAATTTTTATACGTTGTATTGTTCGTTGGAGCGATAAGTCCTGTCTATACTATGTTGGAATCGAAACCAAAAAACCTTAAACCTATGGAGCGATACGCTAATGAATTGGAGCCTTTGGGCAAGTGCGGAATTATTGGCGATTGGTGGCATTCTTATATTTGCTCCGTTGCACATCCCGACAAAGTGCTTTCCACTCCGCACCAAGACGATTGGGCATACACTCGTAACCCTCAAAGAGCTACACAAGTCGCAGCAATGGATACTATATACATCGTTAAAGATGGTTGGCTTGATGATTTTCCCGATACAATGCAGCAATTCGGTTACAAATTTAGGCGACACGGCAACGGCTTTCATCTTGGCAATTGGGATTTGTGTCAATATATCAATGAAGGTAAGGTAGAATAAATAGTTTGCACGGAAGCGAAAAATAATGTTTAACACTAAAAAATTAATCTCTCACATTAATAAATTAGTGTTAAACATTAAAAAATTAGTTTCTCATACTGTAAAACCGATTAAATGACTTTGAAAAACCATAAAAGACGCCGAAAAATCATTGAAAGGCAAAAAAATTTCATACCTTTGCACGACAAAATCAAAAGGCTATGAAGTATAAAAGAATATTATTGAAACTTTCCGGCGAGAGTCTTATGGGAAACCAATCCTACGGTATTTCTCCCGAGATGCTGACGATGTATTGCAGCGAAATCAAACAAGCATACGAAAAAGGCGTTGAGGTTGCTGTCGTTATAGGCGGTGGCAATATCTATCGCGGAATGCAAGGTTCGGCGAAAGGTATGGACAGAGTGCAAGGCGATTATATGGGAATGATGGCTACGATGATTAATTCTTTGGCACTGCAAGGCGAATTGGAACGTCAAGGTGTGAAAACGGAATTATTGGGCGGCTTAGCCATAGAACCTATAAGCAAGGCTTTCTCTCGAAGACGTGCAATAGAAGCATTGGAGTCAAAGAAGGTTGTTATCATTGGCGGAGGAACGGGTAATCCTTTCTTTACAACCGATACCGCTTCCACATTAAGAGCCATAGAAATCAAAGCCGATGTTATCTTGAAGGGAACAAGAGTCGATGGCGTCTATACCGCAGACCCCGAGAAGGACAAAAACGCAAAGAAATACGAAACGCTTTCATTCGACGAAGCGATGAATAAGAAACTAAAAGTTATGGATTTGACGGCTTTTGCCTTGTGTCAGGAGAACAATCTTCCGATATATGTCTTTGATATGAACAAACAAGGCAACTTGCAACGTGTTGTACAAGGCGAAAACATCGGAACATTGGTTTGTCAGAACGTATAAAACGAAAATATAATTTACAATAACAATAATAAGATGAGAAGAAAGAGTATTTTGGCGGGATTATTATTCACCACCGCCTTAGCATTAAGCACGGCAGCCTTTGCTTGCACCAATTTCTTATTCACAAAAGGTGCTACAAAGGACGGCTCAACGATGATTACCTATGCGGCAGATTCTCATACCTTGTATGGAGAACTTTATTACAGACGTGCTGCACAATATCCGGCAGGAACGATGATTCAAATCATTGAATGGGACACCGGCAAGCCGCTTATCAAAATTCCACAAGCAGCACAAACCTACACCACCGTTGGAAATATGAATGAATGGGGTTTGGTTATAGGTGAAACGACTTACGGCGGCAGAGAAGAATGTTGGGATTTGGGCAACGGCATAGACTACGGCTCATTGATATACTTAACATTGCAAAGAACCAAGACCGCTCGTGAAGCAATCAAGCAAATAGCGGATTTTATGGCTACATACGGCTACGCTTCGGAGGGAGAAAGTTTTTCCATAGCCGACGGAGAAGAAGTTTGGATAATGGAACTTATCGGCAAGGGCAAAGGTAACAAAGGTGCCGTTTGGGTTGCAAGAATGATACCCGACGGTTATGTTTCGGGACACGCAAACCAAGCACGTATAACCACATTCCCTTTGGAGACAAAGAAGAACACAACATCTATCTCCTACAAAAACATTAAGAAAATATTCGATAAAAACATTACAACCGTATATGCTGACGACGTTATCACATTTGCACGTTCCAAGGGTTGGTTCAATGGTAAGGATTCCGAATTTTCTTTTTCCGACACCTACGCTCCATTGACTTTCTCGGGCGTCAGAGGTTGCGAGGCCAGAGTTTATGCAATGTTTAACCGCATCAACTCAACTATGCACAAATACGAAGACTACGCAATGGGCAAAACTTTGGCTTCGGTTAATGTTGAAAGAATGCCTCTTTGGATTAAACCCGACCATAAAGTGAGCGTTAAGGAAGTTATGGACTTGATGCGTGATTATTATCAAGGTACGGCAATGGATATGTCTAAGGATTTGGGAGCAGGTCCTTATGGTTGTCCTTACCGTTGGAGACCTATGACTTGGAGTGTCGATGGTCAAAACTATATTCACGAAAGAGCAACTTCCACCCAGCAGACAGGCTTTTCATTTGTCGGACAAACCAGAAGTTGGATGCCTGCAAAAGCCAAAGGTATCTTATGGTTCGGTGTAGATGACACATATACTACGGTCTATGTGCCTATGTATGGTTCTATCGCCAAAGTTCCTCATTGCTTTGAGGAGGGTAACGGTTCTATGGTCGAATATTCGCCAACTTCCGCTTTCTGGAAATTCAACCAAGTTACGAACTGGGTATATACCCGTTGGAAAGATATGATTGTCGATTTGCAAAAAGTACAAAACAACTTGGAAAACTCATTCATTAAAGAGGTAGAACAAATCGACGCTAAGGTAAAGAATATGGACGATGTTGATGCAATGTGTAAGATATTGACAGACTTTTCCGTTGCAAAGGGAGACCAAACTTTCGAGGCTTGGAGCAATCTTTACAATTACTTATTGGTTAAATACATCGACGGTAATATCAAGAAAGAAAAGGACGGCAAATTTGAGGAGACCGGCTACCGCAAGGGTGATTGTGTCTTTCCGCAGCAGCCTGCTTATCCGGAAGAATGGTATCGTATGATTGTCAAAGACCACGGAGACGTTATCAAGGACCTTAGCCCGAAGGAGACCAAATAATAAACTACATTTAATTTTCAATATATTGACAAACCGCCGCAATTATGTGGCGGTTTATTTTATTTATTTGAATTTGTGTCGTTCCGCACTGCCATTAATATATAATGATGTACTTCTTTCGTCCCATTGTCTTTAATTTTTATTTGAAACACCCCATTTTTTATCCGCTACACGCCACTTAGAGTTTCAAATACGCAGGTTTGTGTTCCAAACACGGTAGTTCTCGTTCCAAACACGGAGGTTCGTGATGTATATAGTACTATATAGCGACTATATATAGTACTATATAGTAACCGTATATAGTACTATCTGCGTCACGAATCTCCGTGTTTGGAACGAAAACCTGCGTGTTTGGAACGAGAACTACCGTGTTTGGAATATAAACCTGCGTATTTTTATTAAAAACTGCCGTATCTTGAATGAGAAATAAAGAATCCGCCGATAGTTCTACCGACGGATTCTCAAAAAATGAACAATTAGGTAATGAAATTTGTTTGCCAAATTATTTGATGTCCCTTAAAAATTCTTCCAATTGCGAGCGGGTGGGATTATTTAGAAGTTTGCCGCCTTTGATATTGACTTTCGGGTTGGCGGATTTAAGGTCTTGAACGGCTTTATCGATAGTGCTGCCGCCCGAAGTGGCGAATAGAATAACGGTTTTGCCGCTTAAATCGTAGGTTTCAAAGAAAGTGTCAATGATTTCGGGGTTGCTGTACCACCAGATAGGGAAGCCGACGTAGATAATGTCGTAAGAGGTTACGTTGTCAGCCTTTTTGATTGCAGGGCGTAAGTCGTCGCGATGCTCAATTGTGGAGCGGGAGTTTTTGTCCGTCCAATCCAAATCGGCATCGGTGTATGCCTTTTCGGGAGTTATGGGTTGAATGTCGGCGTTAGCCATCGAAGCCAATTGTTTAGCCACTGCTTCGGTTGTTCCCGTGGCGGAGAAATAAGTTACAAGCGTTTTCATTTGTTTGCCCTCCTTGTTGTGTTTTTGACCGCACGCCGTAAAAGCTAAGATAGAAAGTGCGGCGATGATTAATAAAATGCGTTTCATTTGTGTTTTAGTTTTTGAGTTACAAGAAAAAAACGGAAAAAATAAATTTATATTGTTTTCCGTTTATTCATTATGTTAAAAAAACACTAATTTGAAGAACAAATAAATTGATATATCGTCTTTGAAATTTCGGCAATAACTTTCTCGGCTTCTTCCTGTGTTCCCTTGTAATCTTTTACAAGAATGACAACCGTATATGTTTTGCCATCGGGAAGAGTTATGAACCCACCGTCATTAACAGCGGCAATTTCTCCTTTTTCGTTAGTGTAGCCCGAGCCTGTTCTGTGTGCGAAAGTTATGTTTTTATTTTTTGGAAGTCCTGCCGCTATACGGTTCATTCCTGTCTGACATAGTTGCATTGTGTGTTTGATATAGTCTTGACAAGGTTTGCAAGTCAGACTGTCGGTAAATACTTTATGGACAAGTTTTGCAAAGGACATTGGAGAAGTTACGTTGGAATACGCAAGCGAATGGTCTTTCGACATATCGGCTTCTTTGTATATGAGTTTGAAACCGCGTTCGGGCAATATGGTAGAGGCTATTATGCTGTCGGTATTTGCAACATTTACAATGCGGTCAAAAAGAATATTGCTTGCATTGTTGTCGCTATCTACCATAAGATACATAATCAAATCCTTTATGCTTATATCAAAACCTTCGTGGCTGTACTGTTTCAACATAGGGCTCCATGTGTTGGTATCTATTTCATTGCTGTTTATGGTTATAACGCTGTCAAGCGAAGTGTTGCTTTTGCTTAAAACGTTACATACGGCAATGGACTGATGAAGTTTGAACATACTCATCAACGGATAAGTTGCGGTGTTGTTCATTGCAAAAGAGTTGCTGTCGATGATTATCGCAATGCCGAATTGTCCTTTTTCGTCTGCAATTATCTTTTTTATATTGTTTTCAAGTGGAGCGAAATCCCCTGCATTGTTTGGCGAACAGGCAGAAAACAGTTGTATCAAGACAGCAAAAGCAATAACTATGTTTGCTTTCAATCTAAATAATCTATACATAGCAAAGAGATTTAGAAGATATATTGTAAGCCGATTTGATAACCTATGTATAAAGATTGGGAGTTGCCGTTGTCAATCTTGTTCCAAAGATTGTCGGAAGGGAGAATGTTATCAAAGTCGGTGGAAGAAGAATAGAAGTAGTTAAGGCTTACGCCTGCGAAGATATTGTAATGTTTTGCAAGAGTGAATGACGGAGCAAGAAGATAAGAGAAATTTGCTGCCGAGGATTCATCGGAATTGTTACTTATCGAAGTGGCTTTTATTTCGTTGTCGATTCTGAAATAGTTGGTAATAGGGATATGTACGCCGTAACCGCCTTCGGCAACGAAATTATTGTCTTGGTTTGTCTTGGTGTTAAGACCCAAACCTAAGATACCGTAAGTGTATTTACCGCCCGAACGAAAAGATATAACGGCATTGGACAATAAATCGTAGGATATTGCGATGCCTTTTTCACCTTTTTTGATGATGTTGATAAGTCCTATCGGGTATTCGCATTGGTCGGCGATATTGATTAAGCCTGCGAACTGCACGCCTTTAACATCTTTGGCTATGTTGATAAGTCCGGAAAATTGCAGACCATAGACATTGTTTGCAATATTGGAGAGCCCTGCGAATTGCAAGCCTTTAACATTTTTGGCAGTATTGACTGCTCCCGATAATTGCAGACCTTTGAAATCTACTTTGACGATATTTGCTAATCCGCCTACTTGTATTCCTTTGAAAGAGCCGCCTACCGTATTGACACCTCCTGCTATGGCAATTCCTTTACCGTAATTTCCGATATGATTGGAGATTCCTGCCAATTGAAATCCCTTTGCGTTTTGAGAAATAACGTTGCTTATGGACGCTATTGCGAAGCTTTCCTCATTTTTTGAAACTCCTACCAATAGATTAAGAGAAGCCCCGTTGGTATATTCTTTTGCATTTGCTCCGTTAGTCCCCACAGGATATGTGAAAGTAAATTGGAAAGGAGAGAATAATTCTTCTTGTTGAGCATTAGACGTTATGACGGCGATTAAACATAAAGCCAAGCATACTAAAAGTCTTTTCATAGTTATTGTTTTTAAGTTTCCTAAGTTCCAAAGGAAGGTTAATAAATTCGTATCAAAAGCGTGGAACTTTGTTGCTGTTGAGACATAACGCTTTTGTCAAAAAACCGCAAGCAAATCCGAAAACATAATAATGAATATTAAGACTATGTTGTCGAAATATGTGGCGGCTTTATACGGCTGCAAAATTACAAACTATTTTTTATATGACAAAAAACGGGAATTGGCGAATGTGGTGGCAATGATTATTTAGAGGGTTATTTTGTAAAGCACGTGTGGATTGAGAATGGAGTCGGCAGCAAGAGTCGGAATGTTAAATTCGCATAATTTGGTCATACCGATTTTCTGCATTACCCGTTCGGAGGGTTTATTAATCTTGGCTGTAAAGGAATACAATTCTTTAATTCCTATTTTCCTTGCCAAAGTGATAACGGCTGTGGCGGCTTCGGGAGCGTATCCGCATTTATGGTATTTGCTTGCAAGCCTCCAACCTATTTCTATACCTGAGACAACATCGGATTTGAAACCGATTTGATGTAGTCCGACATAGCCGATAAACTCTTTGGTCGCTTTTAATTCAATTGCGTAAAGACCGTAGCCTTTTTGTTGAAATTCCAAAGATATTCTCTCATAAAACGCTTCTGTTTCTGCGTCCGAAAGCAAAGCAGGAAAGTATTTCATTACTTCCTTGTCCTTGTTCATTTGTTTGAATAGTGCAATATCTTCCGTTTTCCACGAACGAATGATAAGTCTTTCGGTTTGTGTGAATATCATAATGATGCGGTGTTTAAGAGTTAAGGATATGGCAGGATTAAGAGTCTTTGTTGAGGTTTTTGATTTTAACGTCTTTATAATAAAACTCTATAACCTCCCAATACTCATAACCGCTCTCGCACATATTGACAGCACCCTCTTGGCTCATACCTACACCGTGTCCGTAGCCTCTGCCTTTGAGTTTAATGTTGCTACCCCAAACAATAACGTCAAAATATGTACTTTTCAAATTGAAATCTTTACGAATTTGCGTCAAAGGAACGCCTAATATGTCGGTTTTTCTGCCTTGTGATTGAGAGAAAGAAAGCAGCTCGTCTTTGTTTTTCTTTGTGTTGATGCCCTTGCCTTTGAAATAGTTCAGCCATTGCTTTTGTGTTATTTCTTTTTCCCATTTTGCGTTCGGCATATTCAAGGAAAAAGAATCCACAACGCTGCGTAGGTACGGAATTTTATTACTCCATACATCTTCGCTGTTAGATGTCTGTCCGCCACTGTTGGAGTGAAAAAGCGTTTCTATGATTTTGTCATTTTCATCTACTATAATCTCGCCGTTTGTACTTGCAGCCCCTTCGATACATTGCGGCTTGTTCGCACGAGAAAGATATACTTGACAATTTACGTCATCGCAAAGGTTGTAGCCGTCCTTGGCGTGTTTGTTTATAAACCTATACATATAACTTCTGCAACAAATGGCCTGAACCTTGAAGAACTCCACATTGTCGCTCGCTCCACCGGCTTCGCTTTGCACAACACCCGCCAAATAATTGTCTTGACTTACATCGTTTATAATTATAAGATTCTTTTTGGCAACGTCTAACTTTATTATGATATTGTTGTCATATCGTCTTGGTTTGACGTTATCAGGCGTAATTTGGACAAAACATTTCAAATCTTCACTTGATATTTTTACGCTGTCGGTCTTTGCAATCGTTTTGTCGTTTAACGAAACTGCAATTTTGCAGTCATTGACCGATATATTGACTTTATTGCTTTTGTTTAGTTTTATTGAATCGTTCAAAGTGTAAGCACCAAAGGACGGGGTAAGGGTTAATGACGTTATGTTGCAAGTGGAAAAAACTCTTACCCTTACGTTTTGTGCCATTGTCTTGGTGGTGCAGGCTGCAAATAAAGTTATAGTAAGAATATTTATGCTTAATAAATAAAGTATCTTTTTCATTTTTGTTGTTATTTCTTTTGTTGTCGGTTTAATATTGTTGTTTATGGTGATTGTTTGTTAAGTTATCGTTTGCGTTATATCATTGTTTCTTGCGGAAAAGACAAGCATCGCCGTAAGAAAGAAATCTGTAATTATTTTCCATTGCGTGCAGATAAACTTTTTTCCAATCCTCGCCAATCATTGCACTGACAAGCAAGAGCAAAGTACTCTTAGGCTGATGAAAATTAGTTACCATACCTTTGACAATCTTGTATTCATATTGCGGTGTTATGATTAACTGTGTTTGACCATACACGCTCTGCATATTGTTATTGTTAAGCATATCAAGGATAGCCGTCAGGGATTCTTTTGTTGTGATGTGCTTATGATTTTCGTATGGATACCATTGTTTGATGTCGATTTCGCTATACGTTTTGCCGTTTTCAATTAAATCGACACCGAACCAATAAAGCGATTCTATCGTACGAACGGACGTTGTACCCACACAGATAATCTCTTTGTCGATATAATTCAAAAGATTTTCGATTACATGCTTTGCAATAGTGATTTTCTCGGTGTGCATTATGTGGCCGCCGATTGTTTCTGTGGTAACGGGTTTGAAAGTTCCCGCACCGACATGAAGAGTAATGAAATCGGTTTTGATGTTCCTTAATTTCAAATCTTCAAAAGTCTTGTCCGTGAAGTGCAATCCCGCCGTTGGAGCGGCAACAGAGCCGTTGAAATGTGCATAAACGGTTTGGTAGTCTTGTTTGTCTTGTTCTTCGGATTGTCTGTTAAGATAAGGAGGCAGTGGTATGACACCGAAATGTTGCATAATCTCGGCAAAAGAAAAGTCTTTGTCCCAAGAAAATTCAACAGCCCAACTCTCGTTTTCGTTGTACAATCTTTTGGCATTAAGTGTTACAGCCTTCCCATTGATTGTTTTGGTTTGAGACAATATGCCGTCTTTCCATTTTTTGTTGTTACCAATCAAACATTTCCAGGTGGTTGTCCCGGTTTGATAGAATGCAAGTTGAAAATCGTTAGGTGTTATCGGCTCCAAGCAAAATATTTCTATCGTGCTGCCTGTTGGTTTCTTGAAAAACAAGCGTGCATAAACGACTTTCGTATCATTGAAAATCAAAAGAGTGTTACTATCTAAAATATACGGCAGTTGCTTGAATATCTTGTCTTCTATTGTCGTTCCGTTGAAGCATAATAACTTTGCCTCATCACGTTTTTGCAGGGCAAATTTTGCAATCTTTTCTTCTTTCAACGGATAATTAAAGTCCTTTATCTGAATATCTTTTACCACTTCTGTACTTTTTGATATTGCAAACCATATTTTTGGGGTTTGCGTGTGATTATCAAACTGCTTTAATGAATTTTTTGCAAAGGTAACTCATTTTAATAATTTACAAGGTTTATCAAACCAAAAAATAATTTCAATAACCAATAAAATAATCTCAATGATTAGTAAATTAGTTTCATTAATCATTTTGCTGATGTTTAACACTAATTTTGCAATAACACTTATTAATTTTCTGTAAGTGTATTTGTGATTTTCGGCGAGTATCGAAAACTCTGTTTTGCGGTAAAAGAGAGAAAAATAAAATAAAGGCTTTGTCGTTTTGAAAAATAGTTGTAATTTTGAAAATCGTTTCCAAAAAAGGGATAATGATGATAATTTTTGCTTTTAAGGAAAACGAAAAATTGGTACAAGTAAGACAAAGAAGGTAAAAATAAAAAGAATATTATGAAGATATTAGTTTTGAATTGCGGAAGTTCTTCAATCAAGTATCAGTTGATTGATATTATTAACGACAATGAGTCGAAACTTTTGGCAAAGGGTCTTTGCGAGAGAGTGGGTTTGGAAATGGGTGAATTTACACACAAACCACAAGGCAAGGACAAATATTACGAGAAAGTCCCTATTCCAACTCATAAGGACGGTATCAATATGATATTAAAAGCCTTGACAGATGAGAAGATGGGCGTTGTATCATCTCTTAGTGAGATAGAGGCTTGCGGACATAGGGTTGCTCATGGTGGAGAAGTATTCACAAAGAGCGTTCTTGTAGATGATAAGGTAAAACAACATATAAGGAATTTGATTTCTTTGGCACCTTTGCACGCTCCTGCGAATTTGGCAGGTATAGAAGCAATGGAGCATTTGCTTCCTAATGCACCTCAGGTTGCAGTGTTTGATACCGCTTTTCACCATACTATGCCTGCTAAGGCGTATTTGTATGGTATTCCTATCAAATATTACGAAAAAGACAGAATACGTCGTTACGGTTTTCACGGAACATCTCACAGATATGTTGCACCTAAGGCTGCGGCAATGGTTGGAATGGATATAAACAATTCTAAAATCATTTCTTGCCACTTAGGTAGCGGTGCTTCGGTAGCAGCCATTGTCAATGGAAAGAGTATAGATACTTCTATGGGATTTACCACGGTTGAAGGATTGATGATGGGTAGCCGTTGCGGAGATATTGATGTTGGAGCAGTGTTGTATATTGGCGAAAAAGAAGGTTGGGGTTATAAGGAATTAAACAAATTCATTACCAAAGATTGCGGTCTTAATGGTTTGACGGAAGGTGTAACCGATATGCGAGATATTATGGCAGGAAAACGAGAGGGTAATCAACGTTTGAGCGATGCTTTTGATGTTTTCGCTTATAGAGTTAAGAAATATATAGGTGCTTATGCGGCTGCAATGGGTGGAGTCGATATTATCCTATTTACGGGAGGTATCGGAGAGAATGCTTGGTGGCAAAGAGAGGCAATATCTACCGGCTTGGAGTTTTTGGGTGCAAAAATTGACAAACAAATCAACGAGCAGACGGCAGGTAAAGACGGTATAATTTCAACGCCTGACAGCAAAGTCAAATTATTGTCTGTAACAACGGACGAGGAATATGTAATTGCGAAAGATACTTACCTTTTGGCTAAATAATGAAGTTATTAGGTAAGATAATATTAAAACTCGGCGGTTTTCGTCTCCAATCGGATTTTTCACAGGAGATGAAAAACGCCGTTATCATAGAAGCCCCTCATACAAGTATGTGGGATTTTGTGTGGGGGAGAGCAGGATTATGGGCGTTGGGGGTGAAATCTCATTTCCTTATCAAGAAGGAGATGTTCTTCTTTCCTTTGGGAGGAATCCTCAAATGCTTGGGTGCAGTGCCTGTCAATAGAGGGCATGACGGCAAAGGATTTTTCGATGACATTATCCATGAATTGAAAACCAACAAGGATTTTTCGTTGGTACTTACACCCGAAGGCACACGTAAGAAAACCAATAATTGGAAGAAAGGTTTTTATTATATTGCACAAGCAAGTGAAAAACCAATCTTCTTGGCATGGATTGATTATGAAAAGAAAACTTGCGGAATGGACAAATCAAGCAAAATAATCCCGACCGGTGATTACGCAAAAGATTTCAAACAAATTGAAGAATTTTATAAAACCGTTAGAGCAAAGTACCCGTTACAATTCAATTTGAGTAAAGAAAATTTATAAATTTTATTAATCTTGTTGTTAGTCTTGCTCAAAATATTATAATTTTGCATTGTCATTTACATATTGTGAATGAGTAATTATCTTTATATATACGAATATGCTTAGAACAAAAACTTGCGGAGAATTAAGAATAGAAGATTGCGGTCAAAAGGTTGTACTATGTGGTTGGTTGCAAAAATCACGTGATTTGGGAAGTATGACTTTTATTGATTTAAGAGACCGTTACGGAATAACGCAATTGGTTTGCAATATCGATACAAACAAAGAGCTTTACACTCAAACGAAGAGCCTTAACAGAGAATATGTCCTTCAAGTTACAGGCACGGTAAGAGAGAGAAGTAATAAAAACAAAAACATACCTACCGGTGATATTGAGATAGAAGTAGAAAAGATAAACATCTTGAATACCGCCAAATTACCGCCTTTTACGATAGAAGACAATACTGACGGTGGCGATGAATTAAGAATGAAGTATCGTTATTTGGATTTACGTCGTCCTGTTGTCAGGAAGAATTTGGAATTAAGACATAGATTGGCACGTTTGATAAGAAATTATCTTTCTGACGAAAGTTTTCTTGAAATAGAGACGCCTTTCTTGATTCGTTCCACCCCGGAAGGAGCAAGAGATTTCGTTGTTCCGTCAAGAATGAACCCTAATCAGTTTTATGCTTTGCCACAAAGTCCGCAGCAATATAAACAACTGCTTATGGTTGCAGGCTTTGACAGGTATTTTCAGATAGTTAAATGTTTTAGAGACGAAGATTTGCGTGCAGACCGTCAGCCTGAATTTACACAGATAGACTGTGAGATGTCTTTTGTTGAGCAGGAAGATGTCCTTGTAATGTTTGAAGGTTTGATAAAACATTTGTTTGAACAAGAAAAAGGCTTGAAATTTGACAAATTCCCGAGAATGACTTGGCAAGATGCGATGAAATATTACGGAAGTGATAAACCTGATTTGCGTTTTGATATGAAATTTGTTGAACTTAACGATGTGGCACAAGGTAAAGGCTTTTCTGTTTTCGATGATGCTGAATTGGTTGTAGGTATTTGTGCCAAAGGTTGCGCATCTTACACAAGAAAACAATTGGACGCTTTGACGGATTTCGTTAAACGTCCGCAAGTCGGTGCAAAAGGTCTTGTTTATATCAAATACAATGAGGACGGAACTTTCAAATCATCAATCGATAAATTCTATTCGCAAGAGGATTTGCAGCGATTTGCAACAAAATTCGGTGCAGAAAAAGGCGATTTGATGCTTGTAATGTCGGGTAAAACTATGCAGGTTCGCACTCAACTTTGTGCATTACGTTTGGAAATGGGTTCTCAACTTAATCTTAGAAATCCATTCAACTACGCTATAACTTGGATAACCGATTTTCCATTGTTGGAATGGAGTGAAGAGGATAAGCGTTTCTATGCTATGCACCACCCATTCACATCTCCAAACCCGGAGGATTATCCTGAGTTGTTGGATAAAGATCCGGGCAAAGTACGTGCTTGGGCATACGACTTGGTTATTAATGGAACGGAAGTCGGTGGCGGCAGCGTGAGAATACATGACAGAAATATGCAGATGCGTATGTTTGAGGCGTTGGGCTTTACTCCTGAGTCGGCAATGGCTCAGTTCGGATTCTTTATGAATGCTTTTGAATACGGAGCGCCACCTCACGCAGGTATAGCCTTTGGTTTTGACCGTTTGTGTTCAATATTTGCGGGCGTTGAGAGTATTCGAGATTTCATAGCCTTTCCTAAGAACAACAGCGGTAGAGACCTTATGAGTGATTCGCCAAATGTTATCGACCAAAAACAATTGGACGAATTGTACTTATCATTGGTTAAACCCGAATAATGATTGGTTAAATTAAATAGTGATTAGTTAAATCACATAATGCTTAATGGGGATTGCCGCGACTTTGCGGCAATCCCCATTGTTTATATCTATTGCTGTGAATTTTTATAACTTTCCAATTTACTATGTAAATTTTTTATAATTTTGCATCTCAAATAAAAGTTTAATAAAGAATTATTTTGTATTGGAAGCCGAATTAGTTTTGGAAATATTAAATTTGTTTTTACATTATCATCGGAAATTCAAAAAGTCATTTTTTGCAAAACGTTTGGTCATTTTTTCAAAAAAGAAAAGCAGAGCGAAGTTGCCCTGCTTTTGGAGAAAAAAAAGAAAATTTTTTTGCTTTTCGTTTTGAGAAAATTTGCTTTTCGTTTTGAGGATTATAATCGGAAAAATAAACCATATATCATCCTATGAACAACAACAGACATATAAGAAGTCTCATTAGCGGAGGTGGCAATCAGGGGAATATCCTGTTGGCAGTTAAAATCGCTGACAGACTAAAGGAGATGAATCCAGCAAATGAAATTCTTTTTATCGGAGTTAAAGACCGTGAGGAGATGGAAATCGTTTCAAAACATGGTTATGACATTGTTGGCATACCTGCTGCAAGGATAGTGAAAGGGGCTTTTATGTCTTATGTGCTATCATTGCTGTCCGGAGAAATTTTACCATAAAGTGAGTTGCCTGGCAGAGTCGTCCTCCGGAACATTTAACGGCTCAACAGGTTTGTTATAAAAATCTCGGATGTCTCCTCTTTTGAAGAGAATCTGTCCGATGGAATTAGAAATTGTATGAAGACTGGGCTTCAATCCATATTGCTTCTTTGCTATAATAAGCAGCAGATAGTCACAAATGGCTATCCATATCTGCGTATAGACAGCATTCCTGGATGTGCCATAGAATGTCTTGATATGCAGATGCTGCTTAATCCATTTGAAGAATATTTCAATCTGCCATCTCTCCCGATACAGTTCAGCAACTGTAAGTGCTTCGACGATGAAGTTATTGGTGAGAAAACGGTAGACTTTTCCATCCCTAAAATCCTCATACACTACAAGCCTGAGATTATCGGGGTACTTCTTGGAAGTATAATATCCGGAAAGTTTGACCGTTTCGTCAGAAATAAGACCGGCGTGCGAATCAACTTCACGAGACTCGACAACTTCGTACAACATATTATCCTTGGCTCTCGTAACGAACCACGCGTGGTTTTGATGGAAGTGCTTGTAAAGCGTATCAAATTTCACATAACCTTTATCCATGAGATAGTAGGCGTTCGCTTCTACGGGTATTTCTTCCATAATCTTGGAATCGTGTACAGAGGCTTCTGTGAGGCGGATAAAAGTAGGGATAGAACCATTCAAATCCATAAGCGTATGCATCTTGAAACCTCCTTTCCCGTGATGAAGCGTGGCCCATGGACACAGAGAAAGACACAATTCAATGGTACTGCTGTCAAACGCACAAACCATTTCATCAAGGTCAAGTCTGAGTCTTTCTCCCTCATACAACTTCTTGGCCTTCTGTATCAAGACGTAACCAAAGTCCTGATAAATACGCCAGTCCCTTTTCTCGTTCGCTTCCGCAAGTGTGGATTTCGGCATAATCTTCAGACCGGATCTATACAAGTCTTGCGAGCAAAGATCAAGAGTAGTCTCAATATCTCTCAAACCGCTTCTGTCTGTGAATTGCGCAAAACTCATTACCAAGAACTGGTCTCGGCAATTAAACTTTATTGCATGTCGGTCACCTTTGTAATGTTTGACACACTTGCTGAATTCATATTCGGTAAAAAGAGACATAAGTTGAGCGAAGATTGTTTTGCCTTTATTCATGACTTGCAGAAACTGGATTTAATACCATTCTGCAAACTTACGAGTTCTAATCGAAAAATAATTTTTGCCTTGTAACTTATTATATTTTAAATAATTAAATGCTATCGGAGATTTTTTCTCCGGACACTAATGAATGAGTACATGTACACATATATACCTGTGTACATAGACACAGACGATGCCTGTCCACGAATGTTGAACGCACTAATTACTTTTTCTCATAACTGAGGGGTGCCTGCTCGTGATGAGTAGGCACCCTTGCCTTTTATGATAAAAACATGGGAATGGTCATGGAATGAATCTCGTATTTCATGCAATTAAAGCAAGGGAAACTAAAAAAATGCACCGTTTGCGTCATTTTTACGCCAAAATATTTGGTTGCGTCAAAATAACGCATTAGCTTTGCACCTGTAATTGATAAATCATTTGGCATGTACACATATAAATATCCTCATCCTGCTGTCACTACAGACAGTGTTATCTTTGGCTTTGATGGGTCGAGCATAAATATTCTCCTCATAGAGCGAGGTTTGGAGCCTTACAAAGGAACTTGGGCTTTGCCAGGTGGTTTCCTCTGCATGGACGAGACGGTCGAGGAGGGAGCCAAAAGAGAACTTTGTGAAGAGACAAACATAAATAATGTCTATCTGGAGCAGTTTCATGTATTCAGTGAGGTTAATCGTGACCCTCGTGAAAGAGTGTTGACTGTTGCATTCTTTGCTTTGGTGAGCAAAAATGATTTCAAGGTTATAGCTGGTGATGATGCGAGCAAGGCTCAATGGTACGAGTGGAATCACCTGCCCCCTTTAGCCTTTGATCATTCTGAAATCATCTCTATGGCAAGAAGGAAACTACAGGAAAAACTTAGAGTGTCACCCATCGCTTTCAAATTATTGGACAACGAGTTTAAGATGGACGAGCTGCAGCGAATCTATGAGTTAATACACGAGAAGAAGTATGACCGTCGCAATTTCCTTCGCAAGATGGAGGCTTCCGGGTTTCTCATAAAAAAGGAACAGGAAGATAATCGTGTATGTGGTATGATGCTCCCTGACGTAATGGAAGACGCTGCTTCCCCACATACCCTCTATGCGTATTCATTTGATGAAGAAGCATTTGCAAAGGCAAGCACATCCAAAGAATGGCGTAAATATCCTTTTGACTTTTAATATTATTTGACTATGAGAACAATTAGAATCAACAGAAACTCAGATTTGAGATTACCTCATTCTGTACGCTCTTATATTGACGGATGTGCACATGAGTTTTCCGAAACGGATGAATGGACAAAAATCGCTCACATAGCCTATAGGATAAAGCGTGGAGCAAATCTTCTGCCTTCTTTCATGGAAGACATAGAACGACACATGGCAGATCCAGCCTACCACGACTATGAGAATACGGCAAAGCAAAGTATCGCATCCTATATAGAACTGTTGCGTATTGATGAGAACTATGTCCTTACGATGGAACTGGCAGAAAGCAACAGTTTCCCGAAACTCTTTCAATTATTGACAGAAGAAATACTCTATCGCTATTGGGAAAACATCAATGATGGCAAGGTAGAATGTCATTTCGATGATGTACATTATGACTACGATGAGATAGCCTCACGTTATGCAGATGTGACTACGGCAAGACGTGACTTCATCAAGTACATTTCAACCTCTCAGGAACACACTCCGCAACATTGACGTGGAAAAACATAACATCAAGCAGAAAAATGGGTGGGCAACGGTTGCTGAAAGCCTTTATGGTTATACGCTATGGTCTGACAAAGAAGAGGATGAACGCATATATCCTGGTGATGCCACGTTTATCCACGACTTCAACAGCAAGGTGGATTCAAAATACAAGTATGTTGTGGGCGTGCCTCCTATGCCATTCTCAGGTAATTTGCTTGACGCCAAGGTTGTCATTCTGACGCTGAACCCTGGATATGTGGAAAAGGTTAACAAGGACTTATGTATGAACATGAACGATTCAGAGAAAGAGCAGTTGTTATGCTTAATGAGAAACGCACTATCCTTTCAGGGAGAAGGCATCTATGATGGTAACAAGTGTTCAAGAGCGCAAGGTAATTATTACTGGCAGCAGGCTTTTGACCAACTTGCAATAGAAGCATACGGCAAGCCTTCATCAGAGATATACCATCCCATCTTTCACGATATAGCCATCTTTCAGCTCATCGGTTATCACTCAGAAAAATTTAGATACTCTTCGGGCATAAAACATCTTCCTTCGACGATATTCACCAATCTGTTGGCAAAATATCTTGCCACGAAGACAGACAAGACCTTTCTCATTCTACGCTCAGAATCACTTTGGAAGGAAACCTTCGGCGAAGAACTGTGGAGCAAACTGGAGAAAGAAGACCGCCTCATTACCAAGGGGCATAAGGGGATGTCTCAGAAAATCACACGAGGCAACCTCCAAAAAGACAATGGTTTTGATAAACTTGTCAAACTTTTAAGGAATGATAGTCATGAGTAAAAACAGAACAGAAAACCCAAATATAGCCTCAGATAGAATCGATATTCTTGAAAAGGGTGAGATTTTCGTCTTTTGCAGTAATCTTGCCGGTCATCACATGGGTGGAGCTGCAAGAGCTGCTCACAAGAAGTTCGGCGCAGAATGGGGCGTTGGTGTAGGACTTACAGGTCAGTCCTATGCCATACCTACCATGCAGGGAGGTGTTGAAACTATCAAACCCTACGTTGATGAGTTCATTGAGTTTGCAAATCAGCACCAGGATATGAAGTTTCTGGTAACACGTATTGGATGCGGTATAGCAGGCTTCAAGGACGAAGAGATTGCTCCACTTTTCAGGAATGCTGTCCTTTCAAGCAACATTTACCTGCCACAGACGTTCTTCGACATCCTGCGCTGTCGTTCCCGTCGCCGAGAAATAGGCTACCAGTATTTTGTCGTTTGATTTTCCTTTGCCCATATCCTGTCTTTGCTGTGCGTCGGTGGCGGTCGCCATGCCGACCACCGACAGCAATATCAATAAGAACCTATACATGATGTTTACTATTTGAGTTTGTCATATTCCTCGTCAGTTACGGGTTCCAGCCACTCATTGGAAGCGTTTTCACCTGAAATCTCGAATGCGAGGTGCGCAAACCAGCTGTCTGCCGCTGCTCCGTGCCAATGCTTCACATTTGCAGGAATGTGGATGACCGTTCCGGGCAGAATCTCTACGGCAGGTTTGCCTTCTTCCTGATACCAGCCGCGCCCGGCAACACCGATAAGCATCTGTCCGCCGCCTTTCGTTGCTTTGTGGATGTGCCAGTTGTTACGACAACGTGGCTCGAAGGTGACATTGGATATGTTCACCTGCTCCCGCGAAACCGGTGCGAGATAGCTATTGCCTGTGAAGTACTTGGCATAAGCTGTGTTCGGTTCTCCTATGGGAAAGATCATTTCACGCTGGAAAGCCGCCTTGGCATCCCCTCCTGTCGTGTCTTCTGCCCACACGTTCTTAGCGAGGTTGAATGCCGCCCAAGCCTTGGGCCATCCGGCATAAAAACCGATGTGGGTGATAATCTCGGCAATTTCAGTGCGGGTGATGCCGTTTTTCTTCGCCTCCTGAAGATGAAAACCAAGTGAATTGTCTGTAATTCCTTGACTGATGAGCGAGGTAATTGTTACAAGACTACGGTCGCGAAGACCGAGTTTATCAGTACGACTCCACACCTCACCGAAGAGGACATCATCGTTAAGCTCCGCAAACTTGGGAGCGAACTCGCCGAGCTGGTTGCGCCCGGCCGTTTGTACTATCTTTTCCTGTGCCATAACATTGAATGTTAAAATGCTGAATATTGAAATTAAAATGATTTTATTCATGATTCTTACTGAATGAAGTTATTGATTCGGTTTGCAGGGTTAAGCGGTGTCTGGTCAGTCAGCACCAGTGACTTGACCATGTGCAGCGTTCCCTGCTTGTATTTCTGAAAATGCTCCGAGGCAATGTGCTTCTCGTAGGCTTCACGGCTTGCGTAGGTTTCGAGAATGGTTATCTTGCAGGGATTCTCTTTTTCACCGACAGCGTACATGGTCAGTACGCCCGGTTCGGTACGCAGGGAGACTTCGCCAACCTCGGTTGCGTATTTCATATACTCGTCGAGATACTGCGGGTAAACCTCGATTTTCGACAGGCGCACGATACCGTTGGCACCCATCGCTTCCTTGACGCACATTCCCGGCTGCTTGTCCAAGTTCAAACATTTTCCGATAATCTCTCCGGTGGCAATATAGGAATAGGTCGGAAACTCGAACAGTACAGGTTTCAATCTTGTATAGTCGAGTTTCCCGTCAGCGTCAAGTACATCCGGAGCAGCGTAAGTGTTGGCAATGGAGCAGATGAAGTTGTCGAAGCCTTCGGTTTCGTAGATGTCCACCACGTCACACTCCATCGTCAGCGGTGAGGCATCGATTACGGGCGTTCCGTTTTCTCCCCAATGGTATTCGAATAGGTTTGATTTATCGACCGATGCACCGCTCACGCTGCCCACATAGTCGGCTTTCGGCAACATTTCGCGACTGACAAGGTTGATAGAAAGTTTCTTTGACTCACGTATCCCTTGATTGGTGTAGTGGCTTTTACTCATGCTCACGAGAATCCGGTCGTGACCGATGATACCCGTATGTCCCACAACAAGCCAGTTTACCTTGCCCTCTACCTCCGCACCGACAACGGTCATTGGCTTGGGATAGAGAGCAAGCAGGTTTCCGATATTCTTCTTTTCCATTTCCGTACTGTTTTGTTTGTTTGTCTCTTTTGTCGGCTGCGTATTGCACGACAACAAAAGGGAGAGAAACAAGATGGTTAATATTGATTTTCTCATTCTTATGATTGCATTTCAGATACTTTTAATCATTTTTGCCGGGACACCGCCCACGACCGTATTGACCGCTACGTCTTTCGTAACGACTGCACCTGCCGCGACAATGGCATTGTCACCGATAGTCACACCTTGTAATATCGTGGCATTAGAGCCAATCCATACATTCTTACCAAGCACGATTGGTGCCGGATACGTGTGCTTACGTTCTTCGGGAGCAAGGCCGTGGTTAAGCGTGGCAAAGACTACATTATGCCCGATTTGGCATCCGTCGCCTATCGTGACACCGCCATGATCCTGAAAATGACAACAAGCGTTGATGAACACTCCTTCGCCTACGGTGATGTTTTTCCCGAAATCAGCGTAAAACGGCGGGAAAACACGAAGCGACTGCGGTACTTCATAGCCGAGCAACTCGGATAGCATTCCGCGCACTTCATCCGGCGTATGATAAGCCGTATTCAGACGAAAAGTGATGCGACGGGCCTCGTTGCTCATCTCATCCATAAAGCAGTGTATCTCTTCTGTATCAAGAGGTTTGCCCGCATTTGCATATATCTTAAAATCTTCGATTGTCATATTTATTTTTTTCAAATTTAACCTTTATATCTCCGCCTACTGTCAGAGCAGAAATGCCATCGTCATCTATATGTCCAATCCTAATCAGGTCATTGCTGTGTGACCAGTTCTTGCAAAAAATAGCCACGTTGCCCCACGGAGCATATATCGTAATATCGCCGGGAACAGGTGCGCAACCGCGTTTTACCCCTTCAAGTGTCAAAGCCGGATCAGGATAAAATATTTTCTCTGTCGTATTATTAAAGTCGTTCAGCGTAACTTCCAACGGCAGACGGGAAAGGAAATCCCTGCCTGCCGCATTGTCTTCCATTGTGGCGGAAATTATCCGGTCGCCTACTATGATGTTCACTTTCAAAGAAGTTGCGTCCGGCGTATCGGGTTCGCCCGGTTCTTCCCGGCTTGCACCGATTTCTTCAAGCCATGCCGGAACACGGGTTGCCATTAGCGAAAGGCTCGAAGATGTCAACAATAAAGTTCGTTCGATTATAGTTGCGGCAGGACAAAGATTGCGGGCTTCGTTGACCGAAGTGGAAATTCCGCTACTTCCGCTGGTGGCAAACAGCGCAATCCGTTTCCCGGCAAGTTTCGAGGCATGGGTGTGCAGGAACGTCTGCATCGGTGTCGCCATACTGCCATACCAAATCGGGTAACCAACAAACACGATGTCGTAATCGTCGAAACTTTCTATTGAGGTCTTGACAGGCGGATAATTTCCCTGACGGATTGCCGCCAATTCTTCCTGCGAGCGTTCCAGCATGGCATTGTAGTCATTGTCATAGGCCTCTGTCGGCTCTACTTCAAGAATGTCGCAGTCGAGTTGTTCTCTGATTTCGTTAGCCATACGTTCCGTATTGCCACTACGGGAAGCAAACAAAACCAGATAACGCCCGTTCCCGCCGTGAGTAGGCGTATCGGGATTATCATCGGAATCATCACCGTCACCAGGATTTTCCGGCTGTTCGGGTTGTCCGGGATTCAACGGTTCTGCGTCAGGGTTACTGCAAGCTGCCATTGACAAAAAAGTCAGCATCAGCAATGGAATCATTATTAACTTCTTCATGGTTCTATTCGTTTTGCGGATTGATAATCATAGACTCGTCCTTGATGCGTTCCATTGATTTGTCCCAGTCTTTCATTTCTACATCCTCAATGGAAACGGATATGTATTTTGAATCCACTCCAAGAACCTCAATCAAGGTGTCACGGAGTTTTTCTGCTAAATCTTGTTTTATTGCGCGGCTTCTGCCTGGCAACATGGTTACTGCTATATGTGGCATAATCTCTTTATTTAGAATTGAACTTTTGTTATTAAACCGGAACATCAATGCTATATAAACGCTCTGTCTCTTTCGGACTTTTTACATCAAGAATCAGACTGCGGCAAGTGTCCATTGAGGCTATAAGTGCCATGTCTTCTTCTGAGAGTATGAAATCCGTGATAGAAAAATTCTCTACCATTCGCTCTTTATGGATTGATTTGGGTATGGCTATCACTCCGCGTTGCAAATGCCATCGCAGTACAACCTGTGCCGCTGTTTTCCCGTATTTCCGTCCGATAGCCGACAGGACAGGGTCTGTAAACAGTCCGTTCATTCCTTCCGCAAACGGTCCCCATGCTTCGGTTTGTATGCCGAAAGACTGCATGATTTTCATGGCTTCTGTCTGTTGCGTATAGGGATGGGTCTCCACCTGATTGACAGCCGGGAGAACTTTTACATTGTAGCACAAGTCCATCAATCTGTCCGGTTCAAAGTTACACACGCCAATGGCGCGGACTCGTCCGGCATTATAGAGTTCTTCCATAGCTCGCCATGCTCCATAGTAGTCCCCGAATGGCATGTGAATCAGATAGAGGTCGATATAATCCAATCCCAGACGGGAAAGCGAGGCATCAAACGCACGCAGTGTGCCGTCATATCCCATTTCTGAAATCCATGCTTTCGTGGTGATGAACAGTTCTTCGCGTGGAATACCGCTTTTGCGAATAGCATTTCCGACGGCTTGTTCATTCCCATAAACCGATGCTGTATCAATAAGCCTATATCCGACAGACAAGGCATCGGCAACAGCCTTTTCGCATACGTCCGAATCCGGCACTTGAAAGACACCGAAGCCCTGCATCGGCATCTTTACTCCATTATTCAATGTTATATAGTCCATAATCTACGCTCTTTATTTGTCAATCTGGCTTTCCGTGAACGGGTCGGCACGATGCCCCATGAGGTCTATCCGCGCATATTCCTTATCGAACGCTTCCATTTCCCAAGCCGATAGTCTGACAGTCCCTGCGCCAACCAGTTCATCCAAGTGTGCTGGATTGGTTGTGCCGGGTATCGGGGCAATCCACGGTTTACGCGAAAGCATCCATACAAGAGCGAATTGTGCCGGAGTAATACCTTTACGCTCTGCCCATTTGCGAACAAGGGTAACAAGTGGCATATTGTGTTTCAAGGCTTCGGGTGTGAACTGCGGCAGATTCCATCGGCGGTCGCCCTGCTTGAAACGGCTATCTTCATTGATTACGCCAGTGAGGAAAGCACGTCCTAACGGGCAATAGGGCACGAAACCGATGCCCAGTTCTTCGAGTGTCGGGAATATCTTCGTTTCCGGCTCACGCCACCAGATAGCATATTCACTTTGAACCGCAGAGAGCGGGCAGACGGCATGGGCACGACGGATAGAGCGTGCGCTGGCTTCTGACAATCCCCAATGTAATACTTTACCTTCCTGCATAAGTTGTTTTACAGTCTCTGCAACTTCCTCCATAGGAACCTGTGGATCTACCCGGTGCTGGTAGAGTAAATCTATGTGGTCAGTACGTAAACGGCGCAACGAGCCTTCCACGGCACGGCGGATATGATCGGGACGGCTGTTCAATGCTGTCGGTTGTTTCTCTTCGACCCCGAAACCGAACTTCGTACCAATTTTCACTTTATCACGGAACGGAGCGAGTGCTTCGCCCACCCACTCCTCGCTGGTATATGGTCCATACACTTCGGCTGTGTCGAAGAAAGTAACACCTTCATCGTATGCACGTTGGATAAGGGCAATCATATCTTTCTTTTCGTATTTGCCTCCGTAGTACCCCACCATAGGCAGGCAACCGAGTCCGATGGCCGATACATCCATACCGCCGAGATTGCGATGCTCCATGTCGTTTTTCTTTTCAGTATTTGCCATAACCTTTTCTTTATTATTGTTGCCGGATTGCGCGAAAGCCTTTGTCAATCCGCTCAATTCACCAGCCGCCAGCAGTGCAGCAACCGATGATCTTTTCAAAAAACTTCTTCTGTCCATAATATTATATGTATTTACGTTTTTCTTCGTTCTTTGAACAATAGACTTCTGTCAGTCCTTTCAAAATTTCTATCTCGTTTTCTTCAAAACGAAAATCAAACGTCTTATTTCCCTTTATATCGGAAACAACACCACTCTGCACGAGGAAACTTCGCACGGCTTCCTGCGGTGTAACGTGGTACCGATTTGCAATGAAACATACGGCATCATCGGCATACAATTCTGCCGGAATATTGATACAATTATCCATTATTGACTGATTATAAATTATGTCCAAGTTCGTATGCTTTACGGCTGTATTCTGTTTTGTTTACCGCTCCTGCCGGCCACATTCCCGGTGCTATCACCATGCCGCAGTCTTTCCAACCCAAATAGTTGAGTAATGTATGGTAATGTGAAATCATCGGTTCAGCATCCTTGGGGTCTGTGTTGGCATACGCCATAAGGAAAGCCGACCGTTTGGATACTCCTTTGATTTTTCCGTTAAGAGCATAAAAGCGGTCGATGACAGTCTTTAATTGCGAGGAGAAGCCGAAATAGTACATGGGAGTGGCAAACACCACCATATCTGCATCTACAAGATGTGGGCGCAGCTCTGCAAAATCATCATTGAATACACATTGTCCGTTCATGCCACAGCTATTGCAGGCAATACAAGGCGAAACTTTATGTTGGGCGCAATCGAAACGGTACACTTCATGTCCGGCATCTTCTGCTCCTTTAATGAATTGTCCAGCCAGGTAATTGGTATTCCCGTTACGGCGTGGACTCCCTGTCAATACTACAATCTTCATTTTATAATTTGTTTTATCGTTAAGCAATTCAGTCGTGCCGGCCAAACCTAATCCGGAGAGCAACGTCGCTCCGACAGTCAAACCAACAGTCTTGATGAATTTCCTTCTGTCCATATAATCTTATTATTTACGATGCAAAATTATAGCGATATAACATAACAGGCATGACGAAAAACAGGACGTTTATGCCAATTTTACGGATTTTAGAGAATATACTTGCCTGATCAGCAATAAAATCGCTATTTTTGCGTTTATTTTTTAGGGAGATAACGCATTATGAGCAATATATATAAGGTAAGAAATACAGGTGACTATAGCCGGTATCTTGGACAAACGGACAGACATCCGTTGGTCAGCGTTATTGACTACACGGAGGTGTCACCTATCCGTCACAGTCTGAACAATTACAGCGTGTACGGAATGTTTATGCACGAGCATCTGCCGGTGGAATTGACATATGGCTGCGGAAAATACGACTATACAAGCGGGACACTTATATGCGTGGCTCCCGGACAAATTGGAGGCAAGGAAGACAACGGAGAACGAATAGACTTGGACGGTTGGGCTTTGCTGTTTCATCCCGACTTATTGCGCGGCACTCCGATAGAAAAGACTATCAAAGAATGTACTTTCTTTGACTATCGAATCAATGAGGCAATCCACATGACGGATGAGGAACGAGACATTTTTGTATCATTGATGCGACAGATTAAACGCGAACTTACGAACAGCCGTGATGATTTCCAAGACCGAATCATCGTGGAATACATCGGTCTGCTGCTCAATTACTGTATGCGTTTCTATAATCGACAGTTCATCACAAGAAAGTTGGAAAATTCGGATATACTGATGAAATTCAATTCTTTGTTGCATGATTATTTCCGTGACAAAAAGCAACTTACCATGGGATTGCCTACAATTCAGTATTGCGCAGACAAACTTTGTATGTCGTCCAATTATTTCGGTGATCTTGTAAAGAAGGCAACCGGTGATTCTGCCGGGACCCACATCCGTCAATATGTAATCCAGCAGGCAAAGAATGAACTTGCTACTGGAGCTACAATCGCACAAGTAGCATACACATTGGGCTTTGAATATCCTGAACACCTCAGCCGTATGTTCAAGAAGCAGACGGGAATGACACCATCGGAATACTGCACACAAGTATTCAATAGAAAATCAGGTAAATAATCAAAGATAAAAGTCGGCTAATCTTATCAGATTAAGCCGACTTTTATTTTATTCTACATTTTCATTCCTTTCGGTCTGTTTTCGTCTTTCGCGTATAATTCCGGTCGCCCGATGATAATATGGTCGGCAATGAAATTATTCCCTCCGTTGTTCCCACTTGGCGTACATCTCTCTTGAAAGTTCCACGATTTCCCGGCTCAGTTTCACAAGGTCAATGGTCTACTTCTCCAGCTTGTAGAGCAACGCCATCGCCTTCTTCTCCGAGAAGTGGCAGCGCAACTCCTTCACGACTTGGTTGTAGTTCGTGCCGATGCCTCGGAATTGGGCATGGAAGTCGGACAGCTTGGTGCAGTATTCCAGCATAGTCTTGTCAACCTTCAGCACTTGAACTTCTGTCCGAAGAAATGCGCTTTGAGAAAGACTGCTTTCGCGTACACCTGCGATTCCTCGTACATCGTGAGAAACCTGTTCCATTCCACATCATCGAAGCGCACCATCACGCAGTGCGTCTTCAGGTCTGACACGGGATTCCTCCCGTACTTGCTGTTCTTTTTCATCTTGTCTTCTTCTTTTGATTTAATGGTTCATCCACTATCTAATCTCCGATTAAAAAACTTGGAAATTATCCGACTGCGGAGGATAATTCTGCCCACGGCAGTGCAAGGGTTTTCAGTTACCGGGAAGTCCCGGAGTAACTGAAAATATATCTTGCTGTGTCTTTGAAGACACAAGAATCCTCCGCTTGTCGGATTTGTTTGTGGGTATAATAACTCATTAGGAGTATTGGTCAAACCGATGGAGTGTATCCACCGGCTTGACCGGTTCCACTACTTTATCAGCTCAGAGCTTGCGCCACTGCTCAATGTCTTCCCGGTAGGCTTCTATGTGCAGGCGGGCGAGGTTTTCGATAAGCCCTGATGCGCTCATGCCACGTCCACCGAGGCGGCGGACAATCTCGTCCAGCCTGTCACGCACCTCCCCGCTGACGAACACGGGCTTGCGGTCGGCAATCTTGGGCACCTGCAGATAGGTGGCACGGTATTCGTCCAATGACAGCCTGCGCTGTTTGCTGCTGATACGTCTGGCGATAGTCCGTTCCACGGGAATGTCGTCCCCATATGTGACGGTTTCTTGTACCTCGTTGTCTGACCCCACGCTTGTTTCCTGCTCGTGTGTGCGAGTATCCGACACTGCCACCAGTACTGCGGATGTGTCCGGCTCATCCAATACAGGAAAGAGACTGCCCGCTTCCTCAACAGGCTCTTGTTCTACTGCGGAAGAAACCTCTTCCGATTTGTGTTCGGGCATGGAAGGCATATAGTCTTCCAACTTGAAGTTCTTGAACGCTTCATCGTTCTCGATGTTTTTGAATTTCTTACTCATTTTCGTTTCTTGTTAAAGTGAATACTTGTTGGTCTTTATGCGCATAGTTGACCGTTTGTCGGGAGCAAAGTAAGAGGCTTTATTGCAGTCAGTCAAGGACTTGGATTCTGTTAGGCAATTTTGTATGGTTTTGCTTTATGGCGGTATGAACAATGGTGCATACTTCTCCGATTTGCCGGATATGAATCAGAGGGAGAACAAAGATGATTTTAAGAGCAAATTTGAATTAAGCCCTTATTTTATTCTTGGCATTCTTGCAAAAATCCCCAATTAAGGTGCTAACGAAAAATAGTACCCCGGACAACCTCTACCATATCGGTGCCACATGCTGCCACTTTTGAAAAAGTCATTGTCGGATAACGGATTATATATTCCTTTGCGGCAAAAGAAACAATAACCGCAAAGAAGAATGTATATGGAAATCGTATCTATCGAAAGAAAGACCTTTGAAGCGATAGTCGCCAAGTTTGACCGCTTCGTCCACCGTATGGAAGCCATCTGCCAGCGGCACGGCGAAAAGAAAATGAGTGAGTGGATGGACAATCAGGACGTGTGCCGGATGCTCAACATCAGTCCCCGTACGTTGCAGACCTTGCGGGACAACGGAACGCTTGCCTACTCGCAGATAAACCACAAGACGTATTACCGTCCCGAAGATGTGCAGCGTATCGTTTCAGTTGTAGAGGACAGACGAAAGGAGGCGAGATTCAAAGGACGGACGATATAATCTCAGTGCAATAAATGAAGTACAATAACAATACCCACTAAATCCAAAGTAACATGAACGAGTTAATCAACAAAGACAACGAGTGGATAATCCACTTCATGGGCAGCCTTGACCGTCTGCTGGACAACTACGAGCGCCTGACCGCCAACTACCGCCCGACATTGGGCGGAGAACGTTTCTTTACCGACAAGGAGGTTTCAGCACGACTGAAGGTAAGCCGAAGAACACTTCAAGACTATCGCAACGAAGGGCGTATAGCCTATATCCAATTAGGTGGCAAAATCCTCTACCGTGAATCCGACATAGAGAAGATGCTAACTGACGGCTACCGCTCCGCCTACCGACAGAAGGCGATTTGATTTTCTTGAAGGAGCGCAGTTTGCCGTCTGCCCTATAATTTGCGGTAGTAATGGACTTGACAGCAAAAAGAAAAAGGAACGGTTTACGGATGAAGCATCAAGATTCCGCTTCGTCTGTTAGCCGTTCCTTTTTTTGTCTTCTGATTTCCCGTTAGTCGCTTGTTTCCGTTACCGGATGCCTTTCGAGCGTATGGTTGGCAGAGGCAAGGTTTTCGGGCTGAATACGCTCCGTAGGAGGAAGATTCTGCCCGAAACGGCTCTGCCGCCCGACCTTGCCGCTGCCATCAAACCATGCGCTACCTTTGCATCCGAGCATCGGGAACAGGTGACTGGCGGGATGAACTTCAACTATACCATAGGTTGCTTCCTATGCCACAAGAAACGAATAATGTTATCGGAGTCTCTTTCTTGGTGGTGCAGATTTCATTTATTACAAACCTCCTAAACATTGTACTTTCTTTACTGCATATTCTGAATGCAATGGCTATAACCATTTCAAGATTATAAACATCATAACTGATTCCGTCCGTGTGCTTGATGTACTTTTGTGTTTCAATCTCGTTCAGCTCCTTATTTTTATATATAGCATGAATCGCTTTACGGATGTCGCAAGAGAACACCCCAAACAGGTCGGCAATCTCGAATTGGGTCATCCACACTGGTGCGGTCGGCATAGTGACTGCACCCGTTTTACTGATTGTTATTATTCCTCTATCCATAATATATTGTATTGAAATTGTTTAGCTGCTTTTGTTTGTCTTTTCGACGGTAGATTGTTTCTTCCGGCGTTCCATCAGCTTGTCCATATCACTGGAAATCTTGTCATCCGTGATTTTGGCATAGATTTGGGAACTGACGATATTTGTATGCCCCATCATCTTGGCGATGCTTTCTATCGAAATGCCTGCGGAAATCAACAGGGTTCCGAAAGTGTGCCGGGCTTGGTGATGGGAGAGATTTTCCTCAAACTCCAGTGCGTTACCGATGGAATGTACTTCATGCCAAAGTATATCACGGATAGGCAACGGGAAAACGGGCTTGGTATCATCGGTTGTGTTGTAAAGTGACAATATACGCTCTGCTACGGGATGCAGGGGAACAAATGCTTCCACGTTGGTCTTGCCTCTCTTTTTGCGGATATACTTCCTGCCGTCCGCAGCCTCTCCGATATGGTGCGGATAGAGCCTGTGTATATCCACATACGCCAGACCGCAGAAACTCGAAAAGATAAACATACGCCGTGCCAATTCCATATTACTGTCCTCAAACGGGGTCGCCATCAGGCGTTTCAATTCATTGCGGCTGATATGTTTCAGTTTCGGTGGGCTTTTCTTTTCATATTCCACCTCCTCGATAGGGTTGGCACGTATAATCTCCCTGTCCACGGCAAGGTACAACAGCCTGTTGAGCCAGCACAGGCACTTGTTCATTTTGTCCGTGCTGCATCCCAAGTCCTTTAGCAAGAATGTCTTGTAATCCCTGCCGAACTGTTCCGTTATTTCCTCCAACGGCATATCCAGCATATCATAGACTGATTCTATGTACTGCCTGATACAGTCCTGAAAGATAACGGATTGTCGGTAGGTGGAGCGTGATTGTATCACAACAGAGCGTTTCTTTAACCTCTCCAGTTCTTGTTTGCCTGTTTGCAACAAGGTTGTGGGCAAGGAACTTTCCGCCACTATGGTATTTTTCAACAGTTCCGCACTGACTACACCCTGTTCTTTCAATATAGTGTTGTATGTATCTTCAATGTGTTGGCGATATTGGCTTAACCGTCCGTTTATGCGAATGTCCTTTACCTTGCCTTTCTTGCTGTTCCAATCACCGGGATTGCAATAGATACCTGTGGAAAGTACCTTTTGTTTGCCGTCTATGGAGATTCTGCACCAAATGGCGGTCGTGCCGTCAGCTTTTACCTTACTGCGGTTGATGTAATAAAGTTGTTTGAATGTACTGCACATAACAGATTATCTTATTGAACGTGATTAAATGATTTCATTAGAGAACAAGTTCCAAATCTTTGGTCGCTTCTACAAATGTGTCCATGTCCTCAAAGAGTTTCTTCGGGGTCACACGGGCGTAAATTTGCGTTGTCTGAATATTGGTGTGCCCCAACATTCGGCTGATGGTTTCGATAGGTACACCCTCTTCAAGCGTTATCAGGCTTGCGAAACTATGGCGTCCGACATGATAGACGATGTCGGTCTTGATTCCAGCCAATACACGGAGGCTCTTCATATTGGCTCTCAATACGCGGTAATCCTGGACAGGCAGGAGTGTTTCCCTTGATTCGTCCTTGTATTTCTCCAACAGGGCAATCGCTTCTGGAAGAAGTTTCACCCGTGCGAGGTACTCGTTTTTCTTACGATGGTATTTCAGCCACAGGTTGCCGTCATCATCGGTAAAAAGGTTGTCCCGTGTGACGGACACGGTATCGGCATACGCTGTTCCGGTATAACCGGCAAACAGAAACAGGTCACGGGTGAGGGCAAGCGAGGGCCTGCGGCGCACTGAGATTTCCACGTCACGCACTTTCACGAACTCTTCCCGCGTGAGTGCCTTCGGTGCGCTGATTTCCTGTTTCGGCAGTTTGAAGTTACAGAAAAAATAACGTTCCGAATGCCCTTCCTTATAGGCGATACGGCACACCTTTTTCAAAAGGGCAAGGTAATGGCGCACGGATTGCAGGGATTGTTTCTTCTCATCAAGCACATAATCCTGAAAATCCCAGATGAACCGCTCGTAAAGCTGCCCGAAAGCGACATCCTCCGTCTTGAATCTCTCACGGATGAACTCTGCGAGAATCTGCCGTGTATAGTAATACTTGTAGTATGTTCCCTCGGCACGGTCAATGCCTACACGTGATTTCAAATCCTCGTTGATACGGTCAAACTGTTTCAACAGGGTCATCTGCTTGTCCATGCTTCCCTGAAACATATCCTTGACTGCTGTAGCATCAAATTCCTGCTTGCGCTCCAACAGAGAATCAAATGCGGAATTGACGGCAAGCAACAATTTCTCAATTTTGGCATTGGTTTCAACTGCCTCCTTGCTTTTACCGTTCAGGCGGCTTTCACGGGGATTCCATAATTCTGGAGTGCAGGACAATTTGCAACCGAACTGTGCCATTGTCCTGTTTACGGTGATGCGTCCCATGATAGGAGCCTTTCCCGACTTGTCCAGTCCGCTCTTTTTGAGGTAGAGCAGCACCTTGAATTTTTCTACTTTCATACGCTTATATTTTTTGTGCAAAGTTACTTGCCATATAAGCGTTCCTTGATATGCAAAATGCTGTGTATGAGTGCAAACAAAACGGTGAGGATTTCTTTTCATTGCTTGCCGTTACCTGTTTCTGTTTTGGTAACTACCCGGCTAACGGTTTGGTAACTGAACAACCTCAATATTCTGTTGCCATTTGCTTTTTCTTCATTTGGCAGAATATAGAAATATAGCTCATTTCAAACGGTTTACGTTCAATTTTCACCTGTTCGCTTTCGCTTGCTTTGCCTTGTATATTCCACATCACCCGTCACACCTTCGGAACATTGGCTCTGACAAAGGGAATGCCGATTGAGAGCGTGAGCCGTGTATTGGGGCACACGAACATCGTCACAACCCAAATCTACGCGAAGATAACCACGCAGAAACTTGACAACGACCTGACCATGTTCGGTGACAAACTGAGCAAGACGTTTAACGGTATCACAATGTCATGAGTATGGGAAGAAACATCATAATAGTAAATGAATCCGGCAATATCGTTATGCCGGAGAATATCGTCAGCATTTGGATGAGCGAAGCGGAATTGGTGGGGTTGTTCGGGGTAATCGCCCCGACACTCCGTGCTGCCATCAGAGCCATATATAAAAGCAACATACTGAAGGAATATGAGGTGCAGAAGTATGTCCGGCAGGAGAACGGCTATAATGCTGATGTGTTCAGTTTCCCGATGATAGTCGCGCTTGCTTTCCGTATTGACAGTCTCGGAGCGGAGCAGGTGCGCAATGCCATACTTAAAAGGCTGTACTTGCGAAAAGAGAAAACAAGTATCTTCTTTTCGCTGGGCAATAACGGAACGAAAGTGTCTAATTATCAGGCATAAGATATATGGATATGACGACATGGAGCAATGAAACCTATGCGTGTTCCCATTGCCAACAATATATTTGTTCGAGTACATGAATAGGCGTATTGCCATTCATACGTATGACCACGACAAGCCCGAAGGAGCAAACCTATAATGGATGCTTTTTCGGGCTTGTTTTTATTTGCTCCTTACCTGTTTCCTGTGCAATTCACAGCAAGTTTTTCCTTCCATGTAAATTTTGCGCCGTTCTGCTGCGATTTGCTTATCAGGCTTTCTCGTGACTTGCCGTAGTTTTGCACCCAGTTAATTATTAACGGTTTAAGCAAAATGTAAATGGCAAAGACAAAGAATGAAAAAGAGGAGTTTATCCGGGTGGGTACAACCCTCTACAAGTTAGTGAACCAGCCCCGTCTGAACGGCGGCTATGTGAAAAAGCGTATCGTGTGGAACAACGAGACACTGCGGCAGGATTACGGGAAGGACTATCTCGCCACCGTGCCGAAGTATGACGGTTTCTGCACCGTGCCCGACCATGTGGACTACCGTCCCGTGGTGGATGGAACAGCTTGAATCCCTGTAACATCATTCTCTTTTTGTTGAATTGTTGAATAGATATATAACTATGCTGAAAACAAACGATATACACTCTCAACAAATACACAACAATCGAAAAGAAAAGTTGAGGGAAAAACAGCAACCGTTTGTCGGATTCCCTATTTGTGAGTAATTTGTTGAGAAGATGTTGAGAATATAAAGAATTAACATACAAGGCAATACGCATACCATTCATCAAATCAACGTTTTTACAATCATCATCAAATCCGTAGAAATAATATATCATGAACATCCAAGAAGCAAAACAAATCAGAATCGCAGACTATCTGCAAAGTCTGGGCTACACGCCCGTAAAGCAACAAGGCAACAGCCTTTGGTACAAATCCCCGTTCCGGCAGGAAGCGGAAGCCTCGTTCAAGGTGAACACCGACCGCAACCTGTGGTTCGATTATGGGCTGGGCAGAGGCGGCAACATCATTGCGCTGGCAGGGGAACTATATGCGTCCGATTACGTGCCTTATCTGCTCAATAAGATAGCGGAACAGGCTCCGCACATCTGTCCCGTATCTTTCTCTTTTCGCCAGCAAGCATCCGAACCGAGTTTCCAACAGTTGGAGGTGGGAGAACTTACCCATCCGGCATTGCTCCGCTACTTGCAGGAACGTGGTATAGACACCGCACTGGCAGCATCGAAATGTAGGGAACTGCATTTCATCCATAACGGTAAGCCCTATTTCGCCATCGGATTCCCGAATGTGGCGGGAGGCTATGAGGTGCGCAACCGTTTCTTCAAGGGCTGCATCGCCCCGAAGGACATCAGCCATATCCGTAAGCAGAGAGAGCCGAGAGAGAAATGCCTTGTGTTCGAGGGCATGATGGACTACCTGTCCTTCCTCACGTTGCGGGTAAAGAATTGCCCGACCATGCCCAACCTTGACGGGCAGGATTACATCATACTCAATTCGGTTGCTAATGTTTCCAAAGCCATAGATGTGTTGCACGGGTACGGGCGCATCCACTGCCTGCTTGACAATGACGAAGCAGGAAGAAATGCGTACTTGGAATTGGCAAAGGAGTTCAGCGGATATATCCGGGACTTCTCCGACAACTACAACGGGCACAAAGACCTGAACGATTACCTGTGCGGAATCCGCCGGAATTTAACCGTTAATCCACCGCCAAGAACCATCGTAAAACCCAAGAAGAAAGGGCTGGGATTGTGACATCCCGAATGGTAAAAACGGGAGTTGCTCAAAACTCATTCCTTAAGGATTGGGAGGTAGCAAGTTTGTGTTTCGGGTGTACCGAAACCGCTTGCTACCCACCCTCCATGTTGAAGGAGGTGGCATCCCGTTGGTCTATACACTATAATCAGTAACGTAATGGAATAAATGAAATATGGAACATAATAAAGAACACAAGGAACGCAACAAGGGAGGTCGTCCCAAGAAGGAAGCGACCGAGAAACTGAAATACCGTGTCACGGTGAAGATGGCGACCGCCGATTACTTTCGTCTGCTGACACGGGCGTACGAGGCGGGTGTATCGCCGAGCGAGTACATGAGGGGATGTTTCCGCAACGGTCAGGTGAAGGAACGGCTGTCGGAGGAACACGCCAGATTCATCCGACAGCTCTGCGGCATGGCAAACAATCTCAACCAGCTTGCGCACAAGGCTAACGCCGGAGGCTTCCATGACGAGAAGTGGGATTGCAAGGTGGCGGTGGCAAGGATTCACGAACTGATAACCAAGATAGGGATATGATGGCGAAAATCGTAAAGGGAAGCGACTTCAAGGGTGTGGTGGACTACATCCTTGACAAAAGCAAGGCTACGCAGTTGGTGGCACAAGAAGGCTTGTTCATGGAGAACAGGGAAACCATCGCCATGAGTTTCAATGTCCAGTCGCGGATGAACGGCAAGGTCGCCAAACCTGTCGGGCATATCGCATTGAGTTTTTCCAAAGAGGACGAGCCACGACTGACGAACCGCTTCATGGCAGGTATCGCACTTGAATACATGGAACGGATGGGGATTAAGGATACGCAGTTCTTCATCGCCCGGCACTTTGACAAGGAGCATCCGCACGTGCATATAGCCTTCAACCGCATTGACAATAACGGCAACACCATTTCGGACAGGCACGAGCGTTTGCGCAGCACCCGTATCTGCAAGGAACTGACTTTGAAATACGGCTTGCACATGGCAAATGGAAAGGACAATGTCAAGCGTAACCGATTGAAAGAGCCGGACAGGACGAAATATGAGCTTTACGACATCCTCAAAGCCGAAGTCGGCAGGTGCGGTAACTGGAACGTGCTTGTCGCCAACTTGAAACGGCAGGGTGTGGAAGTGTATTTCAACCACAGAGGGCAGACTGACGAGATACAGGGCGTTGTATTTACCAAGAACGGCTATCGTTTCAATGGTTCCAAAGTGGACAGGCATTTTAGCTATTCCAAGATTGACGCTGCTTTGCAGCGCAACAGAAATGAGGAACACATGGGAATGACTGCCAAAGCGTATGAAGCTGCTATGCCAAACACAACATCCGGCATGGAACAAAGCGAGCTTTTCAACGGTTCGTTGGGATTACTGGATGGCGGTGTTTCATTTTACAATGTCGCTGATGCAGAAGCCAATCAGGAAATGGCGGAAATACTTCGCAGGAAGAAGAAACGCAAACGGGGAATGAGGCTGTAAACGCTCTCAAAATACAACGGAAATATAACAGGTTTTCGGCGCAGGTGAAAAATTCCGTGGCGTTTACAACTCGGCTAACCAAAGATTGTGACGACACGATATAGAAAGAAAGGAATGTCA
>OMYR01000023.1 GCA_900315335.1 uncultured Bacteroidales bacterium
CGAAAAACGAATAGAGATATTAGAAAATTAGTGTTAATGATTGGTAAAATAATGTTAAACATTAAAAAATTAGTGTTAAACACTAATTCACTCAAAACACTTATTATTTTTAAGTAATAAATAATAGAGATAAATACAGAATACAATATGAAAAAAACAGTTTTATTTTGGATTACTTGTCTGTTGGCAATGTCTTCTTATTGCCAATACACAAAGTTAAGCGGATATTATTACGGGCAAAGACCTAATCCGACAGGTGGCGAGTGGCAAAGTATCGATTCTTTATCATACAACAAAGAGCAACCGCACGCTTATTTCTTTTCCTTTGAAGATATAAATTCGGCTTTGAAGGTTTTGGGAGACAATAGCAGCCTGTACAAATCTTTGGACGGTAAATGGTATTTTCATTTCTCTGAGAACTATACTTCTCGCCCGCAAGATTTCTATAAAAAAGATTATGACGTAAATTCTTGGGATAAGATAGATGTGCCGGGTTGCTGGAACGTTCAAGGAATACAAAAGGACGGAACGCTTAAATACGGCAAACCGATTTATTCTAACGTAAGAGCCGTTTTTGAACACAAGATAGAAAAAGATGATTGGAAAAAAGGCGTTATTCGTGAGCCAAGCGATACATCTTACCTGACATATAAATATCGTAATGAAGTAGGCTCGTATCGAAGAAACTTCACGTTGCCGCATAACTTCAAGGGCAATGAAATTTATATTAACTTCGACGGGGTGGATAACTTCTTCTATTTATACATCAATGGTAAGTATGTAGGTTTTTCAAAAAACTCTCGTAATACTGCTTCATTTGATATTACCAAGTACCTTAATCCTGACGGCGATAATACGGTTGCCGTTGAGGTTTATAGATTTTCGGACGGCAGTTTCTTTGAAGACCAGGATTTCTTCCGTCTGCCGGGTATTATTCGTTCTGTTTATTTGACGGCGAAGCCGAAAGTGAATATCAAAGATATTGTTGCAATTCCTGATTTGGATTCTACATACAAGAAAGCAAAACTTGATATTACGGCAACGATAGAAAATTTGACGCAAAACACGGTTAAGGATTATACAATTTATTATTCTTTATACAAATGCGATTTGTATGGCGATAAAACCACTATTGTTCAAAATGTTGTTACTGACGCCGATATCAAATCCATATCCAAGAATGGTACGATAAAGATTAAAAGTGTTTTGGATGCAAGGGATTTGGTTAAATTGTGGAGTGCGGAAGAGCCGAACAGGTATGTGCTTTTGGTTGAGTTGAAAGATAAAAAGGGCTATACGCAAGATATTGCTTCGTTGTATATCGGTTTTAGGAAAGTGGAAATAAAACAAACCGATGCCCAAGATGACGAATATAAAATGGCAGGCAGATATTTTTATGTGAATGGAAAAACTATCAAACTCAAAGGTGTCAATCGTCATGAAACCAATCCACAGACCGGACACGCCATAACGAGAAAGCAAATGGAACAGGAGATAATGCTTATGAAACAAGCAAACATCAATCACGTTCGTACGGCTCATTATCCCGATGATCCTTATTGGTATTACCTTTGCGACAAATATGGTATCTATCTTATGGCTGAGGCTAATGTTGAAACGCATCTTTACGGCTATGGTAGTGAGAGTCTGTCGCACGTTCCGCAGGCTTTGAACGCACATGTGGCTCGTAATATGGAAATGGTGCATGCTTATATCAACACTCCGTCCATTCTTATTTGGTCTATGGGTAATGAAGCGGGACCGGGTGAAAATTTCAAGAAGACCTATGATGCTATAAAGGCTTTTGATACTTCTCATCCTATTAATTACGAAAGAAACAACGATTATTCCGATATAGGTTGCAATCAATATCCCTCTGTTGTGTGGGTTGAAAAAGCCGTTAAGGGAAAAGAGAAAATTAAATACCCATTCCATATAAATGAATATGCGCATTCTATGGGTAATGCCGTAGGTAATTTGATTGATTATTGGAACGCAATGGAGAGTAGCAATTTCTTCTTTGGCGGTGCTATATGGGATTGGGTTGATCAGGCTATCGACGCTCCTATTGAGGGAAGACAGAATGCTACATATTGGGCATACGGCGGTGATTTCGGCGATAAACCAAATGACGGAGCGTTTTGTATGAATGGTTTGTTACGTCCTGATTTTACATTCAAACCTCAGTATTATGAAGTGCAGAAAGTTTATCAGAATGTGGGAGTAAAAGCCGCAGATATGAAAAACGGCAAAATTGAGGTATTTAATAAAAATTACTTTGTCTCATTGGACGATTATGATATTGTATGGTCATTGTACAAAGACGGAGTTCGCATCACTGACCCTAAGATTGTGGAAGGCGACAACCATATCGCTCCTCGTCAAAAGAGAATTATAACTCTTCCTTACAAATATAGAGATTTGGATTCGCAAAGCGAGTATTTCGTTAAGGTAGAATTTCAACTTAAAGAGGATAAACCTTGGGCAAAACGCTTCCATACCCAAATGCAGGAGCAGTTATTGGTTAAGCAAGCCGATAGTTATCCGATTATTGAGTCAAACGGTAAAAAGATATATGCCAATCAAAACGAGGGTATGATTTCTTTTGACGGCAATAACTTTAATGTTTCTTTTGACAAATATAGTGGCAGCATTTATTCATTGAAATATAACAACCAAGACATTATCCAAGACGGCAATGGCCCTAAATTAGATGTTTTCAGGGCAATATTGGATAATGATAACTGGGCTGCGCAAAATTGGGTGAAATTAGGTTTGAACGATTTGCATCACAAAGCGAAAGATTATGCGTTCCAAAAGAATATGGACGGCAGTTATACTTTGAATTTCACTATCGAGAGCCGTGCATACTATTCTTCAACGGACGGATACACCAACTACGACCGAGAAAAGACTACAACGCATAATGTTACCACCGATATTTCAAAGCCTTTGCCTGAAAACGGATTCAAATTCACTACCTATCAAAGTTGGACTATTTATCCTGACGGCAGTATAGCATTGCAGTGTGAGATTACTTCCAATGACAACAGCGTTGTATTGCCTCGTTTGGGTTATTCTATGACTTTGCCTTGCGAATTGGGAAACTATACATATTATGGCAGAGGTCCTATAAACAATTACAATGATAGAAAAACTTCTCAGTTTATAGAATTGTATTCTTCCAAGATAGATTCTTCTTATATTATGTTCCCGAAACCTCAGGATATGGGAAACAGAGAAGATGTACGTTGGTGTGCTTTGACAAACAATGAAGGCAAAGGCGTTATGTTTATTGCCGACGGCACTATGTCTATAAGTGCTCTTCCTTGGACGGATATTCAAATCGCTAAGGCTGCGCACCCATACCAATTGCCGAAAACCAATACCACAACCTTACATTTAGATGCAAAAGTTACAGGTCTTGGCGGAAATTCGTGTGGTCAGGGAGGTCCTTTGGAAAAAGACAGAGTTAAAGCGAAGAATACCAAGTTCGGTTTCATTATTCGCCCAATTAACGATGCCTCAAAAGAAAATATGATTAAATGTTCTAAAATTCAGATGAGTAAATAAGAAAATAACATACGGTTTTGCAGTCTGATTGCAAGGTTTTGAAACGAATTTTCAACAAAAAACCGAAAAAATTTTGGTGGTAACGAAAAACTTTGTAATTTTGCAACCTGAAAAACGACAGGTCTCTTGACCGAGTGGCTAGGTGCCGGTCTGCAAAACCGTTTACTCCAGTTCGAATCTGGAAGAGACCTCAAAGAGGGAAGGCTAAGAAAACTGCGATGCAATTAGCGTCGCAGTTTTTTGTTTTAGCGTGGTAGGTATTTATTCATTGAAAACAATCTCTTTTTAATTTGCCGTTGTTTTTATTATTGTCATTTCGGACTTATGTTTATTAAAAATATTCTTTTGTTAATCCGCTACGGCTTTTAGTCTTGCGATTATTACAATTCTTGAAAAAGCGTTTTAGGATAGTCCAAAAATTATCATAATGTCGCTATTCAAAATTGCTGTAATTAAAATCGTTTTCTTTTTAACTGAAACTAAAAAATTAGTATTTAACATTAATAAATTAATTACTGAGACTAATTTACTAATGTTTAACACTGATTTTGCGGTTAGTGATATTATTAAAGCGAGACGATTATTCCTTTATTTTTTCCCCTTAAAACCTTTAATGAAATCAAAAGGGTATTCGTTCTTAACATTAAGGCGGTAATTATTTATCGTGAGTTTTATTTTTTGATTACTACCCCTAATATTGCCGTCAATAATCACTTCTTCGGGAAGTGAAATGCCGTCGATTTCGGTTAGTTTCTTAACGATAGTTCCTTTGAATTGAGTGGTGTTGTATGATTTGACAAGGGTAGTGTCGGTAAATAAATCTTGGATAAAGTCAAAACTTAACGGAATACCTAACGCCGAACTTGCCCGAGCATACGAATATTGAATGTTTCGTTTGTTTAATTTGTCAATGGCATATATCGAATCCCTGGTGGCTTTAACCCTCAACGCCTCAATACCAAGAGACGAACCGGAAACCCAAAAGATGCTGTCGAATGTTGTGCGTATTGTTGCAGTTACAGGCATACCTTTGAAATTTGTTTTAGCCTTGAAAGTGCAAGTAGAGTATGGTGCGATTTTCTTTGGCGTCTCTTTATTGGCTTGATGTGTTTTTGCGGTTTGTTCGGTCTTTGTGGATTTTTTATTACTTGAAGATTTTTTGAATACCGAACACGAAGACATTAATGCGATAATGGTTAATAAAAATATATATTTTTTCATTTTGTTATATGATGTTTTGTTTGTTATTTCAAATATGATTGTTTTGTTATTTATGACTTTTAAGTGAAAACCTTTGATAAATTATAAATCATTAAAACAACGTAACTCCTTCCAAGGCCAAAAGAAATTTTTTTGTTTCAATACCGCCGCCATAACCCGCAAGTGATTTGTTTGCCGCGATAACCCTATGGCAAGGAGCGAAGATAGATATTGCGTTAAGGCTATTGGCGTGGGCAACAGCACGAACAGAGTTCGGGTGATTAATCATTTTGGCTTGTCCGGAGTAAGAAATCGTGCGACCGTAGGGAATATTTAATAGACAAGTCCAAACCTTTTTTTGAAATTCCGTTCCAACGAACAGCAAAGGAATGTCAAACGCTTTTCGTCTTTTGTCAAAGTATTCGTTTAATTGGTCGGTGGCACGTTTAATGACATCGTCGCTTTCGTTGCGGCAATCTGCTTTCAAAGTTGCGATGATTTTTTCTTTGGTAGTATTGTTGTTTTTACCATTGACCCAATCGCAAAGACAAAGTTTGTTGTCGAAACTTCCCAATATAATATCTCCGCAAGGACTTTTATAATTATGCAAATAAATCTTGTCTTGAAACATTGCTTTGAGGATTTCTTTTTAATGGCAAGGGATAACAAATTATTGATGTCTTATAACAAAACAATTAGAACAAAAAAGCAATTACCAATCGGTAATGCTTTTTTGTTCTTGCCTTTATTATTTATTTGTTAATGTGTCCAAGCATTTGCGAACAGGGTCGGAATAGAATTTTCCAATGTTTATCTCGGAAATATTCAACACCGCATCAAGCTGTGATTTGGTTATACCGATATTTAGACATATTTCCATGTGCGATTGTGCCATAGGCTCAACACCGCCTTCGCCGATAAGCAAACTGACCGTGAATAACTCTCGGTCTTTGTACGTCAAAATATCTCTGTCAAATATATCCGCAAACAGATGTTCTTTCAAAAACGTGTCTATCGTAGGAGCCAAAACAGCAAAAGCAGCCTTAGGAGCGTCCTTGCTAACACCCGTAAGTTTTTCCAAAGTCTCTGCACCACGTAAATACTTGTCGCCATTGTCATTTATCGGCGAACAATCTCTGCCCCAATTGTCATTTATTCCTTTGGCTTTACGTTCTTTTATAACTTCGTCCAAAGTGTTCAAGGCTCTCAACGCACGAGGAAAACCACAATAAGCATAAGCATGAGTTAAGAACTCTTTCGCTTCGTTGATAGTCATACCTTGTTCAAGGGCTTGGCAAAGCGTCTGCTTCAACATCAAAAGATTGCCTTGTGCGGTGAAATTTCCCATAGATACAATAATCTTTTGTCTGTCGGATAAGACAGCGTTTTCTTTGTCGTATTTGTTTTTGGCTTCTTCGCAAGCGGCAAGATATTCCTTGTCATTGACGGCTTCAAGCCAAGTTGAACCGCCCTTGATATTGGGATTACATTCAATGGCTATATGTGCAAACCAAGAATCAGGGGCTGCACCGTGCCAATGAACCACTTCGGGAGCGATTTCGACCACATCGCCCGGATAAAGTCTTCGTGCAGGTTTGCCTTTCTCCTGATAATAACCGATGCCTGCCGTTGCGATAAGCATTTGTCCGCCCGCATGTTTATGCCAGTTGTTGCGACACGACGGCTCAAAGGTAACATTTGCCAAAGGTACGTTCAAATCTTTGTTATCGGATATTTTGTACAAATAACTCTGTCCGACGAAGTATTTTGCGTAGGCGTCGTTTTTCTCTCCCAACGGATAAGGTTGGCGGAACTGCCTTGCGTCATTTTGAGCGTTAATCAAATTGGTTGCCATGATAATTGAAATTACTAATGTTAGAAATGTTTTATTTTTCATAATGTTTAAGATTTATTTTGAAAACGTATCGTAAAAAAATATATTGTATAGCCATTAAAAAACAAGCGACAGGGCAATTTTTATTTAATAATCGGATACTTTTTGTTTATTATTTGAAATTTTGTCCGCATATGCACTAATTTATATCCGGAGTTGTACAAGTATAGACGCAAGTTAGTGCAATTCTGGACACGAGTGTCCGACTATGCGATGAAATTTCCTGATTATTCGGTGAAATTCAGATATTATTAAACAAACACACGTCATTATTATATACAGGAGTAACAATTCACTTATTTCCAATAATTAAATTCGTCGTTCCTCACACTTAAATAAAAGTGTTTCAAACAGCGGTAACCTGAATTATAAAAAGTGTTATCAGCATAACTTCTGCTTTCAACATTGTTGATTCCCTATGATAATGACGTTTCGTATTTGTTTTGATCGTATATTTTTCAATCATAGCATCAAAAAACTTACAAAAGTCATCTGCCATATAAAATAATTCTGTAACTTTGCTCTCGGTGATTATGGTGGTTGTTGTGTTTATTCTTTTTTTACACTATAAAATTACAACAATTTTCGCTAATCACCGTTTTTTAGACGATTATATTTCGTCGAACTCACGTTAATTAAGCATTCCTCGTTGTTTTGCAAGATTATCAAAAAATTTGTTTTATATCTTGCCGATGATTTCGGTTATGGAGTTCAGTTTATGACGGTCGCAATAATCGGATAAGTCGGCAATGATTTTTTTGCAGATGCTTGGGTCGATAAAATTAGCCGTGCCGATTTCAACGGCAGACGCACCGACAAGCATAAATTCCACAACATCGCTTGCAGAAGTGATGCCGCCAATACCGATAACGGGTATATTGACATTATGAGACACCTGCCAAACGCAGCGTAAAGCAATAGGTTTTATTGCAGGACCAGACAGACCGCCTGTAATTGTGGAAATCAACGGACGTTGCTTCTCCGCATCGACAGCCATAGCAAGAACGGTGTTTATCAACGAAAGAGAATCGGCTCCCGCCTTTTCAATGCTTTGAGCAATGTCGATGATATTGGTAACATTGGGCGTAAGTTTGACGATGAGGTGTTTTTTATAAACTTTTCTTACTTCGCTTACTACTTCCTTTGCCATATCTTTATCAACGCCGAAACCCATACCGCCTTGTTTGACATTAGGACAAGAGATGTTCAGTTCTATTGCAGGGATTGTGTCCAAATCATTAATCATTCCCGCAACCTTGCAATATTCTTCGATACTTGACCCCGATACATTGACGATGATATTCTCGTTTTTGTCTTTGATTATCGGATAAATGTTTTTGCAGAAAAATTCCACGCCTTTGTTTTGCAAACCAACAGCGTTAATCATTCCGCTTGGTGTTTCTGCCAATCTGGGATAAGCATTACCTTCGCGTTTCTCACCTGTCGTGCCTTTGACAATAAATCCGCCGAGAGTTTTCAAATCCAAAAAATCTGCGTATTCCAATCCGAAACCAAAAGTTCCGGATGCTGTCATTATAGGATTAATAAGGTTTAAGTTACCAACCGTTGTATTTAGTCTTGTGTCCATATCTTACCATTTTATATCATTAGCATTAAAAACAGGGCCTGCGGTGCAGACGCACACATTACCTTTTGGGGTATCGGCTACGCAACAAAGACAAGCACCTATACCGCAAGCCATACGATTTTCCATAGATACATAACAATCCACACCACGCTTTTGAGCTTCAATTGCTATGGCTTTCATCATTGGAGCAGGACCGCAAGTAAGATAAGAAGTGAATTGTTGGTTTAAGATGCTGTTTGTTGTAACCATACCTTTTTCTCCCACAGAACCGTCTTCGGTGGAAATATAAACGTCAGCCACAGAAGAGTATTTATCTATAAGGAATAATTGGTCTTTTGTTTTTGCACCGATTAGGATAGTCGGGCGGATATTGTTTTCATTGAATTTTTTGCATAGATAATATAGGGGAGCTGTTCCCACACCGCCGCCAATCAAAAGAGGTTTTTCGCTTATAAGAGGGAAAGAGTTTCCAAGAGGAAATACAACGTCCAATTTATCGCCTTCGTTGATTAGAGAGAGTTTGGTTGTTGCTTTGCCGATTTTTTGAACTACGACGATTATTTCATTATTGGTATAATCCACATCGTGAATACTTATCGGACGGCGTAGTATTCTATCGGCAATGTCTTTGACAAGTATATTTACAAATTGTCCCGCTTGAATGTTGCATAAAGGGTCTTCACTTTTCAAATGCAAAAGAAAACACATAGGATTCAAAACTGTTTTCTTTGTAACAAGTAACTCTTTTTGGTACTTCATATCGTGATATATCTATATTATTTACAGCGACAAAATTAGTGAAAAAAAACGAGATGTGATGAAAAATTTGTACTTTTGCATCTTAAAAAAATAGCGGAGATAATGAACAGATTATTGTATTTACTATTGATTATATCAATTATGGTGTTTGTCGGCTGCGATGCAGAGTTCGATCCCAATGATGATTGGACTGAAAAGATGATGGTATATTGCTTGTTGGATCAAGATGACGACACAACATACGTAAGAGTAGAAAAGTGTTTCTTGGGTAACGGTAACGCTTACGAGTTTGCAAAAAATAAAGACAGTGTTTATTACAAACCGGACGAATTAGAAGTAAAAATGTACGCAGCATCGTATTGGAATCCCAATGTAATTGACGATACATTGATTTTTAGTTATACAACCGTTGCAAAAGATTCGGGAGATTTTTATTTTGATGCTTCCTGTCCGATATATGCTTGCGATACAAAAGGACGAATTAACAAATACAAGATATATACTTTGGTTGTTAGGAATGTAAAGACAGGAATGGAGGTAAGGTCAAAGGTTAATCCTGTCGCCGATTATGATATAAAAACATATAATTTTACTTTTACGGAAGCCAAAGGCACTATGTCCATAGATTGGGCGAGTGCAAGCGATAATATGGGGGCGTTGCCAAAACAATTTCAAGTAAATATAAGACTTAATTACACTCAAAACGGACAAATACGTTATTTAGACATTCCTGTAACTACGAGAACGAATAGTAATCCTAATTTCTCAATTACTGCAAGGATTGACACAACAACACTTCTTACAACCATACGTTATAGATTAAAGAATGAGACGGGTCTTGGTTATTACGGGCAACGACCATTTGAGATAAGGATTGCTGCCTGTGATTTGAATATGTTTGATTATTTATCAATCAATAATGCTTCTTCGGGTTTGAATTATGTCCCTGTTTATAGTAATATAGAAAACGGCTTTGGCTTGTTTGCCGCAAGACGAAATCATATATACAAAGGCTTTTCCGATAATCAAATTGACGCTAATTTGAGAAGCAAGATAGCCGCCATACTTAATTAGGTACAAGTATAATAAGACCGAAAAATTTTGTCGGCAAGATAATTATTTGTAATTTTGCAAGTTCTTTTAGGAAAATAAGTAAAACAAATTAAATAAAATGAAAGTAAGTCAGGAAAATAACGGAGTATTGACCTCATTGGTTAAGGTAGAAGTAGAAGCAAATGACTACAAACAAGAAGTTGAACACCAACTTAGAGAGCAAAGAAAGAAAATGACAATGCCGGGTTTCAGACCGGGACAAGTGCCTATGTCAATGGTTAAAAAGATGTATGGTGTTGCGGTTAAGGCTCAGGCAATAGAAAACGTAATGTCGGATAACTTGTATAAGTTTATCGAAGACAATAAAATCAAAGTATTGGGTTCTCCATTAGCTAACGATGAAAAGACACCTAAGGCAGATTTTGAAAAAGAAGATAATTTTACATTCTATTTTGATGTTGCACAACAACCGGAATTTGATTTGGATTTGAAAAAACACGAAGCAACATCATACGAGATAGAACCAACAGACGAAATGCTTGATAAGTTTATCGCAGATACTTGTATGCGTTTCGGAAAAGTTGAATCACCGGAGACGGTAGGCGAAAAAGATATGGTTTATGGTCATTTGGTAGAATTGAACGAAAACGGCGAGGCAAAAGAAGGTGGCTTGGATATCAACACTACTTTGTATGTAGAGCGTATCACTTTGAAAACCATAAAGGACAAAGTGCTTGGCAAGAAGAAAGATGACACATTTACTTTCAAACCAGCCAAAGCCTTAAAAGATATCAATCAACTTGCAACATTCATTCGCAAGAAACAAGACGAAGCAGGCGAATTTGCATCTGATTGTAACTTCACAATATCAAGTATTCAAAGAATGACTCCTGCCGAATTGAATTCTGATTTATATAATAAGGTATATAAAGACAAAGATATCAAAGACGAAAAAGCATTTCGTAATGCAGCCAAAGAAGATTTGATGAACGCATACAGACGTGAGAGCGAAAACTATTTCTTGAACAAGACAAGTGAGGAATTGGTCAAGAATGTTAAGTTCGATTTACCGGAAGAGTTTTTGAAACGTTGGCTTCTTGCAACTTCAAAGAGTGAAGAGGCACAAAAAGACATCGAAGAAAAATTGGATAAATACATGGACGGCATCCGTTGGCAGATACTTGAAAGCAAGATAGCCGAAATCGGAGACGTTAAGGTCGGTAACGAAGATATAATCAATTATTACAAGACCGAATTACTTCCTTCTTATTTCCCTGCAATGCCGGACGAGACTGAGGAACAAAAGAAAGAGCGTGAGGCTCATTTGGATTCTGTTGCAAAGAATATGCTTAACGAACAAGAACAAACAAAACAAGTTTATAATTATTTGTTCGATAGAAAAATTACGGAAGTTTTGCGTAAAGAGATGAAAGTAACGGTTAAGAAAGTTAATATGGACGAGTTTATAAAAGAAGTAAGCCCTGAAACTGCTGCCGTTGCTGAAAAGAAAACTGCTAAAAAGAAGACTGCAAAGAAAGAAGATAGTCAAGAACCTTCATTGTTTTAATCATGTCTTTGAAATGCGGAATAGTCGGATTGCCTAATGTCGGTAAATCAACTTTATTTAACTGCCTGTCCAATTCAAAAGCGCAGGCAGCTAATTTTCCTTTTTGTACGATAGAGCCTAATGTGGGGGTAATAACCGTACCCGATGAGCGTTTGAACGCTTTGGCAGAGATAGACAAGCCTGAAAAAATTATCCCGACCACTGTTGAGATAGTCGATATTGCAGGTTTGGTTAAAGGAGCAAGCAAGGGCGAGGGCTTAGGCAATAAGTTTTTGGGTAATATCCGCGAGTGCGATGCCATTATAGAGGTCTTGCGTTGCTTTGATAATGGAAACATCGTCCATGTTGATGGAAGTGTTGATCCTATACGCGATAAAGAAATCATCGATTTGGAATTGCAGATGAAAGACCTTGAAACCATAGAATCTCGTTTTGCCAAAACCGAGAAGATTGCCAAAGTTGGTGGAGACAAAAAAGCCAAAGACACTTTGGAAGTCTTGAAAGCATATAAATCAGTCTTGGAAAGCGGTAAGAACGCCCGCGAAGTTGTTTTCGATAACAAAGACCAGATTGCAGCAGCCAAAGAATTGTGTTTATTGACTGCTAAGCCCATTATTTATGTCTGCAATGTTGATGAGGCATCTTGCAAAACTGGAAACGCTTACGTTGATAAAGTCAAGTCTATGGCTCAAAAAGAGAACGCCGATGTGCTTGTGATAGCTGCCAAGACCGAAGAAGATATTGCCGAGTTGGAGGACTTTGAAGAAAAGCAGATGTTTTTGGAGGAATTGGGATTGAAAGAAAGTGGCGTCAATCGATTGATAAAAGCGGCATACCATATACTTAACTTACAGACTTTTCTAACGACTGGACCGAAAGAAACACGTGCTTGGACTTTTCACAAAGGCGACAAAGCCCCTCAATGTGCAGGTGTCATTCACTCTGATTTTGAGAAAGGATTTATTCGTGCAGAGGTTATAAAGTACGATGATTATATCAAATATCGTAGTGAAGCGGCTTGCCGAGAGGCTGGTAAGATTTCGATAGAGGGCAAGGATTACTTGGTTCAGGACGGAGATATAATGCACTTCCGTTTCAACGTTTAACGACTATTGATTATTTAATAGAATTTGTTAATTCAATTACTTTTTTAATTTTGTTTTCATTTTTTTGTGAAGCCGATTTTTTAATCGGCTTTATTTGTTTTTTCGGCTGCTAATTTCAGACAGTCGGCTTGTAATTTCGGAAACATCAATGCGGACTACTCAAAAAGTCATGACTTTTCACCCTAAAAAGTCATGACTTTTTGACTTTTTTGTACCGATGTTTTCAAAATTAGTAATGAAGTTATCCCAATTTCAAAAAAAGTTTTGACTTTTTATTGTCTATGCTACGATAGAAACAACACAACTTGTATGTTCTCAAAAAAAACTTGCATCAATGTAAAACGTCCGTTAGACAAGCAACTTCCACTGTTTTGATTTTCGTTGAACTCACGTTTATTTAGTGTTGTATTTCTTTCGTGCTTGTTGGATATACAATGACGAAGGGTAATCCAAGATGATGCGTTCATAACATTCTTTTGCTTTTGCCTTATCGTTAAAAATGTTTTCATATAAATCGGCTAAAAGCATTATGGCGTCATCGGCAACCAAATCGTACGGATATTTCAAGATTATATCTTCAAGATAGTTTTTCGCTTCATCAAACTTCTCCTCTTTAATCGCAATTTCGGCACGCTTAAACAAAACTTCGTCAAACAAGGGGTGGGATACGTACCAACGGTCTATGGAATCAAGGTAAGTCTTCGCCTCTTCTACTTTATTCTGATAAAGAGCAAAATCGGACTTGGCAAACCACGAAAGTCCCTTATACGAACTGTCCTCGTCCATATTCGCACTAATCAATAACGAATACTCCATAGCATCGTTGGCAATAAGTTTTGTAGTCGAGGAACGCAAAGCATTGAATTGGCTCTCAGCCCAGGCAAAGTCGCCTGTATAATAAGAAAGCATAGCGTTGCGGAACTTGGCTTCTGTGCCGATAGTTTCGTTTTTCATATCTTTATCCACTTGCGAATAAGTTAGAGAGGCTTCCCAAATATCGCCATTAATAAGGTAAATATCCGCACGTGTGAGTTTGCAGCGGGCTTTGGTCTGATTACTGACATTACGCATATTGATGATAGTATCTAACAAATCCACAGCTTGCTGAGGTTTATTGATGTGATACGCTAACAAGTCTGCCTTTTGCTGTATCGCTTCTGTGGTCTCTGGGATATAACCATAAAGAGCAAAAAACTCGTTATACTCTTTCTCCAAAGCGGCAATATCTTTTTGGTTGTGATGAATTAAGGCAGTGAATTGGTCATAAAGGCGAGATAAACGCTGAGAGCGAATGATAAATGTAAGGTCGTCATCATTGATTTTTTGTTTCAAAAGATAATCGTAGGCTTGAATGGCAAGGTTTCTATCGCTGACGTTTTGTGCAAAGTCCATAACATTGTCGTGGCTTTGTAAGTTAAAACGTTTGTCTAACGCCTTAGCCTGATTGTAGGCAGCAGAAAAATCTTCTTTTTGCATCAAAAGCCAATAATACAATTGGTTTATAGCAAGGTTTTTCGGCTTGTCCTTGACTTGTTGCAAGACAATATCGGAAAAAACATCGTAGAGTTTGCTGTCGTTGTCTTGCGAGAAAAGGTTATTGATATTAACCTCGATTTGGTGTAAGGCTTTTGGATTTTGTTCCAACAAAAGAAGATATTCTTGGGCAATATCTTCGTTTCTGCCAAGCCGTTGATAAAAATAAGTAAGTTCGTAGGTGTATTTGTTATTGTCCTTGAATAGTTTTCGACCCTGTTGGTAAGTCTTGACGGCGTAGTCGTAATTGCGAATGGAGGAAAAATAATTAGCTGTTTGGATAATGTCGCTGTTATTGGCTTTAAGGTTGCCGATAACCTTGTCATACTGCTTCAAACCTTTGGATTGGTCGTTGTTTTCTATGTAAAACGTACCTAAATCTATGGAATAGCGAGAATTATTGTCCGACTTTTTAATCGCTTTCTTGATTAATTTTTCTTTTTTCTTCGTGTCCTGCAACTCATTGTAGGCAGAAATCAACATACGGTAGTAATTATCATTGAAACTCTTGTCAATCAAATCTTCCAACAACGCGGCGGCTTCCTGGTATTTGTTTTCCGCCATATATTGTTTGGCAAGAAGAAAGTCTTGGTTGGGATTTTGTTTTTTGTTTTGGGCAAAAATATCGGCGTTATTGATTGTGAGAAAAACAAACAAAATTGCCGTGAAATTTATTATGTGTTTAATGTTCATAATCGAAGCGAAATGTTTATCTCTTGCAAAATTACAACAAATTGATATAACAAACAAAAGAGGCGATTTGAAATCTACGTTTTTAGTGTTACACACTATTCAAATAATGTTTAACACTATTTTACGGATGTTAAATATTATTTTATTGGTATTTAATACTAATTTTGTAAAAAGTGCTAAAAAAACACTTAAAATATTTGGTAGAATAAGATAAACTTACTACCTCTGTCGCTGAAAACTTAAGTATCTGAGTTCAAATAACAAAATAAAAAGAGAAAATAATTAGGAAACATATTTTATAAATTTTAATTTTTACAAATTATGAAAAACTTTATTCAAAAATCAGTCTTATTGGCTGTAATGGTGTTCGGCGTTATGGTTTCTTACGCTCAAATAGAAAGAAGTTCGGAAGCGGTTAAGTACGCTGATGAATCACATCAAGTATTTCAAGTAGTGGAGCAAGCGGCGAGGTTTCCGGGAGGTTTTGATAAAATGAACAAGTTTTTGTCTGATAATATCAAGTATCCCGAAAAAGCAAGAAAAGACAATGTACAAGGCAGGGTTATGTTGAGTTTTATTATAGAAACAGACGGTTCAATAAGCGACGTCAAGGTTCTTCGTGGCATTGGTAAAGAGTGTGATGCAGAGGCAGTACGTGTTATTAAAAGTATGCCTAAATGGGAACCTGCAAAAAACAAAGGCAAAAAAGTAAGACAAGAGTTTGTTTTGCCTGTAACGTTTAGTCTACAAGACAAGTAATTTGGTGGTAAATAGACCGCAAATGCACTCCACTGCTTTTTGTCAAGTGAAGAAGTTTAAGCGAAAACTTTTGACAAAAGGCAGTGGAGATTGTTTTGTATTTCGATTAAGCAAGAGAGTAAAACGGATTTTGATTAAAATGATTTTTATGGGAATATAAAAAATCGTAACTTTGCAAAAAATACAGTGGATACAATGAAAAAATTATTCTTAATAGACGCTTTTGCTCTTATATATCGTTCGTTTTATGCGTTAAACAAAAATCCGAGAATAAACTCCAAAGGCTTGAATACTTCTGCAATATTGGGTTTTGCCAATGCTTTGTTGGATATTATAACCAAGTACAAACCCGATTTAATGGCTATTGCCTTTGAAAGCAAGAGCGAGACTTTTCGTAAGCAGGCTTTTGAGCAATACAAGGCCAATCGTGAGGCTATGCCCGAAGAACTCCGAGAAAGTATTCCGTATATTGAGCGTTTGATTGATGCTATGAACATAAAAATGGTGTCTGTCGAGGGTTATGAAGCGGACGATGTTGTCGGAACTTTGGCTAAAAAGGCGAAAAACGAAGGCTTGGAGGTTTATATGGTAACGCCTGACAAGGATTACGCACAGATTGTTGAAAAGAACATATATATTCTTAAACTTGCCACAGGTTTTTCCAAAGAACAGATATTAGGCGAAAAAGAAGTTTTAGAGAAATTTGAGATAAAGAACACCAAACAGGTTATTGATTTGTTAGGACTTTGGGGCGATAGTGCGGACAATATTCCCGGCGTACCGTCGATAGGAGAGAAGAAAGCCAAAGCCCTTTTGCAGCAGTTTGACAGTATCGAAGACATTATAGCCAACACCGATAAGATAGAGAACAAACGCATACGCAGTGCCATTGAGCAACACAAGGAAGATGCTTTGTTTTCCAAGAAACTTGCAACGATAAAGACAGATGTACCGATAGATTTTTCGCAAGATGAGTTCGCGATGAGAAAGCCCGACTTTGTGCAGTGTAAAACCTTGTTCGATGAGTTGGAGTTTAGAAAGTTTTCGGAGAGATTTTACAAAATATTCTCAAATATAGATGATGCCAAGGTGTTAAACCCAATAACAAATGGCGTTTCTGATGCTAAAAAATTAATCACTGATACTGCTAAATTAGTTAATGAAACTAATTTGACGGTGTTTAACACTGATTCGCCGATTACTGACACCACCAAAACGCAAAATAAAACGCCAAATGCGGATTCTATGCAGATAGATTTGTTTTCTTTTGCTCAAAACACGGCACAAGTTCAGCAAACAATAGATAAAGACAGTCCGTATTACCCGATACTTTTGGCTCAATATCTTATCAACCCTGAACAGCGTCAAGACAATAATTACATTATCGCTAACGCAGATGAATTAAAGGAGCAGTATTTGGAGCGTTTGAAAAACGACGGCTTGGAACATCTTTATTATGATGTGGAGTTGCCGTTGAGGGACGTGCTTTTGGATATGGAACACGAGGGAGTCAGATTTGACAATCATGCCATTAAGGAGTTGTCCAACAATCTTCAAACTCAAAAGGAGCAATTGCAAAATGAGATTTTCTCTCTTGCGGGAGAGAGTTTCAATATTTCTTCTCCCAAACAACTTGGCGAAATACTATTCAACAAACTCAATATTCAAGGGGACGCCAAAGCGAAAAAGACACGAACCAAACAGTTTTCAACGGCAGAAGACGTATTGCTTAAACTCAAAGACAAGAATCCGATAATAGAAAAAGTTTTGGATTATCGCGAGATAACAAAACTGAAAAATACATACGTAGATGCTTTGCCTAATTTGGTGGATAAGCAGACCGGCAAGATACATACAACATTCAATCAAACGGTTACCGCCACCGGCAGATTGTCGTCCAATAACCCTAACTTGCAGAATATACCTATACGAACCGAACGTGGTAAGGAGATACGCAAAGCCTTTGTCGCATCGGATAGCAATCATTTGTTGCTTTCGGCAGATTACTCGCAGATAGAGTTGAGGATTATTGCTTCGATGAGTGGAGATGAGCATCTTTGTAATGAGTTTGCTCTTAATCACGATATACATAAGGCAACAGCGGCAAAGATATATAATGTGCCGTTGGAAGAGGTTACCAAGCAGATGCGTGGTGCTGCCAAAAGCGTTAATTTCGGAATTATTTACGGAATAAGTTCTTTTGGATTGTCGCAAGGTTTGGGCATAAAGAGGTCGGAAGCCCAGAATTTGATTAATCAATATTTTGAATCGTTTCCAAAGATTGCTCAGTTTATTCAAGATAAGATAAATTTCGCCAAAGCTAACGAATATGCTAAAACATTACTTGGCAGACGCAGATATTTGAATAATATAAATTCTCAAAATGCAACGCTAAGGAGCTTTGACGAGAGAAATGCCGTCAATATGACCATTCAAGGCACGGGTGCAGATATGATAAAGGTTGCAATGGTCAAGGTATACGAAAATATCAAGGCAGCAGGATTGAAAAGCAAGATGATATTGCAAATCCACGACGAATTGATTTTTGATGTTCTCAAAGACGAGTTAGATGATATGAAACAATTGGTTAAAACAACTATGGAAACGGCATTACCACTTGAAAATGTCCCAATATTAGTCGAAATGGGTTGGGGCGACAACTGGCTCGAAATACATTAAAAGAATGGTAATGTACTTATTACAAAATTAGTTAGTGTCTCACGTTAATTTATAATCCAACGTAGTTTATATAAATAAAAAGGGTGGAGTTTTAATAACTCCACCCTTTGAAAAATTGAAAACTCCGTTTGATTATTTCTTAATCAATGTAGTTGTTTTGTTGATACTCTCGCCCATTACTCTTACGTAATATACGCCGCTTGCGTATCTTTCGCTATTGATTGTTATTGTCTCAACACCGTCAGATACATTTACATCGTC
>OMYR01000012.1 GCA_900315335.1 uncultured Bacteroidales bacterium
AATCTGACATGGCAAAATCCTGAGCAACTTTTTGTTGCTCAGGTACTTAAAAAGTTATATTTGTAATAGTGTTGCGGAATTAAGGTCTATATCCATTTCGCCCTTATCTTTAAGAGTATAATATATCTTTTTTTCCAAACCCCTAAGATTTATTCCTCTGTCTTCTTTTGTTTCCTTGAATAAAGACGGTGTAGTATTGTGTTCATTCCACGCCATAACGTTTCCAATAACTGAAAGATTGGACATTATATGCGCTCGGTTACTATTTATAAGGAAATTGCAGCCTTCTGAATTTTTGTCGTCAATTCTACCCGGAACAGCAATAACTTCTCTATTGTAATCATTGGCAAGTTTTGCTGTCAATAACGCTCCACCTGTCTTGGAAGCCTCAACAACTATCACCACATCAACCAAGCCTGCTATGATACGGTTTCTTGCAGGAAAATTAAATCTTAATGGAGATGTCCCTGTAAAGTATTCAGTAACTATTGCACAACCTTGCGACTGCAAAATTCTCTCGGCAAGTTCTTTATGCTCTCTTGGATATATGGTATCCAAACCTGTTGCCATAACGGCTATTGTCGGCAAAGATTTGTTCAAACTGTAAGTATGGGCTATCGAATCTATACCATACGCCAAGCCGCTCACAACATAAACTCCAAGTTTGTGTAATTGCTCCACCACTTGCTCGGTTACATCTTTGCCATAATCGGAATATTTTCTCGAACCCACAACAGCGGCCATACGAGTGTATTCAAAATTAACATCACCTTGAACAAAAAGACAAATAGGCTTATCATTAATTTGTTTTAATCTGTTCGGATAACCTTCATCAGTGTAAAAATAAGAATTGATATTGTATTTCTGCATAAATTCCAATTCTTTCTCACACTTATCAAACATACTTTTGGAGAGAATATCTTGTATCGCTTGCTCCTTTGTCCCAAGAATAAAACGCAAGTCTTTTTCGCCTAATTCAAACAATGCTTTCGGCGAATCAAGATTGGAAATTATCGTTTGAACTGCACGATTTCCCAAACCCTTTATTCGTGCTACTGCCAACTGATATAAATCTACCATATTAAAACGTTTCTAAAAATCATTTCTATCACACGTTCCGACAACCGATACACACCCAACTTTCTCGGGCACAAGAAATGCTAAATCTCTTTTAACTCTTTCCACAATCTATGAGCGGGAAGCCCCATAACATTGTAATAATCGCCTTGCAATCTTTCGATGCCAATCATACCAATCCACTCCTGAACACCATAAGCACCCGCTTTATCAAAAGGAGAATATTGTTCAATATAATAATTAATCTCTGCGCTGCTCAAAGGTGCGAACTTTACTATTGTCTGTTCGCAAAAAACAATATTCTTCTCTGCCGTCCTTATACAACAACCGGTGATAACTTTATGTTCTTGATTTGATAAATCGTTCAAAATACTCTCGGCATCGTTCCTATCCTTTGGCTTGCCAAGTATTTTATCTTTCAAAACAACAATGGTATCGGCAGAAATAAGTATTTCATTATCGTGTATTTCGCCATTAAACGCCGCTGCTTTCTTTTGAGACAAAAACATAGCGACCTCACTTGCCGACAAATTCTTTGGGTATGTTTCTTCACACTCACATGTTACCACCGTAACATCAAAGCCCATTTGTTGCAAGATTTGTCTTCTTCTTGGCGAATGGCTATTGAGCAATATTTTTTTATTTAATACTTCCACTGAAATCAAAAATAAACAAATATTTACAATAGAACATCAAAAAAATCAACGAAATCATAATCATTCCCAAGAACACATGCAAATCATTATAATCCGTCTGCTTTTTCGCTTTTGCCAACATAACCATATAGTATATCATCGGACCGATAACAATGACCGCCAAAGTAAGAGTATGTATAAACTCCATTTTGTCGCTATGAATACAAAGGAACAGAGCAGCCAAGACGATAAACACAATGCTCATTACCTGCAAAGCAATCTTAGAATTTTTCTCTCCAAGTCTGACACCAAAAGTATGATAATTCATCTTCTTATCGTCCTCCATATTGGTCATATCGCCGGTAATGTCTTTAATCATCGTAAGCATAAATACCAAAACGGCAATAAAGATAAACACATAAAGGATATCCACCCAACTAATCGCCATTGGGTTCGGAAATTCGTAACTATACGGCACAACAAAATCCCAGTCGTGTGGGATTTGCGAAAGTACGACCAAAGCATACATAAACGACAATGCAATGTTTCCACTAAGGAATTTATGTCTCAAACTTGTGGCATACGAATAGCCCAAAGCGACAAACAAAAGCCCTGTAATGATATAAAAATAATTGTACTTTGTCATAACAAAAGAACTTCCGCAAGCGATAATGCCAACAGCCCAAAGCACAACCCAAACACCTCTCAAACGCACTAAATCGGGAAAATTTTTTATTTCAAAACCTAATTTGTTCGTTGTCTCTTGCCGCAAAACTTTTTGTTTCTCATCACAAAATTTTACCAACACATTATTGCCTGCCATTAAAAAACATAAACCGAAAGCAAACATTAAGAAACCTTCCCAAGTTATTGCAGGTGGCAAATTCCATTGTGCATAAAAAGGAATGATGATACTTATACGAATGATGATAAGTGCCAAAAATATTGCTATCAATTCTTTCCAACCAAGAAGATTAAAAAATTCTTTCATTGCTATGCTATTCTATTTATTCTTGTTTATAAAATTCTTTCGGTTATGCCTGCAAAAAATCAGTAAAGTTGATTCTAATAAAAGCAATTTGGAAGAAAATACATCTTTGAAACCAAACAAAAAAATAATTAGACTAATCGTTTTACTGATGTTTAACACTATTTCGCTAATGTTTAATACTAATTTACTAATGTTAAACACTAATTTTTTAATATCACTTATTATTTTTTTAGCGTCAATTATTGTTTTTGCAATATCAAAAACTGCTTACGCCATATCAATAACTGCCCTTGTTTTTTTTAATAAAAATTTAGTGAAATAAGACTTAAAATTCTCTACTTTCTATTTCCTTGCCTCTTTCGTCATAGAAAGCCCATTTTCCGGTCTTGTTACCGTCTTTGTATGTGCCTTTCTCAACCAATTTACCCATAAAATATTTTTCCCATCTGCCATTCAAAACACCGTCTTTGTAATCTGCTTTTTGGTACATATTTCCGTTTTCGTCATACAATGTCTCGGTGCCATTTTTTAAGCCGTCGGAGTAAGTAACATCGGTTTTGTGAGAGCCGTCAGCGTTGAACATCTCCCATTTGCCGTCCATATTTCCGTTAGAAAACTTACCACGCATCTGTATTTCGCCATTGGAAAAATAAGAAATCCAAACGCCTTCTTCTTTGCCGCCGACGTATGAGCCTTGATGCAAGATACGACCGTTTTCATAATAAGTCTTCCAAAGACCTTCACGCCTGCCGTGAATATATTCGCCTTCACGCCATTTTTCTTTGGTCTCGTAATAATAAACCCAACGACCTTCTTCCAAATCATTAACAAAATTTCCTTCACTATTCTTATTGCCGTTGTCTCTATAATAATAAATCCAATGACCATTGCGTTTGCCGTTTTTCAAAGTACCTTCCATTTCGGGATTGGAGTTGGAGTACCACCATTTGCAATCGCCGTCAAGTTCGTTATCCTTATAAAATCCTTGCATCTTGACTTTACCGTTTTTATGATACTCTTTATAATCGCCTTGTCTTTTGCCGTCGATAACTTTACACTCAAAGTAAAGTTGTTTATTATCATAATAGGCTTTATTTTCACCATCGCCAGTAAGAACTTCCTGTTTTTTCAAATCTCCATTACTATAAAACCACTGCCAAATGCCAACTTTCCAGCCTTTATCATCATACTTTCCTTTTGAAAGCACTTCGCCGTTTTCATAATACCAAACCCAATCGCCGACTTTGATATTTTTTTTGTTTTTGAAGCCTTGCGTTGCCACTTTACCGCTTGCATAATATTCTTTGAAAGTAACGGTATCCTCGTTTTGTGCATAAATACAACTAAGCACAAACAAGGATAATATGAATGCAAATGATTTGTTTTTCATTTCGATATTAAAATTTAGAAATAACCGTAAAGGTATGGTTTTATTAATCTGTCGCAGGGTGAGAATAGATGATATTAAGTTTTGGAGGGTTGGAAGATTCCATTCCATTCAATACAACTCTTGCTCCTGAGGAAATTCTGCCGTCGGGAACCAAATAAATGATACAATCTTCATAAGTACCTTTCAGATAACTTTGCAAATAACTTGTTACATCCAATCTATAAGCGTTTATTGAGGCATCGTAAGTATTACCCAACCAATTCTTGCCTGCTAATTCATCATCTAAATAATAGTATTTATCGCCCTGCTTTCTAAAAGTATTTATACGCTTCGGGAATAGATAAGTGGCTGTATTTATATCAGCAACCGGAAGTATCAATTCAGCACGGTTCAACGCCGCTCCTTTAACACTGTCTTGACTATACCATTTTTCCAAATCCATTAGATTAATAGTTGCCTCGGCAACACCCATTGTTGCCAAATAAATATACGTCTGAGTTTTCAAAGTATCGTTTGCAGAAGCGTTTCCTAAAGCCGCCAACGAAGAACCAGTATAATTTTTATCTACGTGCATAAAACGTCTTCCGTTTTGTGTGAAGTTAATCATATATGTACCTCTGTTGCCGGCATTATCATGATAATATACAAAAATTCCTGAATTGTCGGATTTCATATTTACTCCCGCTAAATAAGAATCATTGGAACTTTTAGCACTTATCTTTATGCCTTTGAAATCATTTGTGAAATCACTTTGGTTTTCATACGTTCCTTTTTGTAATTTATCAACGAAATCGCTTTTCAATGTCATTCTCAAATGAGGAACTCTTTCCGATGTATCGCCTTGAAGCACTACTCCGTGCAATGGGTCAGACAAAACGACACCAGAGAATATCTCAATATCAGTTGGTATATTGTCAAAAGCATATTTCTTTGTTGAGTCTATCTCTTCTTTCAACATACTAACGGTTATTGTCATATTGTCTGTCTTGATTGCAGTATCTTTTCTAAAAGAACCCAGCTGTGAATAGGCTAAACACAAAACGGCAGAATCTATCTCGCCTATATTAGCAAAATCAAAGCCACTGTTATCCTCTAATCCAAGAGAAGTATAGATTGATGTTCTTATTTCTCCGAATTGACTATCCTTGTAAGAACCTAATACAAAATTGTCATTTTGGGCTGTTTCCAAAGAATCGGTCTTAAACACGGCACTATTCAGTCTTACAATCCCGTCAGGAGCTTGCAAAATATCCATACCGCCACTTGTTTTTACCAAATCTAATCCTAATTGATTGTCTTCATTGACACAAGAAGCAAAAATAAATACACACACTAATGAAACGATTAGTGCATTAATCTTCCTCAATTTCGATAATGGAGTCATAATAATCGTTAATAGATTTATAAAATTCTTTTTTGTCTGCTTTGAAAGGTACTATTGTTTTTTTGTTTTCTTTTGCAAATTCTATTAGTTCCTTACTTACTTTTTCCTGTCCTACAACCACGCCGTCAGCGTATGATATGGCTGCTTTCATAATATTTTCGTAAGTAGGCTCTTTATAAAACTTCCAATCTTTTTGAGTTCCTCCTTCGCTTTCACGTTTAATCTTTCTCATCAGATTAACGTCCAACATATCGGTGAAAGGTTCTCCCATAAGGGTTACAACAATCTTTGAAGAAGAAAAATATGGATTATTCTTGTATTCATCTGTACGTTTTACGAAAAATGGCAACATCATAGAGAACCAGCCATTGCAATGAATCAACGAAGGTCTCCATGATAGTTTCTTTACCGTTTCAAGCACGCCGCGAGCAAAGAATATGCTTCTTTCATCATTATTTGTAAGGAATTTACCTTTAGCATCTTTGACATCAGCTTTTATCGTAAAGAAATCTTCATTATCTATAAAATATATCTGCATTCTGACCGTAGGAATAGATGCCACCTTGATGATAAGTGGGTGGTCTGTATCATCTATTATGATGTTCAGTCCAGACAATCTTATAACTTCGTGCAATTGATTTTTTCTTTCATTGATATTACCAAATCTCGGCATAAATATACGCACCTCCTTACCTTGTTCAAAAGCATATTGCGGCATATATCTGCCAAAATCTGCCATTGGTGTGGAAAGCATATAGGGATATATTTCCTGAGATACGTACAAGATTTTCGCTTTTTCCATATCCTTTTTTCCTTTAATGCTGCAAAATTACAAAAATTAATTCAAATATCGGTAAAACAACACCAATTATTTAATTTATAACGAAAAAACAAATATAAACGTTCAAAAATTATCTCAAATGAATATAAATTCTTAATTTTGCAATCCGAACTAATTGAGAGTTAAGTATTATTTATTTTAATTTTGTTGCAAACAACTAAAACACATAAAATCAAATGAGAAACGTAATTTTATTCGGTGCTCCGGGTGCAGGCAAAGGAACCCAAAGTGCAATCATTAGAGAAAAATTTGACTTCGCTTACATTTCAACAGGGGAAATACTTAGAGCAGAAATCAAAAAAGGCAGCGAACTTGGTAAACAAGCAGAACAAATCATCAATCGTGGAGAATTGGTTTCAGACGAGATAATCGTTGGAATGATTAAATCTTTCATAAGCGAGAACAATTCAAAAGATTTGCTTTTGGACGGTTTCCCTCGCACGGTAAAACAAGCCGAAGCCTTAGACGAAATCCTTAAAACCCTTAACAGAGGCGAAGCCAAAGTTGTGGAGCTGGAAGTTAATAAAGATGTTTTGATGCAAAGATTGTTGAAACGTGCCGAAATCGAAGGCAGAAAAGACGATAACGAGACAACAATTCGCGAGCGTTTTAATCAATATGACGCTAAAACAGCAGCCGTTGCAGATTACTATAAAAAGAAAAACAGTTACATATCTATTGACGGCGAACACGGAACACCCGAAGAAATTTCCGTTAAACTTATAGACATTTTGAAAAAACTTTAATCAAAAATTGTTTTATAAATCTTTGTGGCTTGTTTGTAAGATTTCAGACAAGCCACATTTGTTTTCAGCTGATTTTACAGCCACTCCACATCTATTAAACAATTTTTTTAGTACTTTTGCAAAAATTTTCATATAATGACAAGTAATTTCGTTGATTACGTAAAGATTTATTGCCGCAGCGGTAAAGGTGGCGCAGGTTGTATGCATCTGCTACACGCTGCCAAAGAATTTAAGGGAGGACCCGATGGTGGAGACGGTGGAAGAGGTGGTCATGTGATATTAAGGGGTAATGCTCAATTATGGACTCTTTTGCATTTGAAATACACCAAGCATGTTATCGCCAAAGACGGAGAACCTGGCGGTCAAAACCTTAGACATGGTGCAAATGGTGATGATAAAATAATAGAAGTGCCGCTTGGTTGCGTTGTCAAAGATGCTGAAACTGGCGAACAGTTATTGGAAATAACAAAAGACGGTGAAGAAAAAATCCTATTTTCAGGAGGACGCGGCGGAAAGGGTAATGATTTTTTCAAATCTTCAACTAATCGTACTCCACGCTTTGCCCAACCCGGCGAAGAAGGTGTTGAAAAGTGGATAATTATTGAATTGAAGGTTTTGGCGGATGTTGGTCTTGTGGGATTCCCTAATGCCGGCAAATCAACATTGTTAAGCGTTGTATCGGCAGCAAAACCCGAAATTGCAAACTATCCATTCACGACATTAGTCCCTAATCTTGGTATCGTCAAGTATCGTGATGAAAAATCATTTGTTATGGCTGATATTCCCGGCATCATTGAAGGGGCAGCCGAAGGCAGAGGATTAGGTCTAAGATTTTTACGACATATCGAAAGAAACAGTATTCTTTTGTTTATGATTCCTTGCGACACCGACAAGGATATTAACGAAGAATACAATATCTTACTAAACGAATTGCACGAATATAATCCCGAACTGTTGCATAAAGACAGGATTCTTGCCATTACCAAATGCGATATGATGGACGACCAAATGATAAGCGAACTGAAAGAAACAATACATGTGGATTGCCCGTTGTTTTTCATTTCTGCCGTTGCAAACAAAGGCATAACAGAATTGAAAGATTCGATATATAAAGCAATAATTGAGACGTCCAATTAACCGAAAGGAGCTGCTCTAAAAACACTCTTGTTTATGTTAGACCAAATACTTGATTTTGATACAAATTTATTTAGACTAATAAACCATTGCCGAAGTGGTTTTGGCGATTGGTTTTTTAGTATTTTATCTGCACACATCACCATAGCCATTGCAGTAGTTTTAATAACTATTTACGTGATGTTTAAGAACAATTTTAAGTATTGGTACTTGTATGTTTTGGTTATAGGTCTTTGCTTTCTGTTAGCCGACAGAATTTCGGTAATGTGTTTCAAAGATGTGTTTTGCAGGCTTCGCCCTTCCCACGCTTTAATCGATGCAATAACAGTTAAACTCAAACACTTTTCTTATCTAATATACGACAACAAAGGAGGATTGTACGGCTTTGTGTCTTCACATGCGGCGAATACCTTTTCTATAATCACGGTAATGTTTCTTATTATGCGAAAACATAAAGCAACGATTTTCTCTTCTTTAATTATCGCTTGGGGAGTTTTGACGGGCTATTCAAGGGTGTATTGCGGCTACCATTATCCGGGAGATGTGTTGTGCGGGGCATTGCTTGGTATTACCATTGGCGTAGTCATATATTTTATTTACAAATATCTATTCAACAAATTGGAATCTTTTCATAATAACAAGACTTGTAAAACCAAGACTAACGATTAACATTTCCATAAAAAGAATAATCAAACGATGAGCGACATTAAAAAACTTGCGGGACAAACGGCTGTTTATGGTATCCCGACAATTGTAGGCAGATTTTTGAATTACTTTCTCGTACCTTTATATACTTACAATATTGCTGCGTCTGCGTACGGTATGGTTTCGGAACTATATGCCTACGTTTCGTTTTTAATGATTATTCTTACCTATGGTATGGAAACGGCTTTCTTCCGCTTTTCCCAAGACTACGACAAGGGCAAAGTGTTCAACACCGCTATGCTTTCTCTTTTCTGTTCCTCAACCCTGTTCTTGATTATCACTTTTGTATGCCTTAACCCCATAACCTCCGCTTTGGAATACGACAATCATAAGGATTATATTGTTTTATTTCTTCTTATCTTGGCATTAGACACTTTGCGTGCCATACCTTACGCTTTGCTTAGAAGAGAAAACAAAGCCAAACGCTTCGCAATGATAAAGACAATAGACATTTTCTCAAACATATTGTTCAATTTGTTTTTCATTGCTCTGTGTCCATTTCTTTTGAAACACTACTCGCCAAGTTTTATAGCCTCTTGGTTCCGCTCTGACGACTTGGTATTTTACATATTCTTATCAAATTTCTTCGCTTCTGCCATTTCATTTCTCTTACTACTGCCCGAATACAAGACATTTCGATTTGATTTCGATTTCAAATTACTCAAAAAAATGCTTACATACGGATTTCCTGTTATGATTGGAGGTTTGGCAGGAATGATTAATGAAACTTTTGACCGAATAGCACTGAAACATATAGTCAATGTGCCAACAGATATAGACACGTCACAAAACTCTGCGTGGAAGATGTCACAAATTGGCATCTATGGTGCTTGCTACAAACTCTCTATTGTAATCTCTTTATTCATACAAGCATTCAAATTTGCCGCAGAACCATTCTTTTTCTCCAAGATGAAAAAGAACGATGCAAAACGAAGTTATTCTTCGGTGATGACAGCGTTCGTAATGTTTTTAAGCCTTATTTTCCTTGTGGTGATGTGTTACATCGATATTTTTCAATATTTCATGGGCAGGGAATATCGAGTCGGGCTTGCTGTTGTACCAATCCTTTTGATGGCGAATATATTTCTCGGAATTTATTATAACCTGAGCATTTGGTACAAAGTTACTGACAAAACCAAATGGGGTGCTATCATAGCCGTTATAGGTGCTGTGATAACCTTAGCGGGTAATTATTTATTGGTTCCCAATATGTCATATATGGGTGCCGCAATCACAACGTTGGTATGTTACGTTGCAATAGCCTTGATATGTTATTTTGTCGGGCAGCATTATTATCCTGTCAAATATAATATCAAACGTTGTTTGATGTATATTCTCCTTGCGTTGGTGCTATACGCATTCAGCGAAGTGTTACATTGTTTTGATTTAGGCACATTTGTCAATATTTTGGTTGGTACAATACTTATTGTCCTGTATCTTGCCATTGCCTATAAGATGGATATAAAAAGAATGCTTCAAGAAAGATAGAACCGCTTTTCACAAAACAAGAACATAATCATTAACACCATTAAATTAGTGTCTCACATTAAGAAATTAGTGTTAATGATTAGTAAATCCGTTTCACTAATCTCCTAAAATCTTTATCTAAACATTTAAAACGCTTATGTAAATGCATTAAACGCTTAACAACGTTTATGAAAATGGTCATTTGGAGTTTAAGAACGACCATTTTCATACGCTTTGCTGAGTGTTTTAGACGCTAACCTCAACTATTTAGACATTTTATTAAGCGTTTCAAAGGCTTGCTTAAAGATTTCAAACACTTATTGAAAGTCGTTTAACGTTTTCTGTAAATACTCCAATCTCGGTCTTTGGCTTGCATATCTTGAATAGCCTGGACTTCCTTGGCAATAAGGACAAAGATGTCAAGGTCTTTACTCTGCAACCATTTAATGCCGTCGTTATCCTTTTTGCACGCAGCCGTAAAGTATATAAGGAAATCGTCCTTAGTGTCGTTTATCCACTTCTGAGCATCGGCGTGCCCATCAACGGCAATGGTTACTATCGCTATCGGAGCAAAACCATTATCAAACAACCAATGCAATGCCTGCTCATCGCCGCGGACAACATTACTCCAAGCCGCAAGTTCGGGATAACCATTATTAAGCAAGTACTTAAAGAATTTCTTGTCCCCTTTAAGCGATTGCAACAAAGCCATCAAAATCTTTATGTCGTAATGCAGAAAACTTTTCACGTTGTTATCTTAATTTAGCACCGATTTTGTCTTCCAAAGTCTTAACAACCTTATCGGTAACAGCCTCTATTTGTTTTGCGTTAAGCGTCTTTTCTTCATCTTGTAAGATGATGCTTATCGCATATTGCTTCTTGTCGGCTTCTTGTAACTTGGTGTATTCGTCAAACAAAGTAACGGATTTGATAAGTTTCTTGTCGCAATCCTTAACAATCTGTTCTATGCTTGCAAACGAAGTATCCTTATCCACAACTAACGCCAAATCTCTTTTGACAGCAGGGAATTTAGAAATATTTGCATATTGTACTTCTTTTTTAGGCATAATCTTTATGATAGCGTCCCAATTCAAATCGGCGTAGAACACATCTTGTTTGATGTCAAAGCGTTTTTTCAAATCATTATTAACGCTACCCAACTCGGCAATAACTTTCTTGCTTTCTTTATTAACAAGCGACAAACCTTGCGATAGGTACTTGGCTTCGCAATCCTTTTGTTCGATATTGTTTATATTTATTCGCAAACGTTGAAGCACATTGAACACGATATTTTTCAAATAAAAGAAATCTGCATTCTGTGCTTTACCTTGCCAAGAATCGTTAGACAATTTTCCGGTAACAAATAACGACAAGTGTTTCTCTTCTTTGAAACGTTTTTCGACGTTCAAATTATCGGGTGCTCCTATATTCTTTTGGTAGCAGTTGCCGAACTCAAATGTTTTAAGGTTGCTTACGTTTCTGTTTAAGTTAAATGCCAATACTTCCAAACCACTATACAATAAAGTCTGACGCATAACATTCAAATCGCTCGAAAGAGCATTGAGAATCTTGACGCTTTTTTCAGCAGGGTAGTCCTCATTGTTTTCGTAATAAGCACCAACACTCAATGAATTGTTCATCGTTTCGTTAAATCCGTTTGCAGCCAAGAAAGAAGTAATGGTATATTGTATTTTCTCCTTGTCAGGCTTTGGATTGTAAGACAAAGAAGATTTAACATTGTATGGGAAATCAATATTGTTATAGCCATAGATACGTAAAATCTCTTCTGCCAAATCGCAAGGGCGGGTAACATCTACTTTATTGGTCGGAACAAGAGCGATAAGGTGTTTATCGTCAATATCTTTGACCTCGATGTTTAAGCCTTCAAGAATATCTTTGATTTTGTTTCTTTCGATAATTTTTCCAATCAATGAATCTAAATAATCAAAAGACAAATCTATGCAAGCCCTTTCGATAACTTTCGGATAAACATCATTAATCTCGCAACTTATCTCTCCTCCTGCAAGTTCTTTAATCAACATTGCAGCACGTTTCAAAGCATAAACAGTGATATTAGGGTCTGCACCTCTTTCGTAGCGGAACGAAGCATCGGTACTCAAACCATGATATTTTGCACCTTTGCGGATAACAACAGGGTTGAAATAAGCACTCTCCAAGAATATGTTCTTAGTTTGCATTGTAACGCCCGAATCTTCGCCACCGAATATACCGCCCAAACACATAGGCTCTTTGGCATTGCAAACCATAGCCTCTTTGCCGTTAAGTTTTCTTTCAACGCCATCCAATGTTACGAACTTAGTTCCTTCGGGCATAGTCTTTACATTGATTTCATTACCCTGAACTTTATCCAAATCAAAAGCGTGTAAAGGCTGACCCACCTCCATTAAAACGAAGTTCGTTATATCCACAACATTATTTATTGACCTTATACCAACTGCGTCCAAACGTTCTTTTAACCATTTCGGAGATTCTTTAACCTCAACGTTTGAAATCGTTACACCGGAGTATCTACCGCAAAGACTTTCGTCTATATTTATCGTTACAGGCTTTGAATTGTTATCTACTTTGAACTCTTCAACACTCGGCACAATTAAATCTACTTTCTCATTTCTTTGAGAAGCGAGTATTGCCACCAAATCTCTGCCCACTCCTATATGAGAGGTAGCATCCGAACGGTTAGCCGTAAGACCTATTTCCAATATTGTATCTTCCTCCAAATGGAAATATTCTTTTGCAGGCGTACCCGGTATTCCGTCATTCAAGACCATAATACCCTCGTGATTGTCGCTTAACTGCAATTCCTTTTCCGAACAAATCATACCTTCGGAAGGCTCGCCTCTTAGTTTTGATTTCTTTATCTCAAAGCACTCATCACCGTCATACACCTTTGCTCCGATTGTTGCAACAACCACAATTTGACCTGCTGCCACATTAGGTGCGCCGCAGACAATATGCAATGGCTCCGCCCCACCAACATCAACAGTCGTTATATGCAAATGGTCGCTGTTCGGATGAGCAACACAAGTCAAAACCTTACCTATTACATATTTCTCCAATCCACCTTTAATGGATTCTATCTTTTCCAATCCTTCTACTTCCAAACCTGAAAAGGTCAAAAGGTCTGCTACCTCTTGTGCATTATGAGTTGTAGGCACATATTGTTTGAGCCAATTATATGAGATTTTCATTTCGTATCTTTATTTAATAATTTCCAATTCGTCAATAAGATTTTTCGCTCCCAAATACTTATCTATTATCAATAGACAGTAACGTATATCCAATGTTATGTTTCTACAAAGATCTTTATCGTAAAGAATATCCGACATAGTTCCTTCCCAATTGCGGTCAAAGTTCAAACCTATCAAATTGCCCTCTGCATCCATAACAGGAGAACCGGAATTGCCGCCTGTGGTGTGGTTGGTTGCAATGAAAGCCACCCTATCACCATAAGGAGCCATATCATTATTATAATAAATATCTTTTAGTTTCTGTTCAACAACATAATCATAAACATTAGGATCTTCTTTTCCCATTATACCCGCAATAGTTGTGTAATGGCGATACGTTACTCCGTCCTTAGGCTTGAAAGGTGCGATATTGCCATACGTTACTCTTAGTGTCAAGTTGGCATCAGGAAATACTCCGTCATTCATCGACACATCTTCGCTCTTTCTTGAAGAGTTGAATTTAGCCAAATAATCTGCCGTGTATATTCTATAAAGACTGTCAAGTTTTGCATTGTTTTCTCTCAAATGTTTAGATGTCTCGTTGATATACTGACCCATAATCGGTGAGAGCAACTCTATTGCAACGTCATTGACAAGTTCCTTGTAATCCTTACGCTTATAATTGTTCAAGACCTTAACAATTTTTTCAGGATTGTTCAATATGGTTTTCTTATACACCATTGCAAAGTAATCCTGTGCAGAAATCTTATTCATTCTGTCTCTTAAAAATACATAGTTATCTTTTGCAAAATCATCATAGAAGATTTTCATAGTGCGAACGAATACCAAACTATCCACCGAGCGATGAGAAGTAAAATCATTATCGTAATATTCTTGCAAGGACTTTGCCAAACTCTTTGCTTGATTTGAAAGCACTTCTTCACTTATTGAATTATCCTTAGAAAGGTCTATCAATCTCAACAAACGCCTTGCGTTAATCATCATATCGCTTGACAAAACAGCTTCGCCGATGTAAAGATTTTCCATTTTGTACTTACGATTGGCATCATACACTTGCTTAAACTGTGGCATCAACGGATTTCCCACTTCTTGCTGCCGCTTTCTTTCAACAGCATTCAAAAACTTTAACCCTTTAACCTCTCCTTGCCATTTCTTCCAGCCATTTGCAATAGAAGCCACCTCAGATGCGTAACGCAAACGCTTAGCCGGTGATTCCTCTTGGGCTGCTTTGTATATGTTAAGGATTTCCGTTCTTAGTTTGATACGAGCCGGGTCTTCAATATTCTGAATATCCTCAACAGCATACGAAGTCAAAAACTGTTTGGTCGTACCCGGATAACCCATAACAAAAGTAAAATCACCCTCCTGCTTATCTTTCAATGAAATCTTCAAAAACTTCTTCGGTGTGTAGGGCTTATTATCTTTGGAATACTCAGCCGGCTCATTGTTGCTGTCTGCATAAACACGAAATACCGAAAAATCTCCCGTGTGTCTCGGCCACATCCAGTTGTCGGTGTCGCCTCCGAATTTACCGATATTACTTGGCGGTGCTGCCACCAAACGAACATCTTTATAAATCTTATTTACATACAATATATATTGATTGCCGTAATATATAGGCTTAACATACGCCGACAGGTTAGTACCCTTTGTAACCTTATCCACAATATCCTTTATATTCTGCTCAACGATGCTTTCTCTTTGCTTTTCCGAGATATTTTTACTCACGCCTTTCAACACCTCAGCGGTTACATCTTTCATATATTGCAACAAAGTAACCGTCAATCCCGGGCAAGGCAATTCCTCTTGCTTTGAGTAAGCCGCAAAACCATTTGTCAAATAATCATGTTCAACCGTCGAATGTGCCACAATCTGTCCGTATCCGCAATGATGATTGGTGAATACAAGCCCTTCGCCACTCACGAACTCGCCCGTACAACCTGAACCAAACAACATAACCGCATCTTTTATCGAAGCATTATTGGCATCATATATGTCCTTTGCAGATATTTTACAGCCTTTGGACTGCATATCTTTTTGATTTTTCTCCAAAAGCATTGGCAACCACATACCTCCCTGTGCCAAAAGCCCGCTTAACGGCATAACACACAACACCGCACAAACAATAATTATAACTCGTCTTTTCATATCGTTTTAATTTAGGGTTGCAAATTTATAAAAAAATCTTCTAATAATCATTGTTCAAAGCTGATGAATAGCAAATTTTCCTTATATCGGCATCGGTCAGACGCAATAACGCCGTTTATTTCGCCCAAGTTTATGTCTGTTCGCTTGAAGTTTTGGTACAAATCACGCAAGTTCTCGTCTAAATCACTTTACTTTTCGTCTAAATCAGTGGAAAACGTGATTCAACTTATCGCAAAGTTGTGGTTCAACTTATCGCAAACTTCACCCTCAACTTATCGCAAAGTTGAATCACGTTTTCCACTGATTTAGACGAGAGTTGCACTGATTTAGACAATAACTTCACTATTTTAGATACTAACTTCAATTAAAAGCCTTCAAAATCCACATCTTCATACATAAATCTAAGGCAAGAAAACAAAAAAGCGGCTATATCGCTTGCCAATCTCTGGTCAATATTATCAAAAAGGTTTGCATTCCTTTTGTCTTGGTCAAGAATTGGTAGCAGAAATTTTTAATGATATAATCATTTTTTTCATAAAAAATTTTGGTATTCAGAAAAAAGGTTGTAATTTCGGAGCGTAAAATCTCAATTAAAAGAAAATGAAAAGAATATCCAATATATACGAAACTTTTCAAATGTATTCTTCTGAATATATTTGGCTCATCGGGAAGAATAAATGCATCCTCATTTAAGCCGTCTCCGATAAATTCTATTGAGCGGCATTTTAATATTAATATTATATTGATTATTACATATAATTGAATACAAAGAAAAATTAATTGAATAATAAGTTTTATTATGAACACAAAAGGAATATTTTTAGTAATCGGGTTTTCGTTCGTAACATTGTTATGCCACTCGCAGGATATTTCGGGAAAATATTATTACAATCAATCGGAATCCAATATTGAAGAATTGATTTCTAATTTAATAGAAGATAATCCTATAATGTTGATGATGTTGTCCGATTCCGCACAATCCGAAGAAATTTTTGAGATGTTTCCAAAGCAAATTATAATATCAGATACCAAAATTTCTATGATTCATGACGGAAAAGAACAACTAATATCAAATGATATTTCGGTCAAAAAAAATGGCAAAAATAATGGTACCATTATTTTTGTGAATACAGAAAATAAACAATCTGATGAAATAACATACTCTGTCAAAGATAAACAAAAGGTTATTAATTGGCACGGGCTTATATACAAAACAAATTAAATTAACTATCTTGGAAGACCTGCGTTATGTAGGTCTTCCATTTGTTTTTGCTGTATGTAACAATTCTGTGCTAAACTCAAAATACAATAATGCGTGGGAAGTAAAATAAATTAATGTTGATTAAAAATTCTTTTGGGGTTTAATCATTTTGATTATTTAGTCATAAAAATATTTCTATTGTATTACACCTAAGCGGTAGTTTAAGATATATTTAGATATATTTTCATTCAAGTTTATATGCCAAGAAACAAATTATTTGTAACTTTGCAACACAAATCAAGGCATCATTATCAGTGCAATGAAAATAAATATTTGTCAAATCAACACAAAAGCCGCCAATATCAATGGCAATAAAGAGAAGATAAATTCCATATTGCAAAGCAGCGGCGAAGATACTCTCAATATCTTTGGGGAATTGTCGCTTACCGGCAGTCCGTTGTACAACAGAAATATTTATACGGACATCTATCAACAAACATCTATGGCCGGTGATGAACTCTGTAAGAGCGGAAAATCGTTTATCGTGGGAACAATAGCAAAGAGCGAAGACCTATTATATAATTCTTTGGTCTTCGTTGATAAAGGAGAAGTCAAGGCATTGGCAACAAAAAGAAATCTCGGACGTTTTGACCGGAATTATTCCATAGGTAACGGCATAGAGGTTTTGAAATATGAGGGTAAGAAAATTGCATTCGGCTTCTATGAAGATGTTTTGAACTTCGCCAAACGAGGAATTGAAGTCGATACGTTGATTTTGGTGCATAACAATCTTTTTGATAAGGATTACGACAACGATATTGAAAGGGAACTTGGCAATTATGCAAGGCGATTGAAAGCAAATATAGTCTTTGTGTCTCGTATCGGTGTGGAGGGCAACTTTGTTTTTCAAGGCGGCTCGTTCGTTTTGAACCGTAATGGGGATATTATTTTACGGGTATCGGAATTTAGTGAAGCGGTGTGTGATATTGATTTGTCAGTGTTAAACAAAAATATCAAGCCAATACAACAGTGTTACGAAGAAAGAATTTTCAATGCGTGCGTGTTGGGTATCAGAGATTACTGGGCTAAGAGCGGAATTAAGAAAGCGGTTATAGGATTGAGCGGCGGTATCGATTCGGCTGTGGTTGTGGTGTTGGCTGCCACGGCGTTGGGAAAGGAAAACGTTACGGGAATATTGATGCCAAGTGAGTTTTCATCGGAGCATAGCATCAATGATGCAAAGCAGAGTGCAGATAATTTGGGAATAGAGCATTACGTTGTTCCTATTCAAGGGATATTCTCTGCATCTAAAGAAGCGTTAAAGGAATTGTTGAGTATTGAAGCCAAAGACACAACAGAGGAAAATCTTCAAGCACGAGCAAGATGTATGATTGTTATGGCGTTTGGCAACCGTTTGGGTGCAGCGATGCTTAACACGTCAAATAAGAGTGAGAGTGCTGTGGGTTATGGAACATTGTATGGAGACGACAGCGGAGCGTTGGGACCGATAGGAGATTTGTATAAGGAAGATGTATATAAGTTAGCCCGCTGGATTAATAGAGATAAGGAGATTATTCCAAATAATTCGATAACCAAAGCACCGAGTGCGGAATTGCACCCTAATCAAAAAGACTCGGATACATTACCTGAGTACGATGTTTTGGATAAAGTGCTTAAAGAACATATAGAAAACCATTTGAGTTATAAAGAAATTGTGGATAAGGGCTATGACGAAAGCATTGTGAAAAGGACTTTACACCTTTATAATATAAATGAGTGGAAACGTCGTCAAGAAGCTCCTGCATTAAGATTAAGTAAAACATGTTTTGCAACAGATATTAAAATAAATTTCTAATCAATGAGCGATTCTATCAAACATGAGTGCGGTATTGCGTTGTTACGTCTAAAAAAACCGCTTGAATATTACCAAGAAAAGTATGGAAATACGTGGGCTTTGAACCGTATGTATCTGTTAATGGAAAAGCAACATAACAGAGGACAGGACGGAGCAGGCTTCGCAACAGTGAAATTCGACACCGCACCGGGCAAACAATACGTGGATATTGCAAAGTCTAACGCCCACCAACCGATAGCAGAAATCTTCAAAAACGTTTTTGCGGATTACAAATCTATTGTTAAGGAACAACCCGAAAAAGCAGAAGATATAGCGTATTTGAAAGACAACGCAAAATTTTTTGGTGAGTTGCTGATGGGACACTTACGCTACGGCACATTCGGAAAGAACGAAATAGAAAACTTACACCCTTTCCACAGAGAGAGCAATTGGAAGACCAAAGACCTATTAATCGCCGGTAATTTCAATCTCACCAATATTGACGAGATGTTGGCCAAGTTGATTTCATTGGGACAACACCCGGTCAAGACGGCTGACACGGCAATTGTGTTGGAGAAAATTGGTAAATTCCTTGATAGGGAGGTGCAAGAGTTGTTTGAAAAGCATAAACTCAATAAAGAGTCCAACATACAGATAACCGAATCCGTTTCAAGAGAAATGGACTTACAAAAAGTGTTGGCTAACTCGGTTAAACATTTTGACGGTGGCTATGCTTTCTGTGGTATAACGGGTAATGGCTGTGCTTTCGTTGCAAGAGATGAATGTGGAATACGTCCTTGTTTTTGGTACGAAAATGACGAGATTGTTGTTGCTGCAAGCGAAAGACCTGCAATAATGACGACTTTTGATGCAAAGATTGAAGACGTCAAAGAATTAACACCGGGCTGTGCATTAATTATCAACAGAGATGGTTCAGCGGCTGAAAAACGTATTAAAGACGAAAAAGTCCCTAATAAAAAATGTTCCTTTGAAAGGATTTATTTCTCACGAGGAACAGATAAGGACATTTATTTGGAAAGAAAGGCTTTGGGCGAAAGAATATTCCCTCAAATACTTGATGCAATAGACGGCGATGTGGCAAATACCGTTATTTCGTACATACCTAACACGGCTTCGGTGGCTTTTCAAGGTCTTGCCAAAGCATTTGCCGACTATGTGGATAAACAAAGAATAGAAAAGATTTTACAAAACAAAGACAATATAAATCTTGCTAAACTTGAAGAAATATTCGCTACAACCACAAGAAGAGAGTATATAGTTGTCAAAGACGTAAAACTTAGAACATTTATTACTCAGGACAACGAAAGAGATGATATGGTTGCCCACGTGTATGATGTTACTTACGGACAGATAAAAGAATATCAAGACAATTTGGTAGTTATTGACGATTCTATTGTAAGGGGTACAACCTTGCGTCAAAGTATTCTGTCGATATTAGATAAATTAGGACCAAAGAAGATTGTCGTTGCCTCGTCGGCTCCGCAAATTCGCTACCCGGATTGTTATGGTATCGACATGTCTCGTTTGGGAGAGTTTGTGGCATTCAACGCTGCGATAGCCTTACTTAAAGAGCAAGGCAAACAACATATCATCGACCAAGTGTATGCAGAATGTAAAAAGCAAGAAGAACTTCCAAAAGAAATGGTAGTAAATCACGTTAAGGATATTTATTCTTCTTTCTCCGATGAACAGATAAGCGACAAGATTGCACAACTGATAACACCTAAGAACTGTCGTGCTGAAATTAAGGTGGTTTATAATACCGTTGAGGACTTACATCTTGCTTGTCCGGAGCATACGGGCGATTGGTATTTCACAGGAAATTACCCTACGTATGGCGGGAACAAAGTTGTCAATACTGCTTTTATCAATTGGTACGAAGGAAACAACAAGCGAGCATATTAAACGAATAACGAAGTTTATTGCAATTAATAATTATAAAAAAATAACCATCATGAAAAGTATTCTAAAAAAATTAATCATCGTTCTTATTGGCGTGTCATGTTTCAGTGCTTGCGCAATAACCGACAAAGACAAACCTATTACGGTAAATCAATTGCCTGCTGCTGCTCAGCAAATGATAAAGAAGAATTTCCCTAACAGCAAAGTGGCAATGGCAAAACAAGAGAATGATTTGTTGAAAACAAGTTATGATGTTGTATTTACCAATGGCGATAAGATTGAGTTCGACAGCAAAGGCAATTGGACGGGAATCAATTGTAAAAACTCCTTTGTACCGTCAGCCTTAATTCCTGTGCAAATCAAGAATTATGTTCAACAAAATTATCCGGACAACAAGATTATTGAGATTGACCGAGACAAAAAAGAATATGATGTCAAGTTGTCAAATGGTATCGAAATCACGTTTAATACCAAGTTCCAAGTGATAGAGATGGACTAAAAACATCTCCTATTGTTGTAAAGTCTAATAGACACTTACAATATGTACATATACAGATAAACTTTCCTAATGTTTATCTGTATATTTTTTGATTTACCGATACGAAAACAAGACAAAACTTTTTTGAATGATAAAAAGACAAAACCGATATGAATTTTCATAAAAATAATCACCCACATCAGTGAAATAGTGTTTAACACTAATTTATTAATCACTCACATCAATTTGACAATATCACATATTAATTTTAGCTCTTTCAAATACGATTTAGCGGCTGCATAATTCCAAAGAATCAATACATTTTCATAGTAAAAAGATAATGTTTGAAATAAATTTTGTAACTTTGCCAAGTCAATGAGTGTTTTATATGCGACAATCTCATTAACAAAAAAGATAATTGGGACAATTCCCACAAAAGAGACTTTAACAGAATAATAATTTTTAATACAATAACAGAATGAAATCAATTATCAGAACAATTATGTGTTGTGCTTTTGCACTTTTGTTTTGTGCAACAACAATGGCTCAACAAGGCGAATGGGCAGGTTTGGTTAAATACAAACTTACTTGGACGGGTAACGTACCACAAGGCGTCCCTACTACTTTTGAAGCAAAGATTTTCAAGAATTTGGAAAGCACAGACTTCGCTACTCTTCTCTCTTTTGGCGGTCTTGTAAAAAGCATTACCAACGCCAACAACAATACCATTTCTCTTATGATGGACTTATCGATGTTACCGGACGAAGGTGCAACAGAAGGAATGTCGGGTAAATGGTATTGCAAAGAGAAAATAAATTTGGAAGAAACGAAAGGCAAAATTTCTTACGAATACACAGGCGAGACCAAAGAGATTGCAGGTCTTAAATGTCAGCAAGTCAAAGTTATTTCAAAGGATAGCGACGGTAAGGAAGAGAGTGAATTGATTTATGTTACCAAGGAATTAGGTCCAAAGGTATGTCAGACTTACTATCCCGGCTTGGACGCTTTTCCAATGGAGTTCCCAATGGAATTAGGTGAGATGTCTGTTACATTACAAGTTACCGAAGTATTGAAAGGTAAGGCTTCTCAAATGGATTTAATGGTAGAAAGCGGCTATGAAGAGTTGCCACAAGAAGATTTCATTGATTATATAAAACGTTTGTTCGGTGCAATGGGACAAGGTGCCGAAGACGGTGGCGATGATGACGATATGTAATTTTAAGTCCTACAATGGCAAAACAGAAATCCAAAAAAACAAGAAGTAAGTTAAAAAAGGATACCCTCAAACAAGAAGAAAACGTTTTCACTATGGTAAAACAAGGATTGAAGAGTCCTCAAATGCCATTGGTTGTAGGCGTTTTCCTCTTCTTGTTTGCTGTTTTTTGCCTTATAAGTTTTATCTCTTTTTTCATTACTACGGCTATTGATTACGACTCCGTAAAAAATCTTTGTGCAACTGACCTTATCACAGGAGAACAAAACATCGGCAACTGGGGAGGTAAATTAGGTGCATACATATCTTACTTGTGCATAACGCATACATTTGGTATCGGAGCGTTTGGCTTTATACTGCTTTTGATACTATTCTCTTTAAGACTGCTTAAAGTTCAAATTCCTTTGTTTTCTAAATGGATTGTTGCAACCATTGTCATTATGCTTTGGGCTTCAAGTGTAATGGGATTTATTGTAGTTGTCTTTGAAGCAGAGGTATTAGAAAATTTTGCAGGTATTGTCGGCATAAGCGTCAATCAAGCACTTAAATCACTTATCGGTAATATCGGCTGCGGATTTGTATTGCTCGCTTTTACGATAACAATACCTATGATTCTTTTCGGTGTCAAATACCTTTGGGTACGCAATGCCGTTAAATCCATTACTCAACACAAAGAAGAACAAGAAGACGAAGAAGAAATATCTGACAACGAAAGCAATAAAAAAGAAGATAACAAAACAACAGAAAAAGGGCAAAAAGACCCAACACAAATAAAACAATCTTTATTTTCACGATTGTTCAAAAAGAAAACTCAAAAAGAAACTTCGCAAACAAAAGAAATAACGTCAAATACTGACGAAAAAGAAAAATCGCAAGAGCAAAACACCTCAACAACGCATAGCGAACCTATAATACTGCCGATAAACCACACTCCTACTGCAAATACATTTACCCAACAAGATGTCGATGAGCAAGCCTCTGCAATAAAAGTAAGGTATATTGATGATAGCGAAACAGTGTTAAACACTAATTCACTAATGTCTGAAACTAAAAATTTAGTTTCCCACACTAATTTAACGAATAATGATACGCAAGAAACGTTGTCTCAAACCAATGTTTCGGATAGTGAAAACGAAACACCGAACGATGCAATTGACAACACCGAAACATCTAACATTCCTTTCACTGTAAAGACAACTACCGATATTCCAAGCGAAGAACAAACGCAGGAAAGTAATGAAATAGTTTCTCCTATTCATCACAGCATCGAAGAGCCTTACGACCCTTATGAGAATTTGTCGCATTACAAGTTCCCGACTACGGATTTTCTTATCGACTACGATAAAAACAACACTGTCATCTCCGAAAAAGAATTGATAGCCAACAAAAACAGGATTGAGGCGACGCTATTGAATTATCAAATCAAAATATCTTCCATTGAGGCGACAGTAGGTCCTACCGTTACACTATATGAAATAATTCCGGCTCCTGGGATAAGAATTTCCAAAATAAAATCCTTGGAGGACGATATTGCTTTAAGTCTTTCCGCTTTGGGCATAAGAATTATCGCACCTATACCGGGCAAAGGCACGATCGGTATTGAAGTTCCTAACTCTAAGCCACAGGTTGTATCAATGAAATCCATGCTTGAATCACCTCAGTTTTTGGATAACAAGTTTGAGTTGCCTGTTGCCATAGGCAAACGTATCGACAATACGCCTTACGTTGCAGATTTGGCAAAGATGCCTCACTTACTTATGGCAGGAGCAACGGGACAAGGCAAATCAGTCGGCTTAAACGCAATCATATCTTCGTTGTTATACAAGAAACATCCGTGTGATTTGAAGTTTATCTTCGTTGATCCGAAGAAAGTTGAATTGTCATTGTATTCAAAGTTAGAGAAACATTACTTGGCGAAAGTTCCTAATGGCAAGGAAGCCGTAATCACTGACGTTAAAGACGTGGTTTATACCTTGCGTTCTTTGTGCCAACTAATGGATACAAGATATGAACTACTGAAACAAGCCGGTTGCAAGAAGATAACCGAATATAATAAGAAGTTTATTGCCCGTCGTCTAAACCCTGAAAAAGGACATAACTATATGCCTTATATTGTTGTTGTCATTGATGAGTTTGCAGACCTTATAATGACGGCAGGCAAAGAGATTGAAAAACCTATATGTCGTTTGGCACAATTGGCTCGTGCGGTGGGAATACATCTTATTATAGCCACACAAAGACCAAGTGTCAATATCATCACAGGTACTATCAAAGCGAATTTCCCTGCCCGTGCAGCATTCAAAGTCAGTTCCTTGACAGACTCTCGCACAATCCTCGACACCAAAGGAGCCGAGCAATTGATAGGTCGTGGCGATATGCTTATAAGTAATGGCGGCGGTTTAATACGTTTGCAATGTGCTTTGATAGACACCGAAGAAATTGAGCAAGTTGCCGACTTTATCGCAGAGCAACAAGGCTTTGATGAGTGTTTCTTACTTCCCGAAGTCAAAGAAGATTGTGATGCGGACGAAAACACCGAAAAACGTAACGTCGGCAATGAGCGTGATGCTTTGTTTGAAGATGCCGCCCGCGTTATCGTTATGGCTCAACAAGGCAGCACATCTCTTTTGCAACGCAAATTATCTCTTGGCTACAACAGAGCAGGCAGGATTATGGACCAATTGGAGAACGCAGGTATTGTAGGACCTTTTAGAGGTTCAAAAGCAAGAGATGTCTTGATTTCCACAGAAGAGGAATTGAACAATATCATAAATTGCGACAAAAATATTCAAACCAATGACGCAATAACCGATAATAATTTCTTAGATAATGATTTTAATAACCTTGAAAGTGAATAGCATTTCTTAAACTCTTTGGCACAAACTTTGAAAAAACACAATTATGAAAAGATTAATCATATCCATATTGGCTTTATTTCTTACGTTTTCTTTATTTGCGCAAACCGAGAAGCGTAACGGCGTTGTAATAGACAAAGGTGCTCAAAAGATTGTCGGCAATGTTGTTGCCCAAATGAAGAAAGATACACCTTTTTCCTTTGCATTCACTTACGACATTCAAGAGAATAACGCCAAACAAAAGGGCAAAGGCACTTTTATCAGTAACAATAGTAAATACAGCGTCGTTACCGACCAATTCTCCTACATAAGCAACGGCACTACGATGTGGAATTACAACACCAAAACCAACGAAGTCGAAGTTATGGACGCAGAAGACGGCAACACTATGTTTAATTTCACGAAAATTATCGGTAACAGCCTTAAAAACTTCCGTCCAAAACTTATTCGTCAGGAGAAATTCGGTGGTGTAAATTGTAATATTGTTGATTTGACACCTATGAAATCGTCTGCAATCAGCAAGATTCGTATTTATGCTTCGGCCACTAACAACCGCCTGCACAAAATGGAAATTTCCACCTACGAAGGAGCGAAATATATCTACACGTTTTCAAATTACAAACCTAATATTTCGGTAACTTCTTCAACATTCACATTTGACAAGACCAAGCACCTCAAAGTCAAAGTTGTAGATTTAAGATAAGTATATATAAATAATGTGAGGAAAGACGGATTTAATTATTGGAAATAAGTGAATTATACATTTTTCCCCAAAAATGTAAGAATAATTATCCAAGTGTTTATTGTATTTGAAACGAATATAGAATATATTAATAATACAAACTCATAGATATCATTCATATATAGGCGTAACAAATATTTAATTTTGTGATTAATTTCATCGAACTCAGGTTAATTATACATCCGCGGGAGATTTACAATAGTAGAAATTTAGTTCGTCTTATAGACACCCATCTTGGGTTCACATATCTCACAAATCTACAATAGTAGAAATTTAGTTCGTCTTATAGACTATCTGTGACGATGGACGCAACGTGGCATCTACAATAGTAGAAATTTAGTTCGTCTTATAGACTTTTAAGGTCCGCGCAGGTCCTTTCTTCATCTACAATAGTAGAAATTTAGTTCGTCTTATAGATTGCTTCATATTTTTAGCAATATACTTAATCTACAATAGTAGAAATTTAGTTCGTCTTATAGACGAAATTAGAGGTGATAAAACAGCCGATATATCTACAATAGTAGAAATTTAGTTCGTCTTATAGACACAAAGCCGGCGGAAAGAAGATGCCGAAATCTACAATAGTAGAAATTTAGTTCGTCTTATAGACTTTATTAACTATTAAAATTTAATCAACAATATCTACAATAGTAGAAATTTAGTTCGTCTTATAGACCTCGCAGGCGGTAAGGTTGTCGTAAAATCTACAATAGTAGAAATTTAGTTCGTCTTATAGACAAAAAACACAAAAATTAATGAAATTTTAATCTACAATAGTAGAAATTTAGTTCGTCTTATAGACTTTTACCATTTTCCGACCGGGTTGTGTCTAATCTACAATAGTAGAAATTTAGTTCGTCTTATAGACTTATCAGCATCCACGTCATAGTCGAGGTATCTACAATAGTAGAAATTTAGTTCGTCTTATAGACGCTGCTGCAATGCGGACTGGCGTTTATCATCTACAATAGTAGAAATTTAGTTCGTCTTATAGACCTCAAAGGAACTGCAATCCCAAGCCTAAATCTACAATAGTAGAAATTTAGTTCGTCTTATAGACGATTTAGGTGATGGAAAACGTGCAGTTAATCTACAATAGTAGAAATTTAGTTCGTCTTATAGACCTTATGGGTATTTCTGGAAGTCTTGATGATCTACAATAGTAGAAATTTAGTTCGTCTTATAGACAGTTTACATAACTTACCTATTATCTTATCTACAATAGTAGAAATTTAGTTCGTCTTATAGACCATAGTCTTGAATGAAGTTGTGCCGTATATCTACAATAGTAGAAATTTAGTTCGTCTTATAGACGCTATGCGGCGAAGTGCAAAGTGTGGAATCTACAATAGTAGAAATTTAGTTCGTCTTATAGACTCAAGTAAACTGACGGGCAATGTTTTGCAAATCTACAATAGTAGAAATTTAGTTCGTCTTATAGACATTTCATAAAATAACATAGAGGACAAAGATCTACAATAGTAGAAATTTAGTTCGTCTTATAGACAAACTTCCGTCTTCTTCGTTAACCAAATCTACAATAGTAGAAATTTAGTTCGTCTTATAGACGTTCCAATAGGTTATTGCCCAAAATTGTATCTACAATAGTAGAAATTTAGTTCGTCTTATAGACCTAATGAGGAAGAAAGTGAGAGTAGCGGATCTACAATAGTAGAAATTTAGTTCGTCTTATAGACGATGTATTAGATAATTATAATAAAGTATCTACAATAGTAGAAATTTAGTTCGTCTTATAGACAACATTCATGTTTGGCAAGATACCTTTTATCTACAATAGTAGAAATTTAGTTCGTCTTATAGACATATTACGGGTGTGTTATCATCTACTCATCTACAATAGTAGAAATTTAGTTCGTCTTATAGACGGCGAAATATCTACGTCCTATATACCGATCTACAATAGTAGAAATTTAGTTCGTCTTATAGACATTAAAACAAAAAGAGGCGGATGACGTTCTATCTACAATAGTAGAAATTTAGTTCGTCTTATAGACAGAAGAGTGATTTTCTAACTTCCGCAAAATCTACAATAGTAGAAATTTAGTTCGTCTTATAGACAAGAATTAATAAGCCGAATTAAGGCGTTATCTACAATAGTAGAAATTTAGTTCGTCTTATAGACATCAGAAGGATATGTGTTAATTGACGAAGATCTACAATAGTAGAAATTTAGTTCGTCTTATAGACCGACAAAGTTAAGGTCTATGCCTACGGATCTACAATAGTAGAAATTTAGTTCGTCTTATAGACTTGTATTATACAACATAACCGCACCGAACATCTACAATAGTAGAAATTTAGTTCGTCTTATAGACTTTCGCAATTCTTCTCTGTTCGCTAGATCTACAATAGTAGAAATTTAGTTCGTCTTATAGACGACCGATGAAGCTGAGGTGTCGGCACGCGGATCTACAATAGTAGAAATTTAGTTCGTCTTATAGACCGATGAAGCCAAGGTTGATGCCTACGAATCTACAATAGTAGAAATTTAGTTCGTCTTATAGACTATCATCTTTTTTGTTGCCTCTTTTTATCTACAATAGTAGAAATTTAGTTCGTCTTATAGACAAAGAATATATTGGTATCGATATTCGTATCTACAATAGTAGAAATTTAGTTCGTCTTATAGACAGTCGAAGTATCGGCACGCGGCAACGCATCTACAATAGTAGAAATTTAGTTCGTCTTATAGACCTGCGGCAACGCCGAAGTTGATGCATACGAATCTACAATAGTAGAAATTTAGTTCGTCTTATAGACGAAGCAAAAGAAAGAGCAGCAAAAATTATCTACAATAGTAGAAATTTAGTTCGTCTTATAGACACCAACAAATAACCAACAAACAACCAAATCTACAATAGTAGAAATTTAGTTCGTCTTATAGACCTCAAAGTACTTACAGAGGATTTCAACAATCTACAATAGTAGAAATTTAGTTCGTCTTATAGACCTTGCTACGAGTACAACGGCAGGAACATCTACAATAGTAGAAATTTAGTTCGTCTTATAGACTTATGGAATAGAAAGATTATAAGCGAATATCTACAATAGTAGAAATTTAGTTCGTCTTATAGACAACATTTTGAATAATGAGGGATATGACAATCTACAATAGTAGAAATTTAGTTCGTCTTATAGACTGATAGCGTTATAGGTAAGATTATCAGCGATCTACAATAGTAGAAATTTAGTTCGTCTTATAGAC
>OMYR01000008.1 GCA_900315335.1 uncultured Bacteroidales bacterium
GATAAATCAGAATTTACCAATACCTGACCGTTCATATGATTACAGGTCGTAATCTAAAAGCATTTTCATCTACTTCCATTTGGTACAACCTAATTTGCGGATTTAGTTCCTTGCAAACATATTGGATTATTTTTTCTTTCTCAGTTTGTTCTATATTGACACCAAAATAGATAGACTTAAAGCATTCACCTTTTAGTGGCATATAATGGTGTATCTCACGCCAATCCCATATTTCCTTGTTCTGTTCAGCTTGTTGTGGTGTAAAAGCGGCATACGCAGCATAGGGACTTGGCACGACTAATCTAACCTCCTGCTCATATTCCCATTCCTTTGCTTTTGTCCGCCATTGATAACTGAATAAATCTTTTGTGGTATGATATGCGTTAGGACGCTCTATTATATTCTGATATTGAACATCAAGAATAAGCGGTTCAAGATATATTGTACCAAACATTGGCGGAACAGATTCCATCACTTTTTCTATGTCAAGTCCTATGCAAACACCTTTGTGGTTATAGCAATAATGACTCCACATTAGTAATGAATTATTAACTTTCGACAAGCTGCATAACCATGTATCATTGTGCAAATTGAGGGCATTATTTTCTTCTTTCTCTATCCACCATTCCTTAGGTATCCATCCTTGAAGTTTAGTATCAGGTACATTTGAGTAGTCAATTAGTTTTGGATGACAATCGAAAGGATCGTTCAGTTGAGACGCATTAGTGAATTGGAGATTCTGGTTTCCAATCATGCACTTTGCGCCAACTATATCTAAATATTTGTAGAGTATGCTAGGCATTTTTATTCTATTGTTATTTGTCCATTCATTAAAAGTGGTAAAAGTTCGTCACGCTGCTTGATAAGATTTGATATTTCCTCTTGTAACTTCACTATCTGCTTAAAGATTGGTGATATAAGTTCCTCAAATTTATCCGCAATATCTTTATTATCAGGTATGGCGATTGTGCTTTGTTGTAAATGGTCTTGCGTAATATGTCCCATCGTTGTTTTCCTTGCTTCTGCCATTTTCTTGAATACATTGACATAATCCAAAAGTTGAAAATAGTAGAATGACTTCGGGAAATCATTTGCAGATGTAACCTTAAAGATGTGCTGATTAAGTCCTCCAAGCCCATAAGCCCAGAGCATAACTTCCAGTGATGCCGACCATGAAAATAGCACATCACCATTATACACCTTTACTGATTCTGGTATATTTGACGTTACCTCTTCAGTGTCAACAGAAATGCCATCGTGCATTTCTCGTATCTTGATGACGGGTAATGGCATTTCATCATCCTTTGGTCTGAATTTCTGACAAGCCAAACCATTTGTAAAAACAGCAATTTCAAAGAGGTTCCCACAATGCCAGCCAACAGGAATGTTGCGTTTCAGCTTATCATTCCAAAGCATTTCACCCCCACTTGATTTATACGGCTTGCCCTCCTCGTTGGGAAAATCAAACTGCACAAACCAGTAGTCATATAGTTGCTTTGCCATCGCCTCTAAATTCTGATTTATCGCTCGATTAAGTTCAATCTTACGATCGAGACTACGAAGCAGCTTGCCAATACGTTTCTGCTCAGTTAATTCAGGAATCCACACGGTACAATCCCTGATTTTATCAGGCGAAGTATGACGAATTTTGGTTTGTTGGGCAGCAGCACTTAATTGTTGCTTGACTAAAGTAGAAGATATGAGATAGAAAGCGAAATCCTTGTCTAACAGTTCTTCTTTACAAATAATCTTTGCCACATCTTGACTTTGAATATATTTACCGCTTTCGGGGATAATGGCGGTAGAGCCAAGCAGACCAATAGCCTGTTCGGTCAGAGGGGTAATAATATCCCCTTCTTCCATTAAAAACTCCGGTTTGAAATCACCGATGTAGTATAGGTTGTCTTTTGACTTGTTTTCCTTGAAGCAATTATTCTGATAGTCGAAGTTGCCGCAAGTCAAACGGATGTATTTTCCCTCAGTGGCGTAAAACTCGCCACTGAGACTTGCCCCTCTTGTAACATCAAGTATTTCTCCCAATTTATATTTTTTCAATTCCATCACTTCATCTTATTACTTTTCACCCAACATCCCCCTAACTTCTTTGTCAAAGTCAGAATCAATCCGTTGGGTTTTATTAAAAATATCGTATTCGCTTTCTGCCTTTGCCTTGGCTTGTGCCGCAGAAATGCGTCCTTTATCCGGCAATATCTGATATTTTCGGAAGGTCAAGAACTCGTTGACACTGGCAGCAAACTGCTCCATATTGAACGTGTTTTCACGCTCTATAAGGTCTTCTATATAGTCGAAATATCCTGTTACTGCACGTTCCAACCGACGGATTTCATTTTCCTGCAAATAGTTCTTGGCTATTGACACATCAGATTTCAAGATACGCCCATCGGGAGCATTCTTCCATGTAGTCAGCCCCATGTGTTCTTGGGTATGGTCAGCCTTAGTGTAGATGATTTCTGCTGCTGTTTGCCCGGTAATGGCATAGTGAAAACGGTTCTGTATCATGGCATAGAAATCGTGTGTGGTAGGCGAGTTCTTGTCATAGTCAATACTGCACTCTGCATATATATCGGTAATTTGTTGCCAAATACGCCGTTCACTGGCACGGATGGAACGTACCCTTTCCAACAATTCACGGAAATAGTCTTTTCCGAATACTGCCGTTCCCTGTTTTAAGCGTTCATCGTCAAGCACAAAGCCTTTCTTGATATACTCATTAAGAATCTTGGTAGCCCACTGACGGAACTTGGTAGCTTTTGGAGAAGATACACGATAGCCAACAGCAATAATCATATCAAGATTATAGAAATCAACCAACTCTTCAACCTCACCTCGTATGCCTCGATTTACGACGGTTGCAATTTTTGCAACTGTCGTGTCTTGCTGTAATTCTTCCTCTTTAAATATATTGGCTATGTGGCGGCTAATACCCGATTTGTTAATACCGAAAAGCTCTGCCATAGCCTTTTGCGTACACCAAATGGTTTCGTCTTTTATAACCACCTGTACTCTTCCCTCTTTATCGGGAAGATTGTATAACAAAAACTGTATTTCGTTACTCATTGTTTCCTACATTTGCGTTGAACCGCAAAGCATCCAACTGTTTCATAATCTCCTCTTCCAAACGATGACTTTCTTTGAATTGTTCGGTAAGCGTTTGCTTATAATTCGCCATACGTACATTAAACTCCTCTTCGGTTATATCTACGTAGTCTATTTTGATGTCGAAATATTGTCCGGCAGAAAGAGAATATCCTTTTTCCTGTATCTCATCGTAAGAAACAGCTACGGAAAAATCCTCCACTACCTCCTTGCGCTGGAATGTGCCGACAATCTTTTCTATCTCGTCATCGTTCAGACGCACCTTTTTCAATCCGTTAGCATCTTTATATTCCTCGCCCAATTTGCTGGCATCAATCAAGATTACTTTGTCAGTGGTTGCAGACTTATCAAAGAACAGCACACTGACATTAGTACCTGTATTGGCAAACACGTTGCTTGGCATGGAAACACAGCCGAACACTACTTTGTCATCTACAATTTTATGAAGAATTTTGTTCTCAATACCACTTTTAGCTGTGATAAAACCTGTCGGAATGACAATTGCACCCTTGCCTGTCTTTTTCAGTGAATTGATAACGTGCTGAATGAAACAGGTATATATAGCCATTGACTCTTTCTTTTTGGCGGGTACATTTGGGACTCCAGCCCAAAAACGGGCTGGCATGGCGGCTATCTTCTCGCGAGTGTCCGAGAAGTCCATCTTGAAAGGAGGATTGCTCACCACGAAATCAAACTGGCGCAACTGCTGCCCGTCATCACTTTTATGATAAGGGCTTACAAGCGTGTCACCTTGAATAGCATTATCAAGCGAAGACACAAGTCCGTTAAGCAGCAGATTAAGTTTCAACATTTTGTTGCTTCGCTGGGAAATATCTTGCGAAAAGATGGTACAGCGTTCTTCTCCTATTTGATGACTAAGTGCCATCAGAAGCGTACCTGTTCCTGCCGAGGGGTCATAACATTCCATGCTATGCAAATCAGCATTATCCCCCACTAACAGACGAGCCATAATCGTTGCTATGGCATGAGGCGTATAATACTCCGCATATTTTCCACCTCCAGCGGTATTATAATCCTTAATCAAATACTCAAAGATGCTGGAGAAGAAATCGTAATTCTGTGCAAACGCTTCTTCAAAGGAGAAATTCACGAGTTTATCCACCAGAGCACGGGCGAATGGCGCACGTTGTGCCGAATCGGTCACAAACGGTGTCAATGCCTCGAACAATGGAATCTTCGTGTTGGCTGTGGTCTGCGTGGAAAATATATCTGCATTTTGTTCCGCTATATCTGTCATAGTGGAATCGAAGATAGTATCAAAATCCCCTTTTCCCTGTTGATTCCAAAGATTGGCTATCAGATGATAAGGTTCAAGCATCGGAACATCTGGAGAGATGGCACTCTGAATAAGCATACGTTCATCATCAGAAAGATTCTCGTATGCTGTTTCCCATTTTACATCCCCGGTCAGTTTCTTGGCAATCTCACTTTTCGCATTTTTTAATTCATAACCGAATTTGTCATTCAGGAACTTATAGAGAAATACCTGAGTGATAATCTTATATTCGTTACCATCGTTTCCCATACCGTATGATTGGCAGGTGGCTTTAAGTCCGTCGATGAGCCTTAATGTTTTTTCTTTAATATCTGACATAATCTTTATGCAATGCCGTAAGTGGCGTTATATTGGTTGATATACTGTTGTGAAATGCGTGTCTGAATAAATTTGTAATCCTCCATTTCGGGCTTTATTTGTGGGAAATGGAACAAACATCCATTGATAAGAGCCATCACCGTGCGTCCGAAATAAGCATCCTTTTTCAGAATGTCGTTACGATCATACACTTTGCCATCCACATCCTCTTTTATAATATTGAGAATGGCAGCAATCTCTTCGTCAAGGAAAGAGAACATAGGCTTCTGTCCCTTATCTTCCCTCTGCTTATTCACTTCACGAATACGCTTGTGTACACGAGCAAATTTTTCATCGCCCTTGTACTTTTTCAACAAGACATTATTGCGTTTTTGTAAGTCTTGCAGACGACCGATGATTTCATCCAAAGCCTGTGTTTCTTCGTTGAACTTGGCTATCGTGTCAATCACAAAACCGTGTTCCTTGAAGCGTTCCATAAAGGCTTCACGCAACGAGATAAACTCCGGATCGTCTTGGTCGAAGTTTTGGGTAAATGAAGAAATGGTACGTTGCCATTTCTCTTTCAATTCCACACCACCGGATATAAGGCGCATTTCCTCTTGTCCTATTTTGGAGAAAGTGAACTCTATATCCATCATTGCCTCATTGATTAGAGTTTTCGTTTCCTCATTTGTATTGAAAGCCTCTTTCTGATTGATGATACTTATCCGTCTTTGCACCTCAGAGAGTAGTTGCGGTAACTTGGTGATTTCGAGTTTGGCAAATTGCTCTTTCATTTCATCATCACCGAATGTACGCACGATGTTCGCCATGTTCTTGGCTGATTCCAATGCCTGTTTGAGGTCGAGCAATACAGCTTTATCCTCTTCGGTGGAGATTTCAGAAGAAAATTCTTCCGCATTATCGTATGTGTAATTGAAAAGCGTTTGCCGAACTTTCTTCATCTGATTCAATATCTCTTCCTTGTCCTCAATGACTTGGGTAAAGGTATCGGTGGCAGCGGATTCGCCAGTCTCATCCACATCATTAAAGCGGTTTAATTCTTGTAAATATGCTTCGTTGGTTTCCTTAAAGTTGCGCTTGATGTCGGCAAAGTCAATGACAAAACCGTAACGCATACCAGGATAAGGACGGTTTACACGTGTTATGGCTTGAAGCAGATTGTGGTCTTTCAGTTTGCGCCCGAAATACAGGCGTTTCAAACGCGGCGCATCAAAACCAGTCAAAAGCATATTGAAGACAATGAGAATATCCACTGTCATATTTTTCTTGAAGTCCTTGACTATCTGCTTGCGAGCTTCCTTGTCATCCGTATCGTGAAGAATGATTCCGGCTTTCAGCGGTCTGTATTTTGATTTGTAATCCACTTCCGGTTCACCCACTACATACGAACCATCGGAAAGTTTTATCTTGATGGGCTTCGGCTGATACTTCTGCCATTCTTCTTGAAATACATCATAAAGCCGCCTTGCCTGTTCGCTGGTTTCACAAATGACCATACCACCTAAAGTATCATCTCCTTGTATCTTGCGAAACTCTTTTAAGTCCGTCATAATGTAACGGGCTAACTCGTTTACATAACTAGAATGCTCTATGATTTCCGACTTACGAATGTCTTTCTTTTGCACAAGGGTTTCCAGTTTATCGTACACATCAGACAAACGCTCTTTATAGGAGGTTTCTATATCTTCACGTATGATTTTCAGCGTGTAGCCATCCGCAATGGATTTATCGTAATAATAGGTATGCAAATAGTTTCCGAACACCTTGCAACTGGCACGTTCCTCCTTTAACAGCGGTGTACCTGTAAGTGCGATTTTAACCGCATCGGTGTCGGCATCAAAGAGGTTGGCAAGAAAGCAGCCACCAGGTTTATACCCTCGGTGTGCCTCGTCAAGAATGAAGATGCGTTGAAGATTGGTTGCATAATCACTGATGCGTACTTTTTCTTTATCCTCGGCAAAACGTTGGATGTTCACAACCGTGATTTCTGCCTGTCCGCTTACACCTTGTTGTGCCTGATTATTGCGGAATTGCTCCATCAGTTCGGCTCTTGTATTGGCGGTAGATACAACCAATCCACGAGCTTCAAACTCTTGTGTGGCTTGTTCCAAAAGGTCAAGGCGGTCTACTATGAAATAGAATTTGGCGACCTTATTCTGTTTGGAATAGAAATCGTTAAGAATATAGGTCAGATAATATGACAAGGCAGTTTTACCACTACCTTGTGTATGCCAGACTACGCCAGATTTCACTCCCTCTGCCAGTTTTTGGCGAATAGCTAACGATGCAAACAATTGTTGGTAACGCATGATATGCTTTTGGTCGGTAGATTCTATTTTTCCATCCACCTCACGCTCCATACGAACATAGGCAATACCATATCTAATGATATACAACAAACGTTCAGGCGAACACATGGATGTTAGGATTCTGTTTGTAGGGGTGTTGAAACCAAGATTTGTCTGGTACTCAGGACTTGTATGAATGACTTGGCAATTATAATCAGACAATATCTGTTTTTCCACCGTCTTGTCAATCTCCTTATACGGATAGTCACGATGGAACGGTGCTATTTTCTGACCGCTTAAATTTTCTTCACGGAAGCAATTGAATGGTGCGTATGAACGTGCCCCAGTACAATAGAAAGCCCCTTGTATGGGTACGATACCGCCCAACGCATCATATTCCATATTATTGCTGAATATCATCAACTGCGTAATGTTGATGAAGCGGCGAAACTTTTTATTTGGGAAGCGCTCTTTATTCATTCGTGCGCTCTCCGCCAACATACCACCATGATTGTTGGGTTTCTTCACTTCTACAAAACAAAGTGGCAATCCGTTTACGAATAAAGTAATGTCAGGACGAAATTCGTCTTGTCCGTTCTTACAGGTAAATTCGGCTGTGAAATGGAACGTATTATTCCCAATGTTATCAAAGTCTATCAGCTTTACAGGCGAAACAGCTTTGAGACGGTTGTAAAAGCCTCGACCGAGGTCATCATCGTTCAGTTCCTTACGAATATCTTTCAAAATTTGAAGAAACTCTCCCTCATGTCCGGGATTCAGATTCTTAAACTGCCGTTCAAATACCTGCAAAAGAATATTCGTGTCACTGTCATAGACCGTGCCATTCTTATCTTCACTCAACTTGCCGAAGTAAGTATATCCTATTCGGGTGAGGTGAACCATTGCAGGCATCTGCACCCGTGTAGCTTCCGAAAACTGTTTCATATCACCTATCCTTTTTGTCGGTTATCAAATCCTTCAAATCAACCTGCAATATCTCTGCTATCTGTTGCAAGGTCTCTAAATTTGGTTGAATCCTATTACAAGCATAAGCATTTACCATACTGAAACTCTTGTTGAGTTTCTTTGCCAACCATGTCTGAGAAATACCTTTTTCAGATAAAACAGCCTTTATCCTATTCAATTTCATTCTTTAATACGATTTTATAGTGCAAATATAGTGAATTATATTCAATAATCGGGATTATTTTTGTACTTTTGTCGTCAAAGATAGTTAGATTATGTGGTCAGATATTGAAACTTCAAAAGACCTATTAGGTTATTCGATACACGCGTCATTGCTTAAAGACGTTGTAACAAACCCCAAGAACTTGCCAATTACGGTTGGTTTATATGGAGATTGGGGTTCAGGAAAATCAAGCATTTTAAAGATTCTTCAAGAACAATTGGAGAAGGACGATAACACTGTTGTAGTTTATTTTGACGGATGGTCTTTCGAAAGTTTTGACGATGCAAAGATGTCTCTTATTCAAGGCATAGTTGATGCTTTAGAGAATAATGAAAAATTTTTCGCAAAAGTCAAAGACGATACAGAAGGAGCTTTTAAGGCTGTGAAGGAAGCTTTTGCAGGACTTAAAAAATCCATTACTTGGATGCGCGCTTTGAAGGTTACTACAAAAGCTGCGCTTCCCGTAGCTTCTGCAGTTATGACAGGAGGGGTATCTATTATACCTACTTTAATTTCTGCGTTCCGAGAAAATAAAGAATATCTTGTTGATCTTTTAACAGGAGATAAGGCAGAAGAGTTTCTTCAGAATGCTATTAATTCGGAAAACGATGAAAAGAAATATAAAGCTGTCCGAGAATTTAGGACAGACTTTGAAACATTGATAAATAAAAGTAAGCAAGGACAAATAGTCATTTTGATTGATGACCTTGATAGATGTTTGCCTCGACATATCATTGACAACCTAGAAGCTATCAAGTTATTCCTCAATGTTCCCAAGACAGCATTTGTTATAGCAGCAGACCAATACATTGTGTCTAATGCAATTAAAAGCGAATATAAAACCCTTATAGAAGCATCAAAGGAAGACAGGCCTCATGACAATCTTGGCGAGGCATATATGGAAAAGTTTATACAATTACCCTACACCTTGCCAAAACTTAGTCCCAAAGAAGTTGAAACATATGTGACATTATTGTTTTGTCAATCAATCCTTGATGAAAGTAATTTCTTAAAAATACAAGAAGACTTCGCCTTATTTGTGAGCCAAAACAAATTTGAGAAATATGGTTGGGATAAGATTAAGAACGTTCTTTCAGGTGACAATACTCATGATTTATCATCAACAATAGGTTTCGTTTCTCACTTTGCAACAATAATCGGAAATTCTCTTAGGTGGAATCCACGTTTAATAAAAAGGTTTTTAAATGCCTTTGAAGTTAGGTTCAGCCTTCTTTCGAGGTCGGGGCTCAATAATGAAAAGAACCGTTTCGCGCTCCTCAAACTGATGCTTATAGAACAAAACTCTTTAGACCGTTTTATACAATTGAATTCTTGGACAATGTCAAGTCATGACACACCAAAGGAAATTTTGGCACTTGAAGCTATTGTTGATGCTGGCAATAAAGATTTTGGTGAATATAAGGAATGGAATTCTTTAGAACTAAAACAGATATTTGCATCAGAACCGAAGTTTAGCCAAGTAGATATGCGTGAATTATTTTGGGTTTCTCGTGACAATCTAGTAGATCAAATGAGTGGAGTTGCCTTGATTCCACCGCATGTAAAGAATGTATTCAACAAGATTTACAATGCGGATTCTGATAGTATAAGAAAAAATATGTGTAAAACAGAAATTACAGGATTGTCGTCAGAAGGTATAAAAGATATTTTCACTCTTTTAGATGCAAAATTATTAACATCAGTGACGGATAAGAATGCATATGGGGTTTATTACTATTGCATATTAAATGATATAGCAGGGGCGTATGAGAGTTTCTTGGAAATACTTTCAAGGATAGATACGAGTAAGATTCCATTCTCATTAGGAAGCAAATTCAAGGATATTCTAGACAAATACGGAAGTGACAAAAAACTAATTACGCTCATTGAACGAAATAATCGATTGATGAATTCAATTAAAAGTTGACAATGGGAACATCGCATAGACATAAGTTAGGGGTTGCAGGACAACCTAATTGGGGAAGTGTATCTTCATCAATAACAGGAGTCGCTAATGGTGTTGTCGATTCAGATATGCTTGACAACAATCCACCAGCCAATATGACTCCTCAGCAAAAGTCAAAAAGGCAAAGCATAATCGGCAGTCGAATAAGTAACAACTATCATCACGCTGTTCGGAATTTACTTCGAGCATCAGGAGGAAGAGCGAAGGTTAGTAATGGTCAATCTCGTGCGTTTGGACATGCTGGAATTGTAGTAGCAGGGGGACTGACCAGCACATTTCAAGAAATTGCAAATAATGGATTGTCGTCATGGCTCCAACAAAATGGAGTTCTTTCTTTGGAAGGAATGTCATGTCGTGATATTCTGGATGTTATTAGAAAATACATAGATAATGGCGTAACAGGGTTAGATGATACCGCTGCAAATGAAGCATTGGAACATATAATGGACTTATTGGAGAACCGCATGGGAGATGATCCTTCAAGTTTTGAAGAAATCATGAACAATATTGTTGGCTCGGATGAAATTAAAAATCTACTTGATGAATTCTTTGGAGTTTACATCTACAGTTATCTTTCTCAAAGCTTTGCAGAAAAACTTGAACAAGAAAAAGGTACAGAAACCATGTCTGCAACTATGTCTGAGATAAAAGAGCAAATTATAGATGACATTAAGACTGGAAAAAATGGTCGCTCTGTAACTGCTGTTGATTGGAGTTCAGAAGATGGCAAGAGTTTTATTAAAACAGAATTTAATAGAATACTTTATATATTAGCAAAAAATGAAGATTAGAACCACATCATATCGCATTAGCACACTTTCCAAAAAGGATAAAAGATTGACTATCGACATAGATATTACATTACCTAATGGAAATATAATAAAGACTTCAGCCATCATACAGTTGCATCCTTTAGCTTATTTTCTTGGTAAGATTCCTAATGCTTCTTTTAGCCTATTGTATCTTTCTGCAATAGTATATGCTATTGACAGAAGCGTTGAACGTAAACGCTATTCTGTTGATGGATGGTCAAGAGAATTTGAAGTAGAAATACATATCCCAGAATATGAGGCATTATTACAATATCGCGATTTAATCAATAAATTGCTTTCGTTTTTGACGGGTGATTTTTGGGATTGCAACTTTGTGGGAACAGCATCTATCCCACCTATAGTATATGAACAAAGTGCATATTTTGATGGCATAACTGGTGTATCTCTATTTTCAGGGGGACTTGATTCGTTAATTGGTGCTATTGACTATATGACCAATAATCCAGATGGTAAAATTTTCTTAGCATCGCATTATGATAGTAACATGACAGGCCCTAAAAGTGATCAAGAAAAGATAGAGTTACAATTCAGAAAGAAATTTGCGGGGAGATATTTACACTTACCTGCAATTTTAATCGAACCTAGCATTTCTAAGGAAACATCTTGCCGTTCTAGATCATTAATGTTTATAGCAATAGCACAAATAGTAGCATCCTATGCCAAATGCAATATAACTATTCCTGAAAACGGTTCTGTTTCACTAAATTTCCCTCTTTCTCCTTCTAGAAGGGCATCTTGCAGTACAAGGACAACACATCCTATTTTTCTTAAACAGTTACAGGTGTTAATCAATGTTCTAGGACTATATCCAAACTTGGTTAATCCTTATGAGAAAATGACTAAAGGAGAGATGGTTCAAAGCTGTTCAGACAAGGAGTTTTTATTACAGATAGTAGCCGATTCAAATTCATGCGGAAAGCGCAATATGCATCAACACATGTACGACAACAGACAGGCTACTCATTGCGGCCATTGTATGCCCTGTATGTATAGGAAAGCTTCTCTAGTTGGAGAAATAGACAATACGACATATGGTAATCGTTTCATTACGCTGTTTGATAAGAAAAAAGATAAAGTATCGCAGGATTTCTTCGCGATGTTAGACTTTTTAAAGAAGGATATTACACGAAATGAAATTAAGCGTGAATTGCACATTGCTGGTATGACGGATTTTTCAGATATTGATGAATATGTTGATTTGGTTGTTAGAACACGAGCAGAGTTGATAAGAATGTTGCAGGCAGATAACAATTCCGCTATAAATAACTACATGGGCTGGATATGATAATAGACACGCATTGCCACTTTGATATGATGCAAAATCCTGAGCAATACATACAAAGCGCAGAAAACAAAGGTGATATAATCATAGGAATGACTAATTTGCCAAGTCATTTCCAAATGGGTTATGCTCATGTTCGAAATTTCCGACATATAAGATTGGCGTTGGGTTTTCATCCTCAATTAGCTGTAGAATCAAGCAAAGAACTAGCTTCATTCAGCAAACAAGTTAATAAGACATCGTATATCGGCGAAATCGGTTTAGACTTTTCAAAAGACTTTGTTGATTCAAAGGAAAAACAGATATATGCTTTTCGGTATGTGTTAAGTCTTATAAAAGATAAAAATAAGATAGTGAGTGTCCACTCACGTAAAGCCGAAAAAGAAGTTTTTGAACTATTGCAGGAATATAGAATAAAGAATGCGATATTTCATTGGTATTCAGGGCCTCTAAGTTTAATTGAGGAGATTATAAATGCTGGTTACTATTTTTCAATCAATGAAGCAATGACAACATCTATTTCTGGTAAAAAAATTATAAGCAAAATTCCTCCAAATCGAATATTAACAGAAACAGACGCTCCATTTAATAAACATTCCAATATTCTCAATGCTATTTCAAATATTGGATTGACGGAAGATCTTATTTACTCAAATTTTCTAAAACTAATAAATGCTATAGTATAACTACAATAGATTATTAACAGTTATGAAATCGATACGAATATTTTTACTAAAAGGAAAAGAGAGCATGATTGACCATGTAAAGAGTATTCAGACACTGGGATGTGCTTACTGGAAAAAGGCTCGTAACAAAAATCTACAAGTTGGAGATATATGTTATCTTTACCTCATAGGTAAAGGTCATTATCAAATACGCTTTCGTCTTGAAGTGGTTGATATTAGTTGTATTCGTGAAGACAGTTCTTGTTGGATTACTCCATTTAAGGCAGATAACGATTGTTATAAACTCATTCCAACAGCAGCAATGTATATGGGAGATGCTTTATCATTAGACACTCTTGAAGAAATAGGTATCAATCGTCACTCACAATTCAAAGAACTTAATGAATATCAGGAAGATTATTTAAGGAAATATTTTGAGTGATTTCATGCGAATAGCATCTAACAAAACATTATATGAACGTATTTGAAGAATACCTAAATAGCGAAGATTTGGAAAAGCGTGAACGAGCCAAATTGTGGAGAACATCTATAGGATTACAAGACGTTGACAATCTGCGCGTGTCTAACTTCCTTATCGAAACTGCCCGTAAGCATATCGAAGGAGAAATTTCAATGGACGAAGTAGGCCGATTTATTGATGAATACTATAAAAAGAAGTAACATCAACTATCGAATTGCACTGTTAAAAAACAATGGAATTAGTCTATAAAAAAGATGAATCATAACGGCATATTCTCACTATCTTTTCCCGAAGTCAAGACAATTATTGTCTCCGGTGACATTCATGGAGACTTTAATCAGTTGGTGTTCAAGCTCTGTATCCAATATCAGCTTACGGACACTTTGCTAATTGTAGCCGGGGATTGTGGCTTTGGCTTCGAAAAGAAAGAGTATTATGAGCAGATGGTTAGACGAAATGTCAAGCGAATGAACCAAGCCAATAATTGGATTGTGTTTGTGCGCGGTAATCATGATAATCCTGCTTATTTCGATGGCTCATTGTTCAACTTCAAACGCTGTATTGCCGTTCCCGATTATGCCATTCTACAAGCCTGTAATCATACTATCCTTTGTGTCGGTGGAGCTATCTCTATTGACCGTATCTATCGCATAAATGAATGGAATAAACGAAAATACTTCTGTTGCATCTCAAAACCGACAACCATCCGATAAGCCATTGGTACTATAGTCATTTTCATCAAAGTTGGCATTCTGCCATTGATGGAATACTATATCAAATGCTCGATATCATGGAGTTCTGTCGAATATATTGATTTATACCGTTTCGGGTATAATATTGATATAATAAGCAAGATTATACCCGATAGGCTATAATAGCTGTTAGCGGAATACAAGTGTTCCTATTAGGGCATACAAACATTTTCCATTGTGAACAAACGGAGGCAATTACACTTTTTCAAGCGAATAAATCTGATTCGTTATACTTTTTCCAACGAATATCACCCACTCCTCTACACTTTTCCAAACGAATCAAATATAAATCCTACAAAGTTTTCTGGTCTTATGACCTATTTCCTATTATTAAGTACCCTCTTGGAAAGAAAACCATCCCGCAAACCACAGAAATCCCAAGAAAACCACTACCTTTGTATTCAACAAGCGTTCTGTAACATACCTGCGGAAATGCCCTATCATTCAATACATTGTATCTGATAGCGGACATTCCACAAAAGGGCTGAAAAGAGGCGGTACAACACGTATATGCAAAGCAATGAAATACAACGGTTTGCATTTGTCCCTACATTCTGTGTATTTGTCAAAACAGGGGTTGTACCGATTAAAATGAATTGTCACTGATAATCAGTGATGTGAATATGTTGCATCGGCAAGTAAATAGAAAATATAAGTAACGGAGATATTTCAGAAGCAGTCAAAAGTTAAGGAAGATACTATTTTACATTAATGGAAATAATATCGTATGTGAATATTGAACGTTTGAGCAATAATATTTTTCCGCTTTTACTTTTTGCCAATTCAAAAACATTTTATATTTTTGCACTCGCTTAACAAAATGAAAATAATGATAAAAATACTGTTCTTTTTAGCGTAACTACCTAATTTAGCGTCATATCAAGGGGGGGGGATTTTAGTTGCTGCATTTAGAAATACAGCCGTTATAATATTACTACATATAATAAGGTATTCATATAAACTTGTAACGAGTTTATATGAATATTTTTTTTATTTGCCCTTCGGTGGTAAGGAATATGATTTTGTGGTAATGAAGAAATGATTTTGAAGATTAGAGATTTATGTCTGATGGTTAGAGATTTTTGTATGAAAAAACTTATGTTCTTGTCCAAAAAACACGAGCGGCTGTCCAAACAACACGGAAACGCTGTAAAGGTTTGTACAAACCTTAATGACGTTTCTGCGTTTTTTAGACGAAAGTACGGCTTATTTGGACGAGTACTTCAATTATTTGGATGAAAAACAGTAATGAACAAACATAAAATCAAGACGATTGAATAAAAATTAATAATACAAATAAAAAGAAAAGAGATGAAAAAATTTATTAAAACAGCGTTGGTGTTGGTTATATTTGTTTTAACAAGTTCAGCCTTTGCGCAAAGAATTGCCGTTTTGAATTTCAACGCAGGAACAGGCGTTCAACAAAGCGAAGTGGATGGATTGTCAGGAATTTTCAATACATTCTTTTCTCCAAAGGGGGCAGAGATTGTTGAAAGAACCAATGTGGATAGAATTATTCAGGAACAAAACTTTCAGAAATCAAGGATTTCAAACACCGATATGGTTAAATTGGGCGAGTTGTTGAACGTTTCGCTTATTGTTGTTGGGGATGTAAACATTATTATGGACGAATACAATGTTGATGTTAGGGTTGTGAATACCCAAACAGGAACAATTGTTGTCAAAGACGGTGCATCGTTTTCCAAAAACGGCTCATATCGAGAAATGATGAAGAAATTAGGTGGGCGTATATCTGATGCGTTGGAGTCTGAGATTGAAAACATCAAAAAAACTTTGGGTGAGAATAATAGCAAAGGTTTGCCGAAAAGTATGACGACCGCCATAACCGAAGATACCGACAAAAGAGAAAGAACCAATCTTGTAGAACTTCACGGCTATTTGAAACTTTATCCCGAAGAGTTGGGTGTTTTTCACGTTAAGCCAAGTGATCTTATTCGCTGTATAAACGCCGAACAGAAGTATGGATACGATACTTGGCGACTTCCTACCCAAAGCGAATTGGATTTAATTGCTTCTAACGGCTACCTTTCGGGCGAAAAATATATGACAAGTTCCGACCCCGAAGGTATTTTGTTGCTTGTAACAACGGAAGAACCCAAAAAGCCTATTGCAAAACATGAAATGAGTTTGCACGCAGGATTAGGGTCTGAAAATGGGGGTACTTATTTTGGACTGAGTTTCTCTTTTAAGTATAAATACAAGCCGTTCGTACAATACGATATTAGGCTCTTGGGAGAAGTCGGAAGCGACTTTCTTATTGGGGAGGGCAGTCGCTCTCAGGGCATTTCCGTTTTGCCAATTCTTGTCGGAGTAAACTATGAAAAACGAATTAACAAACATTGGAGTTTCTTTGCAGACTTGGGCTTAGGGACTAATATTCCTTTATCATCTTTTATTATGGATGGTGGTTCATACAGAAGAAATATAAATGGAGAGTATAAGATTGGCTTTACTGTATCTTCCGAAATAGGCTTTGCTTTTGACAACTTTATGTTCAGTTTTAAAGTCAATGTTTCTGACAATAAATACTCTTACGATTGTCAGTATTATGATGAGGGGAGAGACAATTGGGTTGACTGTTCTTATCGTGGAGACAACACCACATCAGGCTACATCTTATTCCGTTTAGGTTATCGTTTCTAATAAGAGAAAACAAATAAAGGAGCGGCTGCATTGCATCCGCTCCTTTTTTATATTTGCAATAATCAAAAATTAGATTTTTGCTAATACCATTTCGGTATATTCTTTTTCTATTTCATTAGCTTCTTTAACCAATTGCTCACCCTTTGCCAAAATGTCATTAACAAAAGCTTTGTCGTCCAAAGATGCGCAGTTGATTTTCATATTCATAAACGCTCCAACGCATGCAGCTTTTGCACATAAGATTCCAACGGCTCCGTCAGTGATAGAATTAGGATTACCCGTTTCAATCATAAGTTTGCAAATCTCAAACGTCTCGCGAGATTTCTGTAATGTGCGGTAAGGAACCTCGATTGCGTATTTTGTAGCCTCTTGTATTGCTGCCGTTCTTACTGCCTTGTCCTCATCGGTTTTCTTTGGCAAACCAAGTGCATTCATAATCTTGTTGAAAGCATTGGTATCTTCATCTACAAGATGTATTAATTCATCTTTCAAAGCCTGACCTTTTTCGGCAGTAACAGAAAATTCTTCCCATCTTGCATCCCAACCCGGTTTATGTGAAGATAGATTTGCGACCATTGTTCCCAAAGATGCAGCCAAAGCACCGCAATAAGCAGCGATACTACCGCCACCCGGAGCAGCCGATTCACTTGCTGTCTCATCGGCAAAGGCTTTGCAAGTCATATCAACAAGTTTTTTGGTTGAATTGTCTTCTATCAAATATTCAATAACTTTTTCCTGCGGATTAAACGGTTTCAAATCGTCAAGTCCCATTGATTTAACGGCAATCTTGATTAACTCTTCCTCGCTAACACCAAGACTTCTTTGTTGTTTTGCCAAATAATATTTACCTGCATCGATAAGAGTTTTTTTAGGCAACAAACCTACGACCTCAACGCCCGTAACTCTTATACCTCTTTTTGCAGCCTTTTCGCAAACTTCGTCAAAGCAAACGTGCAACGGAGTAAGAGTAGCGTTTGTGATATTCATAGAAACTTGTGCAATGCCGTATTCTTCAATATACCAGCCTATGGCTTTTGTGCCTTTCAATGTTCCGGGTATCCAAACTTTGTTACCCTTTTCATCTAAAACGGCTTTGCCGTTCTCTTTCTTTTGGCGACCTTTTTCTCTTACATCAAAAGCAATTGCATTTGCACGACGAACTGATGTTGTGTTCAAATTGTAATTAACAGCCAAAAGGAAATCTCTTGCACCTACTGCCGTAGCGCCTGATTTGGCAACTTTTTCACTCCAAACCTTTGGACCATAATCAGGACATTGGCCTTCAACAGATATTCTGTCTTTCAAAGCCTCATATTCGCCTTGACGACAAACTGCCAAATTTTTTCTTTCGGGAGTATATGCTGCACTCTCGTAACAATAAACAGGAATTTCCAATTCCGTTGCTATTCTTTGAGCCAATTTTCTTGCATATTCCACAACTTCTTCCATTGTTATGTTTGCAACAGGAATTAATGGGCAAACATCCGTTGCACCAAAACGCGGGTGGTCGCCGTGGTGGTTACGCATATCTATTAACTCTTGTGCTTTTTTTACAACAAGAAAAGCACTCTCGCACACTTGTTCAGGTTCGCCAACAAAAGTTATTACCGTACGGTTGGTGGTCTTACCCGGGTCAACGTCCAAAAGTTTAACGCCTTCAACTTTCTCTATTTCGCTGACAACTTGATTTATTATCGCTTCGTTGTTACCTTCTGAAATATTAGGTACGCATTCAATAATTTGTTTCATATCTTATATGGTTTAAAAATATTTCTGTATATCAATTAATCTAACTCCGTCCAACCAAACAGCAATAAATCCTATTACTTTTTGATTAGGTTCTTTGACTTTGACAACCTTTAATGTGTCTGCATCTGCCAAAGTAAAGTATTCCAATTCAAATTCCTTTAATTTATCAAACTCAGTCTCAACAAAAGATTTTATTTGGCTTAAAGACAAAAAATCTTTCTGTTGATAGGATTTAGTAAGTATTTCGTGAATCTTAGGTGCTATGGCACGTGCTTGTTGAGAAAGTCTTTTGTTTCTTGAAGACGCTGCAAGGCCGTCGCTTTCTCTATAAATAGGACAAGGTATTATCTCAATAGATGAACCCATCTGGCGAACCATATCCTTTATAATCAAAATCTGTTGATAATCTTTTTCTCCGAAATAAGCCTTGTCTGCCTTAGTCCATGTAAAAAGCCGAGAAACAATATTCGCTACGCCCGAAAAATGTCCCGGCCTTTGCTTGCCCTCCATAACTTGTTCCAATTCTCCAAATGTCCAAGTTTCGGGTGTTTGATTCTGATAAACCTCTTCGGGTGTTGGAGTAAAAACTATATCACAACCGCACTTTTCAAGTACTGACAAATCCGCCTGCTCATCACGGGGATATTTCTCGAAATCTTCTTTATTGTTAAATTGTATCGGATTGACAAACACACTTGCAACGAAAACATCGTTTTCATTCCTTGCACGATTGAATAGTGAAATATGACCGTCGTGTAACGCTCCCATAGTAGGCACCAATCCTATACTTTTGCCCGCTGTTTTGAATGCGCTTACCGCACTTTCTAATTCGCTGACTGTTTTACAAATCTTCATAATTTATATATAATAAAAAACGTTCGTTATTCTAATCCACATCTTCATAATCGGTATAATTTTTATCCTTTGGGTTATCGTTGAAAGGATCGCTATCAAAACGATTTGAACCTGATTGATTGGATTTATTATAATTGTCGTCTATATTTTTGTTCGTTGTTTGTCTATCGTTATCTCCGTAAATATCGTCTTTAACTTTCTTTAATTTAATCGGAATATTCATCAAAAACGAAAGAACAGTTATTACAATTGAAAACAACAAAGCATTGAAAAAGCCCTCGACCACAAAATTAGGTTTCAACAGTAATGAAGTCAAAAGGACTATTATTGCGTTAATCGCTAATGAGAATAAACCAAAAGTCATTACCATAAGCGGCAAAGAAATCAATGATAACACAGGACGAAGAAAAGCATTCAAAAGACTTATTATAAGAGCCGCCAAAATTGCCCATAAAGGATTTTCAACATGTGCCAAAGATGTTAAAGACACAAGCCAAATGGCAATCGTCATTACAACAATTTTAACCCAAAAGTCTTTACTCATCGGATTAAACTTGGAATCCATTGACATGTTCATAGTGTATCTTTTCATATCCTTATTGTTTTAATGTTTTTTGTCTTAATTTAATCGTCCTATAGTTACGAATAAAAACGCACCTACCTACTTTTCAAAATAATTTGCAAAGATATAGTATTTTTTATAACTAACAAAAAAATTAATTTCTATTTACCCTTTTTTGCACATACGAAATCCGAATTTTGTTATTCAAAAAAATGTTTGTAACTTTGCAACCTTTAATTTAGTAGATACAAAAGAAAATTTTACAAAGCGACCAAACAAAATTATTAAGTGATATTGGAAAATTAATGTTTAACACTAATAAAATAATGTTTAACATTGGTAAATTAGTGTTAAACATCAGTAAAGGCTCTAATGATAGGCAAAAACACATAGAGGGAAACAATAAAAAGAAAACATCTTTTCGCGTAACGATAGGTTAAAAAGAAAGATAGAAGACTACTGTATAAGTAATGTTTGGTGCATTGAAAACAAATAAAGCAAATAAAATAATAACTTAAAATAATAAGACAAACACGATGAAAAAAAGAATTTTTAGTATGGCAGCTTTGGCAATGGCGTCATTTATGACTTTTGCCAACCCGACACCTAAGCCATTGAATCCACCTGATGAAGGAATGTGGTTACCTATGTTCTTCAAACAGTTGAATTATGCCGATATGCAGAAACTTGGTTTGAAACTTACGGCAGAACAGTTGTATGATATAAATCATTCTTCGCTTAAAGACGCAATTGTTCAAATGGGCAACTTCTGTACAGGCGAGATTGTATCTCCTAATGGTTTGATGTTTACCAATCATCACTGCGGTTACGATGCAATAGCGTCTTCTTCGACAGTTGAACACGATTATTTGACTAATGGTTTCTGGTCAAACAGTTATGAAGAAGAAATACCTATTCCCGGATTGTATGTTTCTTTCCTTAAAGAAATGAGAGACGTTACCAAAGAAATTTTGGGCGACAATGCAAAGGCTATGAACAAAAGTAGATTTGCACAAGACATTCAAGACAAAATCGACGCGTTAGTTAAAAAGGAAAGTCAAGAAGGTAAATACCGTGTAGAAATCAAAGACTTCTTTGAAGGCAATGAATATTATATGTTCATCTATGAGGTTTATACGGATGTCAGATTAGTAGGCGCTCCACCTTCTTCCATCGGTAAATACGGAGGAGATACCGATAACTGGATGTGGCCAAGACATACGGGCGATTTTTCTATTTTCAGAATTTATGCAAATAAGAATAACGAACCTGCCGACTACTCAAAAGACAATGTTCCATTGAAACCGAAACATTTTTTGCCTATAAACATTCAGGGTGTTCAGGAAAAGGATTTTGCAATGATATGGGGTTATCCTGGAAGCACTGAAAGATATATGACTTCTTACGAAATAGAAAATACATTGCAATATACAAACCCTGCAATCTATAAAGCAGGCAGTGCGATGCTTCCTGTAATGAAAAAACATATGGATGCCGACAATGCAGTGCGTTTGAAATATGCTTCTGACTATGCTTCAATGATGAATATGTGGAAAAACAAACAGGGCGAGAGTCGTGGTTTGAAACGTTTGCACGTATATGACAAGAAAAAAGATATAGAAGACCGTTTGGAACAATGGATAGAAAACGGCGGTAGCAAGACAGAGCAATACAAAGACGTTATCAAAAATTTAAGAGACGCTTCTCGTACCGTAATGTCGTCAGCACAAAACAAATCAAGTTGGTATCATAATTTAGGACTGTATCTATCTCAACGTGGTATGTTCGCATTCCGTCAAGGTCTAAGTATGGATGTGGCTGAACGCAGTAAAAAAATGACAGATGACTTTATCGAAAGATTAAAAGACATGGGAAAAGAACATTTCAAGAGTTACGACCAAGCAACTGAGAAAGATTTGTTCCGTGCATTGCTGCAAATGGAAAATGATTTACCTGCCGATTGTCAGATAGCAGTTATCAAAGACGCTATTGCAAAAGCCGGTGGTGTGGATAAGCTAACGGACGCAATTTTCAAGAAAAGCATTTTTGCCAACGAAGAAAACTATAATAAGTTTATGAAAAATCCTAAGGCAAAAAAACTAAGAAAAGATCCGATGTATCAAATAACTTTGGCTATGTATGGAGCCTTAACAAGCAGTGATGAAAAGACTGAAAAAGCTAATGCAGATTTTGCAGACGCAAGACAAAACTTTGTTATGGCTCTTAGAGATATGGATCCGTCATTGGTTCGCTATCCGGACGCTAACTTTACTCTTCGTATGACATACGGTTCAGTTTTGGATTACTATCCTGCCGATGCAATCCATTATGATTACACAACGACTTTGGAAGGTGTTATGGAAAAAGAAGACCCAACAAATGATGAGTTCATAGTTCCTGCAAAATTGAAGGAACTTTACGAAAACAAAGATTATGGTCAGTATGCTAACAAAGATGGAAAACTTATAGTTAATTTCCTAACCAATAACGATATTACGGGTGGAAATTCAGGTTCTCCTGTAATCAATGCAAACGGTGAATTAATCGGATTGGCATTTGACGGAAACTGGGAAGCAATGAGTGGCGATATAGCATTTGAACCTGAATTGCAAAGAACGATATGTGTAGACGCAAGATACGTGCTATTCATCATTGACAAATTTGCTAATTGCCAAAGATTGATTGATGAATTGAAAATCGTAAAATAATTAACCCTTAAACAAATTACGATAATGCAGTTAAATAACGATAAAGACAAAGTTTCTTTCATTATTGGCGAGGATATGGCTCGTAGTATTATGAACGAGCAAATGGATTTGAATATCGAGGTTATGGTTCAGGCTATGAAAGATACTCTTGAAGGCAAATCCTCCAATCCAATGACTAACGAGGAAAAAGGCAGAGTTATGCAGGCTTTTCAACAAGAGATGCAGAAAAAACAAATGGAAAGAATGCAAAAACAAGCCGCTGAACAAAAACAAAAAGGCAGAGAATTTTTATCAAACAACCGTAATCAGCCTAATGTTATTGAAACCGCATCCGGTCTTCAATATACCGTTTTAAGTGAAGGCAATGGTGAAAGCCCTAAGGCTACCGATACGGTTAAGGTTCATTATCATGGAACATTACTTAACGGAACAACCTTTGACTCTTCCATTCAAAGAGGAGAACCTATTAGTTTTCCGTTAAATCAAGTTATCGCAGGTTGGACAGAAGGTTTGCAAACGATGAAAGTCGGTGGCAAAACAAGGTTTTATATCCCGTCCGAGTTGGCTTACGGCGACCAAGCCGTTGGTAATATTCCTGCCGGCAGTACATTGATTTTTGAAGTGGAATTATTAGGCATTGAATAATTCTTTGTAATTGCTTAGGCTGATAAGGACGAAAATTCCCTTGTCAGCCTATTTTTTAATTTGTTGTTTGCAATGGATTTTCCTTTTATACAAATAGAAAACATCGGAACCCTCAAAAATCTTTTTGGTTGGGATAACGCTTTGAATAGTCATCAAAACATTTCTTTACTTGGAGAAAAATTTTTAATCCACACACTTCAAAACAATGGTTTTGCTTTTGATTTCACAATAGCAAAGCAAGACAAAGGAAAGCCTTATTTCAAAAACAATCCTTTTTTACATTTCTCTATTTCCAATACCCAAAATCATATCGCCATAGTTCTTCATTCTTCGCAGGTAGGTATTGATATTGAATATTTGAGGCTCGGCAAAAGCGAACTTGCCCAAAAGAAATTTCATCCTTGCGAAGCCACATATTTGAACGCTCTTGAAAACAAAACTTTTGGGGAATATATTTCTCAAAACAGTGAAACCAACAGCTCAATCCCTCAAAACATAAGGACTTTGTTTGCAAAAGAACAAATATTTGATATTGCTTTCACTCAACTTTGGACAATCAAGGAATCTTATGTTAAAATGACGGGAACGGGTATTGCAAACAATTTTTCAACAATAGATTTGACACCCCCAACCTTTGCAATCAATCAAAATTACACCCAAAACAATCATAAAATAATAAGCACTTTCGATGCAAAGTCCAATCTCTTTGTAACAATAACCATAAAGTAATTTTTCATTTCAATTTTCACAATTTTCCGAAGTTTATCCAAAATAATAATAGGTGCTAAAATTTGCTAAGTGTGTGCAATAATCAAAAAAATCACTGCATAACAAATGACAAATAGTAATTTTTTGTAATTTTGCACAGCGTTGAGCGATACAAAACAATGAGTTATTGTCTGTATTCTTGACAAAATTTTATTAGTATCGGTAATTGATAAAATAATGTCTCATATAAATTTACTGATGTTTAATATTATTTTACTAATGTTTAACACTAATTTATCAGTTAGGGACACTAATTTTTGGATATAAGCAATAAAGAAAATAATTATATAATTAAAAAGAAAAACAAGTATGTTACTTTTACAAGCAATCTCAACGAGCGACCCGAATAGTATTGTCAATTCGATTGTCAATTGGTTTACGCAAAACGGATTAGATGCCGTTAAAAAGATAGTGATAGGTCTGATAATATTATATATCGGGTTCAGATTAATCAAATTTCTCAAAAAGAAATTGGCTCACGCCTTTGAAAGGAAAAATGTTGATGCGACTCTAAGGCCGGTTATCACATCAACCGTTTCGATAGCCTTGAAAATTATGCTTGTCATTGCCGTTATCGGATATATAGGCATTCCGATGAGTTCGTTCATTGCTTTGTTAGGTGCGGCAGGTTTGGCTGTCGGTATGGCTTTGAGTGGAACAATTCAAAACTTCGCAGGCGGTATAATAATATTGGTTTTCCGCCCATTTAAGTTAGGCGATTACATTGCAACACAAGGAATGGAGGGAACTGTTCAGGGTATTAAGATATTCTCAACGACAATTCTTACTGTTGATAACAAACTTATAACACTTCCTAACGGGACATTGTCAAGCGGCAACGTAACCAACTATTCAACTATGGACAAAAGAAGAGTTGATGTGCGTTTGGAGGTCGCTGCCGACGAAAAAGTAAATATCGAAAAGATTGAAAAAGATTTATTGGAAATTGCGTACAAATCCGAACTTACTCTTAAAACTCCTGCAACTACGATTTGGTTTCGTATAGGTCCGGGAACGGTTGCAATAGATACCAAAGCGTGGTGTGAAAGCAAGGATTATTGGGCATTATATGATTATTTACATCGTGCGATTTACAACTATAATGTTGAGAACAATCTACCATGTCCATACACCGTTATAGGGAAATACGAAAAATAAAATACTTGAACAATTATGGCAAAGCAGGATTCCAATCCTTTGGGAGTTTTTAGATTTAACAAAATAATAATACCTATTCTCATAGGATTGGGTGTTGGGTTTTATATGATAGCAAGGGAGTACAATAAAAACTCTTCACTATTCTCAGACCTTGCAAGTCTTTTCACATCTTACACAATATTCTGTTTGCTTTTGGCTTTATTGTTTGAGTGTGGCAGGGAACTAACCTATATGATACGAATACGTATGCTTTCGGGCAATAGGCTGTCTTGGAAGCAGGCGTTTCATATCATTATGCTGTGGGAGTTTTCCTCTACCGTTACGCCTACATCCGTTGGTGGCTCTGCCGTTGCTTTGTTTATCTTACCTTTATCGGGACTAAGTGCAGGTAGAAGTACGGCAATGGTTTTAATAGCCACTCTTTTAGATGAACTTTTCTATATTATCATAACACCTATAATGGTTTTGGTGTGTGGATTGTCCATGTCCTTTGCAACAAAATTCAAATTTTCTGTATTTGGTATGCGTATTTCCGAGACACATGTTTTTATTATCGGATATACTTTTATGGTTTTATTAACCTTAATAATTCTCACTGCAATATTTTTCTATCCCAAAGGCTTCAAAAACTTTATTTACAACCTTGGCAGCAAAAGGCTTTTCAGACGTTGGCAGCATAAATTCAACAAAATGGGCGATGATGTCTTGACAGCGGCTGAGGAATTTAAGCACAAATCATTTTTTTATTGGTTAAAGGTTTATGGAGTTACGGTTGCGTCGTGGTCTTGTCGCTTTTTGGTTTTGAATTGTATATTGGCAGCATTCAGTCCGCAGATAACAAATCACGCTGTTATATATGTACGCCAATTGGTGATGTGGATAGTTCTTTGCATATCCCCGACACCGGGTTCGAGTGGCGTTGCGGAGTTTGCTTTTCCGCTGTTCTTAAACGGATTTTTGAAAGAAGGTTTTGAGGGAGTGTTGGCATTACTTTGGCGACTATTTACATATTACCCTTACATCATCGTAGGTTTGATTGTTCTGCCAATATTCACTCGCCAAGTCCATTTACGACAAAAACAAAAGAAACAAGAAAAATAATCATTAACACTACGGAAATAATCACACACATTACGGAAATAATATTAAACATTAGAAAATTTATCAATCATACAAATTTATGGGTATCGTTCAGATATGAACATTGAAAATATTTAATCTTAATCGGCAGCGAATTTGTTTTTTCTGCTGCTAATTTCAAAAAGTCTTGGCTTTTCATTGCCTTTGCTACGATAGAAACAACACAACTTATATGTTCTCAAAAAAAAACTTGCATCAATGTGCAACGCTCGTTAGACAAGCAACTTGCACTGATTTACTTTTCATCAAAATCTCGTTAAAATAAAATCTTGCATTGACGGATAATTTGTAATTATGCTGCAATGCAAGATTTATAATGTAGTGTAGTAAGACTTACTTTTACTCTTGTACTTTGACAGTTTTGACGCCTTCGGCGGTGGATAGGCGGACGATTATCATATTTTTTGTAGGTGTTGAAGAGTAATTGAATACTTGCGGAACGTTGTCGTTGACGGTTATGTTTTTCTTAAACAACAATGAACCGTTGGTGGAGTAGATTTCAAGGACAGCACTGCCGTCAAAATTTTTAGGTGTTATCGTTATATTGCCATTAGAACAATATGCACAGAAATCAAAGGCACTGTTTTCGTTTATAGTGTTCAATGCAGAAACGGTGTCGCTTTTAGTAAAGCACCACGAGTCCAATTTGTCAAAGGTGGTTTTGCTCGCAATATCTTGCAAGTACTCTGCAATGTTTTGAGGGATAGATGAAGGGTAAGAAGCGTTTGAGATTTTTTCCTTAAAGATTATTTCGTAAAAACAGCAAGCAGCCAAATACGTTCCGTTGATATTCGGGTGCGAATTGTCGGAAGAGTGTAACACGATGTTTGAATCCGCTTGCCAAGAGTTTAACCAAGCTGCTCCAACGGGAGATACATCGGATTTGAAATTCTTTGCCATAAGTTTGTAGTTGTCAAGAAGTCTTTTTGACATGGATTCGAAGGTGCAAAAAGCGTCATAATACTGGCAGTTCATTTCATCGCCATAACGATAGCCCCAAGTGTCAAAGAAAATTACCCTTGCTTTTGGATTGTATTTCTTTGCGATAGAATCTAATTGCCTTGCGTAAGGATAGACTTGCGCCATAAACTGACCGTCAGGGAAAGCCACTTCCTGACTTTGTCCTTGTAAGACGATGAAATCCCAATTGCCTTCTTGGATTTTAGGCACGGCATCGGTGCTTGTGGTGTGGGTTTGAAACATTGCTCCGCCTTGTGCAACGGACTGGCAATCTACTTTTTTGTTTTGAGAGTTTGCAACATCGGTAAAGACTTCCGGCAAGTTATTGACAAAGGTGTAACTGTTGCCGATAAACAAGATTCTTTTTGTTTCTTGTCCCAAGACATTGATTGCAACGAATAAGCAAATCAATAAAGCAGATAAACTAAGGTCGTTAATGAATTTTTTCATGGAATGTTGTGTTTAATTGTTTTGTAATATTGTTAATTACTTTTTGCCAAGCAAAGCGAACATATTTTTCTTATAAAACTCAACTCCCGGTTGGTCGAAAGGATTGATGCCAAGCATATAGCCGCTTATTGCACACGAAAATTCAAAGAAATATATCAACGCTCCAAGGTTTTCTTCGTCCAATTTATCGATAGACAACTGAATTTGCGACACATCTCCGTCCAAGTGAGCCATGCGTGTTCCTTCTTCGGCTTTGTGGTTGATTTGAGTTAATGAAAAATTGGTTAAATAATTCAGCTTGTCGTCATCGTCTTGCTGTTGTGGGATTGAAAGATGATTGTTAGAGTTTTCCACATGCAGAACAGTTTCAAACATCAATCGTTTTCCTTGTTGGATATACTGACCCATAGAATGCAAATCCGTAGTGTTGCTTACGCTTGCAGGGAATAAGCCTTTGTTGTCCTTGCCTTCGCTTTCGCCAAACAGTTGTTTGAACCACTCGTTGAAATAAACCAAATTAGGCTGATAATTGACCAATAACTCGATTTGTTTTCCGATATTGTAGAAATATTTTCGGTTTATGGCGTAGTCAAGTGCGATAGAAGTGTCGTGATTTATTAATTCGTTACGCATCTGTCTTGCACCATTGATTAAAGTCGTAATATCAAAGCCTGCAACAGCGATAGGCAGAAGTCCGACAGGCGTTAAAACGGAAAATCTTCCCCCAACATTGTCAGGAATAACGTATGTTTTGTAGCCTTCTTTATCAGCGATGTTTTTCAATATGCCTTTTTCTTTGTCGGTTATGGCAACGATACGTTGTTTAGCCTCTTGTTTGCCGTATTTTTGTTCCAAATGATTGCGTAATATTCTAAATGTTACGGCTGTTTCTGTTGTCGTTCCTGATTTTGATATAACGCAAAGACTGTAATCCCTTTTGTCCAAAACCTGCATCAAGTCGCTTAAATAATCTTCGCACATTGTGTTGCCTGCATACAGTACAAGGGGAGTGGTGTTAAGAGCGTAATCGAAATTATTCTTTAATGCTTCGATAACGGCTCTTGCTCCAAGATACGAACCGCCGATGCCGGCGACAACGAATACATCGCTTTTCTTTCTTAGTGTTTTTGCTACTGAGTTTATATCGTTTAACTCTTGCGTTGTTATTTGTTCGGGCAAATCCACCCAACCCAAGAAATCATTACCATTACCACTGCGATTGATTATAGTCTGCTTTGCTTGTAATGCTTGTGCAGTTAAAGTTTTAATATCTTCGCTTTTTGGAATATCTTTGTTTGAATATTCAATATATAGTTTCATTTCTTTTATTTTTAATGATTTATGCTGCAAAGGTACATATTTTTTTCAAAATTCTTGAATTATTTTCTTAAAAATATACTTTCTTAAAAAAAAGACTTTCTTACAATTTATGCGAATTAAATAAAAATACTATCTTTGCATTTGTAAATCATTCTTAATAATGATATTGAAACGAATTTTGTAAGAAAACCAAATTTATACTTAATATGAAAAAGAAATACCCTTACTTTAAGGCTTGGAAATATGGTTTTAGAAAAGATTGGCGATACCTTTCCCAAGAGGAGTTGGACGATATTTCACAAAGTCGCAAGAAACATTTTTTGAAAGTTTTGTTGATTGTTGGCAGTTTGGTATTTGTTGGCATTATTGCTGGTATTGTGGTCTGTTTCAATGCAGATATAGTTGTTCTTCGCGACAATATGGAGGAAAAGTATTATCCTAAGCGACAAAACAAAAAGAAAGACACCGCATATCCAAAAGCCAAACGTTACAATATTGTTAATATTTACTATCAAAATGGCAAGCAAGTAAATAAAATCGTTGAAAAAACGGATACTTTGCCATTGCAAACAATTCCCAATGGCTACACAAATGCGATGGCAATGAGCAACACGGCGAAAAGTGATGAAAAATCTTTGATTTTGGACTTGAATGATTGTGACACATTGGATTTGCAAATGATTAGAGGAATTGGTTCGGTGTTTTCAAACAGGATTTGCAAGTATAGGGACAAACTTGGCGGCTATATATCTGTTTCGCAGTTGAAAGAAGTGTATGGAATGGACGATAAACGATACGAAATTATAAAGAATCATTTCACGATAAAGAATAACGCCATAAAGAAAATCAATATCAATTCGGCAAACATCAAAGACCTTGTCAAGCACCCGTACATCGATTACGCCATTGCAAAGGAGATAATCATTTTTCGAAACAACTATGGCGACTATAAGTCTGTTGATGACTTGAAAAACATTCATATTATGGACGAAGCGACGTTTAACAAGATTTTGCCGTATATTGATGTGAAATAATCGGTTGGTGAAGTCGGAAATTTTAATTCCTGCCGCCATTTTTCTTTTTATCTTCTTAATTTTCCTTTTATTTCTTTTGACTTTTAGTGTAAAAATCAGATGTTGTCATCTAAAAGTTACGAGTTTTCGTCTGAAAACCTTTACTTTCCGTATATATATTGCGGTATATACCGTATATATATTCCGCAATATGCTGGTTGTATATTCTGCAATATACGAGTTGTATATTCCGCAATATAGGTATGGTATATTGCGCAATATATAGTCGCATTTCGGGGACTTTTAGACGAAAAACAGAGGTTTTGGGACGAAAACTTCAAATTTTTGGACACTAATCTCAATTGTGAGAGCAAAATCTTCAAACTTTAATGCAATAATTTCAATAAATTGAGCGGAAATTTCAGACAAATAAAACTTTGACAAAAGCGGCGGGCACGTTATAAAAATTCAAAGTATTTTAATTGCTTGCTTTCGGTTGGCATTAGCAATCAGCCGAAAAACAATAAGGAGAGTAAATTCAAAATTACTCTCCCTTGTTGTTTGATAATAAAGTATAATTAAACTCGGTCTTTACTATATCAATGTTTTTCGTAAATCAATCAAATACATTGTTAATTAAATCAATAGTATTCGTTTGGCATTAAGTGTTCTCCGTTATATTCTACGTCATCAACCCACCTTTTCTCAATTTTACCATTTTTGATTAAGTATTTCATAACGGCACTTTTCCCTGTTTTTTTGCTTATTACAGTTGAATGATACATACCATCTGGAGGTTGATTGCTATTAGAAACTATTGCAGAATTTACTATTGCAGATGTTTTGTTGTTGTCATATACCCATTTTTTAACTGTTACAGTCCAAGTTCCATCTTTGTTTAATGCCATACCATGATAAGACCAACCTTGCCTTTCTAAGGCATTGATAGTATCTCTGATTTGATCTTTGGATACAACAACATTCATAGTAATTTCCTTTGCTTCTCTTGTCTTTACAGTTTTATCAACTTTGTTCGTTTGAGCTTGTATTGACGAACAGAACGCAAAGGATAAACTTATTGTAATTAAAGAAATAACTACTAAAATTGATTTTTTCATAGTAGTATATCTTTAATTGTAATAAATTTCATACCAACAAGGAGTTTCATTGCTCCACTCAACAGCATATACAATAATCGTTGGATCATCAAACGATTCCCCTGCTTCGTATGTTGCTACGCAAGGATAGTTTTCTGATAATTTCATTGCCAAATCAATAGATTTTTCTTGCGAAGCTTTGTTATCTTTTCCGTAAATAAGTTCTTGACCTTTGACATCTTGCCTTTGACCATCAACCCATTTACCTACAATTTGGTTGTCTATAATTTGTAGGGTTATTTTTATTGTAGTACCATCGTTACGATAGTATTTACCGTAATAATATCCGTTTGGAATTGGATCTGATTGTACTAATGTTTTGTACGCAGTGTTTTTTGTATTTATTTCATCTTTTTCGTCTTTGCATCCAACGAAAATAATTGTTGCAGCCAATAATGTGGCAAAAGCAACTTGTCTAAAATATCTTTTCATATTACTAAATATTTTTATAATTTTTTTTGTGCAATTACTAAATTTATTTGAAACTATGCACTCTTGCTAAAAATAAACTTGTTCATAATGTGTTCTTTTTTCATAATTTTGTTTGAACAAGATATAAAATTATGTTTTTGGAGAAATTGGAGGAGTCTGGGGATAAAAATAAAAGAAAATTTTTATTCCGTATGACTCCAATTGAGAACTGCTTTGTTTTTGCAGATTGAATATATAAAATCACTTGAATATATATGGAAAAATAAATCCAATTCTGTTATAATTTTTACAGATAATACACTTGCGAAAACAAATTTTGATAAATAATCTGTTTTGTGTAATCTGAAAGTCGCAGTATTTTGGATTAAATGCTTCATCTATTTGCAAATGCTTAAATAACAATGCAAAGGTATAATATATTTTTATATCCGCAAAAATTTTTTGTAATTTTTTTTTGTTAAAAATAACAATTACGTCAAATCAAACGCTTAATTAACAATTCTTTTCCAAAGCGTTTGATTTGACGGAGTATAAGTGAAACATTGCGATGAGCAATTAAGATTTTCTGTTTAATAAGACCACATTTTCGATATGGTGAGTGTGAGGAAACATATCCACAGGCTGGATTTTGGCTACATCGTATGTTTCGCTCATAAGTAATAAGTCCCTCGCTTGTGTTGCCGGGTTGCATGAGATATATACAACTCTTTTTGGGGCAATCTTCAATATTTGAGCAACGACCTTTGCATCCATTCCGTTGCGGGGAGGGTCGGTTATTATTATATCGGGTTTGCCGTTGGAAGATATAAACTCATCGGTGAATACTTTTGCCATATCGCCCGCATAGAATGTCGTATTGGTTATGCCGTTATCTTTGCTGTTTGTCTTAGCGTCTTCCACGGCGTCCTCAACGTATTCTATACCTATGACTTTTTTTGCTTTTGATGCAACGAAATTGGCAATGGTTCCCGTACCTGTGTATAAATCATATACAATATCGTTACTTTCTATTTGTGCGAAATCGGCAGCAAAGGTGTATAACTTCAAAGCCTGCGGCGCATTGGTTTGGTAGAATGTTTTAGGACGGATTTTGAATTGAAGAGGCGATTCATCGCTATTGTATCTTGGCATATATTCCATTATATGGTCGTTGCCGCTAAATACAATAAAATCCCTGTCTGCCAAAGAGTCATTCATCTTGTCATTGATGCAATATTGCAAAGAAGTTATCTGAGGAAAATTGTCATTTAAGGCTGTCATAACCTTGGATATCGTTTCTTTGTCATCAATAGCGAAAGCGACAAGTACCATTAAATCTTTGTGCTGAGTTGTCCTTATTACCAAAGTACGCATCATTCCACTGTGGTCACGTATATTATAGTAAGGTATATTATTATCTATGGTAAAAATGCGAAGAAAATTGCGGATTTGGTTTGAAATATCGTCTTGCAGCACGCAATTGTCGATGTTTAACACCTTATCGAATAAGCCGCTGACGTGAAAACCTAACGCAGGTTGAGGTGCTTGACCTTTGATAAAATCTTTGACCCACGCTTTGTTTGAAAAAGTAAATTCAAGTTTATTCCTATAATAAAAGATATTATCCGAAGCAGCGATAGGGGATATGTTCTCACAATTTATTTTGCCGATACGGGTAAGGTTATCAACAACCTGTTGCTGTTTGTATGCCAACTGATATTTGTAGTCAAGCATCTGCCATTTGCAACCTCCACAAAAAGTGAAGTGCGGACATTCCGGTGTAACTCTTTTATCGGAAAACTTTTTAATATCAAGCACTTTTGCTTCACAATAAGATTTCTTTTGTTTATACACTTCAATATCGGCAATATCTCCCGGAACGACGAAAGGCACAAATATAACCTTGTCGTCTGTCTTTACAATGGCGTTGCCTTCGGCTGCAAAGCCCGTTATTGCGGCATTTTCTATTGAGAATTTTTCCTTTTTTCTGCCCATAGATAGTAATTGTGTTGTTTTCTTTCTTTTTGAAATAAAAAAAGCACTGCAAACTTAATTACAATGCTGAGATTTCTTCTGACAATACAGTTTTGTCTGATATTACATTTCGTCAGAAACCGTTAGTTTTTTTCTTCCGTGTCTGCGACGAGCATTCAATATTTTTCTTCCGCTTGTAGTAGACATTCTTTCTCTAAAACCGTGTTTATTAACTCTTTTTCTTCTTGATGGTTGAAATGTTCTTTTCATCGCTTATTGTATTTTCTTAGTTATTATTCTCAATAATTCGGTTTGCAAAATTACAAAGTTTTTTTATTATAGCAATGTTTTTTTTAGTTTTTTTTGTGGAAAAACAAAAATTTTGTAATTTTGCAACTTAAAAATTCAATCTTGATGGATAAGAATCGACTTGGAGAAATATTGTCAATGCGTGATAACATCGTTAGTATGCAGGATTTGGTTATTCTGCAAAGATTGAGTGAAAAGTATCCTTATTGCAGTGTTTTCAAAGTATTATGTGCAAAGTTTGCACATATATTAAAGTCGTTTAATAAAGAAGAATTATTGGCTTTGGCAGGTGTTTATGTTTCGGATAGGCATTATCTTAAAATAATTATTGAGACTATTTCGTTAGTTTCAAAGACTGATGAAACGGTGTTAAACACTAAATCGCCGAAAGATATTATGACTCAAATCAACTCATATGAAGATGAACAGTTGAGTGATAACCCAACAAGACAAGAACTTTTGGAAAGATTTTTGAAGATAGAAAATCCGAAGACCAATATAGGTGAGGCGAGTGATAGTGAGATTGAAAATGTGGATAAAGCCATAAAGCAGAGTGCGAAGACAGAATTTAGTATTGTTACTGAAACTATGGCAAAGATTTATGCAAAACAAGGCGATAAAGCAAATGCCATAAATATTTACACTCAACTTATGGAGAAAAATCCAGATAAAAGAATGTATTATGCAAATCAAATAGAGATTTTGAAAAACAATTGATAAAGGAATACTTGATTTGAAAAATTTTGCTTTGATAGGCGTAAAACGAATAAAAAGGATAATTAACAAAATAAAATAACAAAAAAAATTAACGACAATGTTTATAGTAATCACGGTATTAATTATGATAGCAGCAATATTGCTTGCTTTCGTAGTTTTGGTACAAAATGGAAAGGGCGGTGGATTGGCTGCTAACTTTGCTTCACAAAATCAGGTAATGGGAGTAAGAAAAACAACGGATTTCTTGGAAAAAACAACTTGGGTATTGGCTGTTGTTATGGTTGTTCTATGTATTCTTTCTTCGGCATTGGTTCCTTCTCGTCAAGCAGTACAAGATACGAACAACAGCGGTTTGAATACGAATTTACCTGCTGCAACGCAAAATACAAATAACGCAAATACAGCAACTCCACAACAAAAGTAATCTTGTAGCGTAAGTTACAATTTCTTTGGTGTAACGTAGGTAATGACATACGATAAAGGTGTGTTGTTACCTATGTTTTTTGTTTTTATATGGTAAGATATTATGTCATTTTGTCAGTAATAAAGAATTGGCACATAATTGGACTAATGAGCAATTGTGTTTAGGAAACTAAAACATATAGAAAGGAAAAACATAAAAACAATTGAAATGGTCTTTGTCGGCTTGTGATACATTTTTTTAGAGAAGAAAGAATCAGTTAAAGGATTTGAAAAAACAAACCGACGAACCGCAAAAACGAAATGTTGAACTAAAAAAAATAAAAACGAAAATGGCAAAATTAAGCATTAAGCCTCTTGCAGATAGAGTTTTAGTTAAACCGGCAGAGGCAGAAGAAAAGACTTTAAGCGGAATCATTATCCCTGACACAGCAAAAGAAAAACCAATGGAAGGTGAAGTTGTTGCAGTTGGACAAGGCAAGAAAGATGAACCTATGACTGTAAAAGTTGGTAATAGAGTTCTTTACGGAAAATATTCAGGAACTGAAATCTCAGTTGCAGGCGAAAAGTATTTGATTATGCGTGAAAGCGATATTTATGCTATAATCTAAAAATTTTCGACTAACTCAGTTATTATAAATATGGATTAAAACAGCATTACTTTAACAAAACGAGTTGTAAATTCATTAATTATCAAATTAATCGCTCGTAAGAAAAAAACAAATAAAGTAATACAACAAAAATAGGAGAGAATTAAAATGGCAAAAGAAATAAAATTCAACACGGAAGCACGTGAGCAATTAAGAGAAGGTGTAAATGCTTTGGCAAATGCAGTCAAAGTAACGTTGGGACCAAAAGGTAGAAATGTTATAATAGATAAGAAATTCGGCGCTCCACATATCACAAAAGACGGTGTTAGCGTAGCAAAAGAAATAGACCTTGAAGATAATATCCAGAATATGGGTGCTCAATTGGTTAAAGAAGTTGCTTCCAAAACCGGTGATCAAGCAGGCGACGGAACAACAACGGCTACCGTACTTGCACAGGTTATCGTAAATACAGGTTTGAAAAATGTTGCAGCAGGTGCAAACCCAATGGATTTGAAACGTGGTATTGATAAGGCTGTTGCTGCTGTTGTTGAGGATATTAAAAAACGTTCTCGCAAGATTGGTAACGCACAGGAGAAAATCGAACAAGTTGCAACGATTTCAGCCAACAACGATTCTGCAATAGGTAAGATGATTGCAGAAGCAATGGAAAAAGTAAAGAAAGAAGGTGTTATCACAATAGAAGAAGCAAAAGGTTTGGAGACTACGGTTAAAGTTGTTGAAGGTATGCAGTTTGATAGAGGATATTTAAGCCCTTATTTCGTAACTGATACAGAGAAAATGGAGACTGTATATGACAATCCGTTCATTCTTATATACGACAAGAAGATTTCGAATATGAAAGAATTGTTGCCTGTATTGGAAAAAGTTGTTCAAACAGGCAAAGCATTATTGATTATTGCTGAGGATATAGACGGAGAAGCTCTTGCAACATTGGTTGTAAATAGATTGAGAGGTTCTTTGAAAATCGTAGCAGTTAAGGCACCGGGCTTTGGCGACAGAAGAAAAGAAATGTTGGAAGATATAGCTATCTTGACAGGTGGCACGGTTATTTCCGAGGAAAAAGGTTACAAATTGGAAGATGCTACATTGGAAATGTTAGGTACATCTGCTAAGATAACCGTTGATAAAGACAATACAACAATCGTTTCTGGTAGTGGCGACAAAGCACAAATCCAAGCAAGAGTTGCACAAATCAAGGCTCAGATAGAGAAGACTACTTCCGATTATGACCGCGAGAAATTACAAGAAAGACTTGCTAAATTGGCAGGAGGTGTTGCTGTAATCTATGTTGGTGCAGCTTCTGAGGTAGAGATGAAAGAAAAGAAAGACCGTTTTGATGACGCTTTGCACGCAACAAGAGCTGCATTGGAAGAAGGTATAATCCCTGGCGGTGGAGTAGGTTACATTCGTGCTATTGCTGCATTGAAAAACGTTAAAGGCGAGAACGAAGACGAGAATACAGGTATCCAAATCATCAGACGTGCATTGGAAGAACCGTTACGTCAAATTGTTGAAAACGCAGGCTTAGAGGGTAGCGTTGTTGTTAATAAGGTTATGGAATTGAAAGGCGATGAGGGGTACAATGCAAGAACTGACAAATATGAAGACTTGCATAAATCGGGAGTTATAGACCCTGCAAAGGTTTCTCGTGTTGCTCTTGAAAACGCAGCATCTATCGCTTCAATGATTCTTACAACCGAATGTGTGTTGAGTGAAATCAAAGAACCTGCACCTGCTGCACCTGCAATGCCTGCCGGTGGTATGGGCGGAATGTATTAATAGAAAATTTTGAAAAGAGTTTTCATTTAATATTCAAGATATTATTTTAGACCGTAAGCATTGCTTACGGTCTTTTTGTTTGTTCTTATAAAAATAGTGTCCCTAATAAGTGAATTAGTTAGGGACACTATTTTATTAGTGTTAAACATCAGTAAAATAGTGTCCGTAATCAGTAATCTAACGTGAGCAGCGACGAAGTTGGACTCACGTTAGATTAGTAATTTCAGAAAACAAATCTAAAAATAAATACTAAAATGAAAAAGAAATTAATTTTAGGAATTGTTCCTTTGTTTGCTTTTATTTCGGCAAATGCTCAAAAATTTGGATATGAATTACAGCTGACTGCTTTTCAGGAAATTTTCAACTCATCTAATCTAAGTATCTTAAACAACAATCCGCAAAAAACATATATCAGTGGTATGGGATGTGGAATAAACCTTGGACTTGTAGCTTGTTATGATACTCTAAATCCGCACAAATCAACTGCTACCATAGGAATTACGTGCAATACTAATAGTACTCTTATTTCCAACGATGAAACTGTTACGTTAGCAACCTTAGGCGGTTACTGTAATTATGGAACAAAATTAAATAATTTTTGTAAAGTTAATTTTGATGTTGAAATTGCTTGGGCAGTGTATAACAACGAGTTTTCTGTATTAGATAAAGATTATTCATATAAGAAAAACGGTACAAAACTTTCTTTTGGAACTACATTTTACTTAACACCATTCAAATCCTTACAAAATTGTGAAATAGGTTTGGGTGTGAAATACAATAGTTATATATTCAGATATAACGACAGCAATATAAATGACATAGTTTCGCAATTACCTAAACACAGCGAAATAAATTCATTTATTCCATTCATTGCACTAAAATATACTCTTTAATCATTTTTTGGTTCATCCGACATTTCGAGTGATTGTGTCTAAAACGGAGAAAACTGCCGAACAAATTGTATATTTGAATAACCACAAACAA
>OMYR01000059.1 GCA_900315335.1 uncultured Bacteroidales bacterium
CATACGGCTTTAGGGATCAACGATATTTTGAACTAAGACTGTATGCACTGCATGACTGCTGTATCACTCGAAATGTCGGATGAACCACTTTTTGTTTTGCAAAAGTGAGGGGCGAAGCAGAAAGTTCGTTCCTTTGTTTTTGCTAAAAAATACGGTATTCAAAGAATAAATGGATAATTTTTTTGCTGATTTGTAACTTGAATACAGTTATTATTCATAACTTTGCAAATCAAACAGTTGAAATAATTAGCTTAATTAAATAAAATTATGAAGAAAGTTAAGATGAGAAAAATCGGAACGGTGGCGGTGCTTTTGATAGCACTTCTTTTGGGTGGTAATGCCAAAGCTCAACAGAATTATTTTCCGCAATGGTTTGATAGCGTGAAATTAGGGATTATGATTCATTATGGATTGTATTCCGTTCCTTCGTATTCGGATAGAGAACAATATGCCGAATGGTTCTATAAAGGTTATGTCGGTGAGGATACATTAAGACAGAATTTTGTTAAACGGGTTTATGGTGAGAATTTCGATTACTTTGATTTTACAAAGTATTTTACGGCAGAGCTTTTTGACGCCGAACAGTGGATAGATTTGTTTGAGAGAGCAGGAGCGAAATATATTGTATTCTCGTCGAAGCATCATGACGGTTTTTGCCTTTGGAATACAAAGACGACAGAGAAAAATTCAATGAACTCACCGGCACATAGAGATTTTATTAAGGAATTGAGAGATGCTTGCGATAAAAATGGTAATGTGCGTTTCGGTTTGTATTATTCGCTTATGGAATGGCATAATCCGATTTTTCGTTGGACGTTTGATACTGTTGGGTTAGATAAGTATGTTGATGAATATATGGTGCCGCAGTTCAAAGAATTGGTGGATTTGTATAAACCGTCGTTGGTATTTGCCGATGGCGATTGGGATTTTAACTACAAACAGTTGAAAAGCGAAGAGATGGTTAATTACTTAATTGAAAAAGTCGGTAAAGATGAAGCGATAGTTAATAATCGTTGGGGAAATGGTAATCCATACGGTTTTCTAACTCCTGAATATTCTGAGGGAATTAATGTAAAGGACAGACCGTGGAGCGAATGTCGTTCTTTGGCGAGAAGTTTCGGATTGAACAGATTATCTCCCATAGAGGACTATTTGACTGCCGAAGATTTGGTACAGCATTTTGTGCAATTGGTCAGTATGGGTGGCGGATTGATGCTCAATGTCGGACCTGCGGCAGATGGCAGAATACCTTTGCTGCAACAAGAAAGGCTTTTGCAATTAGGTGAATGGTTAAATATCAATGGGGAAGCAATTTATGGTACAAAAGCATGGGAAAAATCTTTCAATACAAAAAATATGACCGATACCTTAATGGCAAAACAATTGGATTTTAATTGGGTGAGAAATTCTCCGAAGCGAAATATAACCGAAGATAATTTCCAAATAGTATGGAAAAACTCACTTGTTTTTGATAAGGATACCACATTGTTTTTGCAAGTTGCAGCGGATGATGAAGCCAATGTTCAGTTTATTACTAAAAAAGGGGTTGTTTATAATCAAACCGCAAAAACAAATCAACCAATAAATGAAACGTTCTCTTTCAAAAAGGGAGAAGTTTATGAAATCGTGGTAAGATATATAGAGACTGATTTGGAAGCATCATTGAGTTTTAAGGCAAAGGACTTGAATGATAAAGAAGTATTGTTGCCTGTTAAAACGGATTGGTACGGAGAGGTAACTTGTCTGCAACCGACAGTCTATTTTACAACAAAGGGCGATGATTTATATGCTTTTGAAATGAACGATTTATCAAAAAGTCTGAGGATTTACGATATGGTAAAACCAAATAAAGATATGAAAATAAAATTATTGGGCAGTGAGCATATAAATCTGAAATGGAAGTATGTAGATAATAAAAAAGACGGAAACTATATCGAAATAGATTTATCCGACTTATCAATGGCGGATGTGAAAAGCAAATATGCTTATGTCTTTAAGTTGGAAGGCTATCTGAAAGCAAAAAAATAGTGAATTATCTGTGATGTTTTTCTATTTATAGGATATATCCCACTCTTCTTGGGTTTGCCAACCTTTTCTAATAGATATATCCTTATAGAAAAACATCACTTTTTCCGATAAAGTTCCACTGTCGAAATCGCCGGCGTCCCAACGGCGGTTGTTATTGGCGTCAATAATTATACGCAATTTGTATTTGCCTTCTTTGAGGTTGAAAAACGTTTGATAACCGCTATTGGTCTTGGCAAAAATATCCTCGCCAATCTGTTTGTCACTGCCAAAAAGAGAGAGAATAAGGCTTTGAGTATCGGTAGTGGTGTCTTGGATATTGATAGCAAAACTGCCGTAATCATCTTGCGAGTCGATATGAATTTCGCATCTCAACGTGTCGTTGTAGTTGCCGTTGCAGTCAAAGATTTGCGAACTATCAACACTCAAAGTATAGGTTGCGTTTTGTGATAGTTGGTCGGCAGGGGCGGAAAAGCACTTGATATTATTGGAATCTGCGTGAAAAACAATGGCGATAGTGTCGGTGGAGTTGTATGCAGTGGCATTGATTTGCGAAAACTTGTCGGTATTTACCACATTAGGCACAAGCAAAGAAAGAGAAGAGAAGTGAGCAATGTCCTTGTTTTGAAGATTAAGTTTGAAAGTGCTTTTCTTGTTTTTTCTTTTGTCGCTCTTGCCGTGATAAACCAAATCTATGTTTTCCTTGATGTCGCTGATAGAGATTTTGGCTTTGAGGGTGTCGAAAACGCTGTCACCAACAGTAACAACTGTTATGGTATCGGAAGTTTTGTTGAAAAAGATTTTGTAATCCGAAGTGTCAAGAAGCGGTTTTGTGAATTGAATGTCAAAATTACGATTGACGGCTGTTGATGTAGTTATTTGTAGTTCTCGGTTGCTGATAAGTTTGGAAGAGTTTATTTGGATAATGGTGTCTTGTGCCTTGTTGAATAAAATGGTGTCGGTGGTAGTTTTTATTTCTATGCTGTCAATAGTGTCGGATATGGAATCGGTGGTTTTAGTAATGTCGGGCATTATTGAAATATTGTCCTTTACACCAAAACCCTCCGTAGGAAGGTCGTAAATCATATTGCGGTTTAGGTCGTCAAAGGCAAGCAAAAGATAATCGCCCCCTTTAATATTTTGGAAAAAGAATCTGCCATTGCTGTCGCACTTAGTGATATAGTCAGGTATGTGCGAGCGGATAAAATCTTTGTCTTTGTTGCGGTAAAGAGCAACGTACTTGGCTTTTTCGGCTTTTAGAGTGTAGGCGTTCAGCAATCTGCCTTTGTAGGAAAGGGTATCTATAACTGCACCTGTGGAAAAAGCAAAAGAAAAGTGGTTTAGGCGGTTGCCCTCCGTGAAATCGGTTATTGCATCGCCGAAATCAAAGATATATGTTGTGTTTTCCTGCAAGGAGTCAAGATCTTTGATGTACAAGGTCTTTAATTTGCTTCCTATTACAGGTTTTTTCTTCAAAGGAGGCGAGACAATCAATTTATCTGTTGCGTTGTCTAAAACAATGTATTCGTCAAAGTCAATCGCTATGCTTTTACCCTTGAAATTGGTGGCGTTCATCTTGGGTGAAGATGTGCGGTACTTTGGTGGCAATGAGTCTTTATCTCCGCCTTTCGGGGTAACAATTCTCGCACAAGAGACAGCAAGAAAGCAAATCGATAGAAACAAAAAACAAAGTGTATAATGATTGTTGTATGATGTATGTTTCATTGTATAAATCCTTAAAAATGTTTTGCAAAGATACAAAAGAAAGTCCAATGGTAAGGAATGAAATAATGGTATTTTTATTAAAAAATATTAATAAGTGTTATCGCAAAATTAGTGTCCCCAACTATTTTACTGATGTTTAACACTAATTTACTAATGTCTCACACTAATTTTGCGATAAGTGATATTGGTTTTTGCAGCAAGTAGTGTAAAGAAAATTTATTGTCGTTTTGACTTAAAAAAATCTTGAATAATTTGTTTGCATTCTTGTTCCAAAACGCCAGATACTACTTTTATTTTCTTGGGATATGTGTTGCAAAAAGCAGAAAAACCTCTTTTTTCGTCCTTTGCACCATAGACAATTCGGTCTATTTGTGAAAGAATTATGGCTCCTGCACACATAAGACAGGGTTCAATGGTTACGTAAAGAGTGCAAGAAGACAGATATTTGCTTGCCAAAAACTCTTCGGCGGAAGTTATAGCTATCATTTCGGCGTGAGATGTGGAGTCTTTGAGACGTTCGGTCATATTGTGGCCACGTGCTATTATTTTATTGTTTGATACAATAACTGCACCGATTGGTACTTCGTTTTCTTCCAATGCGTAAGAGGCTTCTATGAGAGCCTGTCGCATAAAATATTCATCATCATAAGTTATTACGGACATAGGTTAGCGTGTTAAAAATTTCGGCAAAGTTACTAAAAAATCAAAAGATTGATTAACCATTGCTTATTGTTTTGTAATTTTGCAAAAAAATTGAACGATGAATTACGATTTTGATACAACAACATTTCACCACAGCGTAAATATTCAAATACGCTTCGCAGACTTAGATGCTCTCAATCATGTGAATAATGGATTTCAGTGCCATTATTTTGATGTGGGTAGAGTGAATTACTTTTCCAAAGCGTTGAATGGTAAGATTGATTTATCTCAAATTGATTTGGTTTTGGTGCATACGGAGTTTGATTTCTTGGCACCTGTTGAGGGTTGCGACGAAATAGCAGTTCAAACCAAAACAATATCGTTTGGAGAGAAAAGTGTTAAGATGTTTCAACGGATTATTGATGTCAATTCCGGTAAAGTCAAGACAACGTGTTACAGCGTGCTTAGTGCAATGGATATTGTAACGAGAAAATCAAAGATAATGCCCGAAAAATATAAGGAAGCGTTCTTTGATTTGGAGAAAAACAATGATTAACGGTTTTTATTCCGACATCACAAACATAATAAGCGGTGCGAAAAACTTCGCACCGCTTATTGTATAAATCTGCTCAAAAGAAAAATCATTCAAGTCTAAAAATCTTTTTGTAAGAAAAGACAAACATCAAAACACTTCTGCCCGATAAATAAAGAATAAAGCCGAGCCAAAGAGCGTTATTGGTTTGGTTTAATAGGAAGTATGAAGCGAAAAACATAGCGGTTGATACGAAAATAGCGTCGCGCATAATCTTGCTTTTTGTCATACCAATCAAAATGCCGTCATATAAAAATGCCAAAAAACCTGTTATAGGTATCAAAACGAGCCATAATATGTAATTGTCGATTGCAGCAATAACTTCGGGTTTGTCGGTAAGGATTGATATTATTTCTTTTGAGAAAAAAGCGTAAAGTAATGAACATAAAACCGCTAATGCAGTTCCCCAAAGGATAACACGTTTGACAACTTGTTTAAGACCTATCGAATCATTCGCTCCATAATATTTTCCGCAGAGACTTTCACATGCGTATGCGAATCCGTCCATAAAATAAGAGAACAGACTAAACAATTGCATAATCAGAGTGTTTATAGCAAGAGTAGGGTACGGGTGAGTGGAGGATGCTATTGTAAAATACGTCGTTACTGCAATGATGCAAATGGTTCGTAGGAAAATATCGCCATTGACTTTGAAAAACAAACGCATTTTATCCCAATGCAAAGCCCTTTTAAGAGAAATATTGTATTTGCGCCTGTGTCTGACAAGGAAAATAATAGAAATCAAAGCAAGTCCGCTATATTGCGAAATAATTGTTGCCAAGGCAACGCCTTTGATAGTCATAGAAAAACCCATAACGAAGATTAAATCAAAGACAATATTAACCACATTGATAACGATAGCAGTGTACATCGGCGTTTTACTATCCTGCATACCGATAAACCAACCTTTCAAAGCGTACATACCAAGCACGGCGGGAGCAGCCCATATACGGATAAAGAAATATTCCAACGCCAAAGACATAACATTATTCTTGTCTTCGATAACAGATTCCGCCAGTCGGGCGATAGGCATTTGAAAAGTAAGTATAAGCAACGCAACACTAAGCCCTATTGTCAAAGCTCTTGTAAGTATATCTATTTGTTCGTTATCATTTTTTGCTCCGTAGGCTTGTGCGGTAAATCCGCTTGTACCCATTCTTAGAAAACCGAAGCCCCAATACAGAAAATTGAATATCATACTGCCGACAGCAACAGCACCTATGTAATCATTTTCAACACCATTGTTGGCGATATGTCCCACAATAGCCGTATCGACCATACCTAACAAAGGAATGGTTATATTGGTTATTATATTAGGTATTGTTAAGCGGAGAATTTGGTAATTCAGAGTGTTTTTGTTTAGCATATCCGATAAAATTTCATTATGAAAAATTAATCCGATGTGTTTTTCAAAAGTTTGAAAAGGTTTTTCCAGTATTTCAAATGCCAAAATATATGGATTATTGCCACAATAGTCATCGCTATTCCAACATTAACGTGCCATTTCATCAGTTCCATATAATTCATATTCCACCCATACATTTTTGCCAAGACCACATACATTCCTATAAGACACGATACCAAACAAGTGATAAGCAAAACAATGTTCCAAATCTTGCGATGAGTGATTTTTGTGATACGTTTGGTTTTTACCATTATTACGCTGACAAGATAAAGAATGATTGTAATTAAGCAAAATGGCCAAAAATGATAGTGTTGTTGGGCTTTGCGAGGACGTTCTATGGTTATTGGTGTTGCGTTTTGAGTAGCGGATTTTTCGGTATTATTAACTACGGAAATAGTGTTCGTAACTGTCGGATTAATTTCACTAACTATTTTATTAGTTTCACTGATTATTTTATTAGTTTGTGATGTTGATTTATCTTTTTGTGAGTTTGTTTTCGCTTTTGGAAAATTTTGATTTTTGTTTTCGTTAATTGATTTTTCGGTTTGATTTTTTTTCTTTTGTTTTTGACTTGACAAGGTGGCAAAGTCGCAAAAGCCATCGCCATTATTATCATTAAATTCTCCGCAATAACCTGTGCAATCCTCCCTGCCACCTAATGGGCAATTTTCAGGGTGTTGTTCTTGTGAATAAACAACCATCGTTGTTGCAATTGCAACAACGATGAAAAGTAATTTCTTCATAATTCAGTTAGTACTACTTGTCTTTTTTGTTTTGACATTCATTGTGTCTGTTTTTGTCGGTGCATTCTTTATGATTGCCTGTACATTCTTGTTTTTTGTTCAAATCTTTATTTTTACAGTCGTGACGATTGCTTTTATCTGCACTCGCTTTGTGATTGTTAGTGCATTCTTTATGCTCACCGGTGCATTCGTGTTTTTTATTCAAATCTTTGTTGTTGCACTCTTGTTGTTTGCCTTTGTTTGCACAATCGATATGTTTTCCGTCGCGCTCGTGCTTTTTGTTCAAATCTTTATTCTGACAATTGTGATGTCTATTTTTTTCGGTGCATTCATGATTGCCTTTTTTGTTTTTTGACGTGCATTCTTGTTTTGCAGATTTGCCAATATTTGTAGTATCGGTTAGTTTGCTGTAATCACAATATTTGTCGTTGTTCTCATCTACGAAACGTCCGCAATAACCTGTGCAGTTTTCTCTACCGCCAAAAGGACAATTTTCCGTTTTCTGTTGAGCGAACAATGTTACACAAAACAATGTCGCAATGGCTAATGTGAAAATTTTCTTGTTCATTTTTTTTAAGTTTTAATAAATTTGTTTGCAAAAATACAGATTTTTTTATTATCAAATTATAAAAATAGCATATTTTTGTACTAAAATACATATTTTTGAGTATGTTCGGTAAAATTATATCACTATTGAAGGACTTGTATTATACATTTTTTCCAAAAACATGTATATTCTGTAACGAACTATTAACAAAAAAAGAACGGCAGTTAGGCAAGAATGAAAAATCCACTATATATGAAAGAATTTGTTATACTTGCAGAAAAAATTATCGTTACGAGGATATAACGAATATCGGGGATAATTTTGCCCCCATTGCAGGTTATATCAAGGATATATGTATTGCTTTTTGGTATCCTATTGCCAAAACAGCGATATATAAGTTCAAGTTTAAGGAAAATATTCGCAAGGGAGAGATACTATCACAAATGCTTTGCGATAGATTGGAATATAAAACTTGGATACATGATATAGATTATATTGTACCTGTGCCGTTGCACTATATTGATAAATTCAAAATAGGATATAATCAGTGTGATATAATTGCTGACGTTATAGGCAAGAGATTTAAGAAAAATGTTATCAAGAACAATCTTACGCGAATTGTTCGTTCGAAATCCCAGCATAAATCTTCACGTCAAGACCGTTATAAGAATGTTCGCGGAGCTTTTAAGGTAAAACATCCCGATGTTTTCAATAATAAGAAAATTCTTTTGATAGATGATGTAGTTACCACGTGTTCCACATTAAAAGAATGTTGCAAAGTGTTAAAGGAAAACAGCAATAACGAGATTTATGTCGCTTGCCTGTCTTCCGGTATTAAACAATAAAAAAATAATGTTTAACATTAAAAAATTAGTGTTAAACATTATTTTTTTAATGTGAGATATTAGTAAAAAATTAAAACATATCCATTTATTTTTGTCAGTAATAGAAAATATTGTATCTTTGCACCTTAATTTTTATTAATTATATTAAACTACAAACAGACGATACAACATCATGGATAAAAAAACGATAGTCGGCTTGGTGCTTATATGTGTTGTTTTCTTGGTATTCGGATATATTTCTCGACCGACCGAAGAACAACTTGCTCAACAAAAAAGATACAATGACTCCATTGCTGCCGTACAGAAAGCAAAACAAAGTAAAAACAAAACATCAGAGGCGACTGCAAATGCAGAAAGTGAAGACGCAGCCCTTAAAAAAATGGTGGAACAAAGTGAGGGTAACGATTCTTTAAGAGCAGAAGCAAAAAAGAAAATAAACGATAAATACGCATCATTTTCCAATAGTGCTTTGAAAGATGCGAAGTCAATAAAACTTGAAAACGATGTTTTCTCTGTTGATTTAACCACAAAAGGCGGTGTTGTAAAACAAGTAACACTTAAAGATTATAAAACCTACGATAAGAAGCCGGTTGTGTTCTTTACTGAAAATGGAAATTCTTACGGATTTAATTTATCCACAGGTAGTATTGTTGTTTCAACTTCCGATTTGGATTTTATACCATTTGTTAATGGTAAAGTGTATAATGGCGAAAGTTTGAAAGTCTCAGGTAAGGATTCTTTGGTAGTTTCTATGCGTTTGTTTGCTAATAAACCTGATACGATAAATATATCTGATGAGGATTTTTATAGGTCAAGCAAGTCTTACATTGAATATAAATACATTTTGCGAGGTGATGATTACAGATTGGGTTATCACGTTATTTTGAACAATATGCAAGATGTTATTTCCGATGATTCACAGGTGGAAATGGTATGGAAGAGTGATTTGCGTTTGAAAGAAAAAGATGTTGATATAGAAAGAAAGAACTCTACTTTATACTATAAACTATCCGACGATGTTGAATACCTGAAAGAGCAGGGCAGAGATGACGACAAAAAAGAGATTGGTATTCCTATCAAATGGATTTCATTCAAACAGCAATTCTTTTCTGCTGCTTTGATTTGCAATGATAAGTCTTCTTGGTTCGAGAGTGCTAACTTGAAAACCATTACCGACAAACAAGGTTCCAAAGATTATATGCGTACAATGCAATCTCAGATGACTCTTGGCTATGATAATTCCAAGCCTGCCACTGAATATTCTATGGACTTCTTCTTTGGACCGAACAAATATAATATCGTCAAGAAGTATAAGATAGATATGGAACGTACTATACCATTGGGTTGGGGCTTTTTCTTGATGCAATGGGTCAATCGTTTCGTTATCATTCCTGTATTTGACTTCCTTGTCGATTTTGGTTTGAGTTACGGTTTGATAATATTGATTTTGACATTGCTTGTTAAGATTGTACTGTTTCCGTTGGCATATAAGTCGTTTTCTTCTACGGCAAAAATGAAAGTTTTGCAGCCGGAAATAAATAAGATAAATGAGAAATATCCTAAACAAGACCAGATGTTGCAAAAACAACAGGCAATACAACAACTTTATAAGAACGCAGGCATCAATCCAATGGCGGGCTGTTTGCCAATGCTTATACAGTTTCCTATATTGATTGCAATGTTCCGTTTCTTCCCTTCGTCAATAGAGTTGCGTCAGCAGCCATTCCTTTGGGCGGACGATTTATCGACATACGATAGCATCTTGGATTTGTCGTTTAACATACCGTTTTACGGAAATCATATATCATTATTCTGTCTTTTAATGACAATCGCTCAGTTATTATATACAAAAATGACAATGAACCAACAGGCACAGACAAACACGATGCCGGGTATGAAGTTTATGATGTACGGTATGCCGATAATGATGTTGTTTGTTTTGAATAACTTCTCGGCAGCTTTGAACTACTATTACTTGTTGTCATTGTTGATTTCCGTTCTTCAAATGTTCATAATACGCAAAACAATCAACGAACAAAAAATTCTTGAACGTTTGGCAAAAAATTCCAAGAAGCCGATGAAAAAATCCAAATGGCAACAGCGAATGGAGAATCTTGAAAAACAAAATCGTCGTCTGTTGGAAGAAAGACAAAAGAATGCTGCAAAACGCAGATAGTTTTAATATGTAATATTTTTATTTTTATAAATAAAGTAAAACAAACAAATATTAACTAAAAAACAACAAAAATTATGAGTAGTGCTATGTTAATTATGGTTGTTGTATTTGTGATTGGATACTTCTTTATTGCAACGGAGCATACTTTTCAAATCAACAAGTCTGCAACTGCTTTGCTTTTGGCGGTAGCAATGTGGACACTTTACGTAACTATTGGCGGATTTAATGCGCAAGATGGCCATGAGGTCTTGATTATGCACCTTGGAGACACGGCAGAAATTCTGTTCTTCTTATTGGGTGCTATGACAATCGTTGAAACAATCGACCAACACGGGGGCTTTTCTATCATTACGGACAGAATTACGACAAAGAGCAAACGCAAACTCCTTTGGATTATTGCTATTCTTACGTTCTTTATGTCTGCCGTTTTGGACAACTTGACAACATCTATTGTTATGGTTGCTTTGCTTAGAAAACTTGTCCCTGAAAAGAAAGACCGTTGGTTATTCGGTGGCGTGGTTATCTTGGCAGCCAATGCAGGTGGTGCTTGGTCTCCTATCGGAGATGTTACAACAATTATGCTTTGGATAAAAGGCAATATTTCGGCAGCAGGTGTGATAAAAGAAACATTCTTGGCTTCTGTTGTATGTATGGTTGTCCCTGTTGCAGGTATATCAATGATGATGAAAGGTAGCTTTGAAAAATCAGCAGATAGCAATGCCAATAAATCGGTTTCAATGATTTCTAAAACACAAAGTAAAATCGTTCTTATCGTAGGTGTCGGCTTTTTAATCTTTACTCCTGTTTTCAAAACAATAACACATCTACCTCCATACTTAGGAATACTTTTGGGTCTTGGTGTATTGTGGGTTGTAACAGAGTTAATGCACAAGCATAGCCCTGAGGTATATAAGAAAATGAATATAGGAAACATCATTACCCGTGTAGATACCCCTTCGGTATTGTTCTTTTTGGGTATTTTGATGGCTGTTGCTTGTTTGTCCGAAGCAGGTCATTTGACATTGTTGGCACAAGGTCTTGACAAGATGGGTAATTTCTATGTAACGGATTTGGTAATCGGTGCATTGTCATCAATCGTGGATAACGTTCCATTGGTTGCTGCCGCAATGGGTATGTATGATATTCAATCGGTAGGACATTTCGCAATGGACGGAGCATTTTGGGAATTTCTTGCATATTGTGCCGGAACAGGTGGTTCGTTGTTGATTATCGGTTCGGCAGCAGGCGTTGCAGTTATGGGTATGGAAAAAATAGACTTTGTATGGTATTTGAAACATGTATCCCTATGGGCGTTGTTGGGATACCTTGCAGGTGCAGGCGTTTATGTTCTGATGTCTATGTTTATATTCCACAGCTAATAGAAAACATATAAAACAAAACGAAAAGACGGAGTTTTTTACTCCGTCTTTTTTATTTTAACATTGAGTTGTAATATGATTTTTTTGATTACTGATATTAGTTTTTCGGTTATTAAAACTATTTGAATGATTATTAATACTAATTTATCAGTTATTAACATTAATTTTGCGATAACACATATAGTTTTTCCGACTTATGGTTTCAAGAAAATTTTTGCATATCGATGAATATCGTTTCGTTATATTACCGCCCGAAACAATGGTGCGACTTTATTTTATCGGGATATTTGTTAATTGACTATGTATAGTTTTATCTGCGGTTCATTGGTTCGGGTTTTTAACCACGAAAAGATTTTGTCTTTTTCTGCCGTTGTTATTTCGTTTGCTTTATCCGACTCCAAAACGGCAATAATGGTTTGAGTGTGATTACTATCCGCCGTATTGGATTGTGTGGATTGAGAAAGCGACACCGTTTTTATGTCTGGGAACAATATCTTGACTTCGTTGCTCAAAACATCGCTTAGATTTTCCAATTTTTTGTATTTGTTTAACTCCGCATTTAATACGGCTATATGTGCATTCAAATCATCCGCATCACTATTGGTTGCAATCAAATCTTTATAGTCGGCATTTTGCAGTATCTGTAAATCGTATTTGTCCAATTTGTATTTTTTCATTGTGCTTTTGGCATTTTCTATCTGTTGCGGAGTTATCTCGTTACCTATTGCGACAAAATTCAAGACTTTGTTTTCTTTGTCAATCTCGTGAGTGATTATCTTGGTGCCTTGAAAAGTCAGTTGCTCTTTCATAAAAGTATTGACGTTTGACTTAAAAAGACTTTTATTGACAATGCTTATGGTCATAAATATCGACGGAATTATGGCTATGGTTATAATGGCGTAAAAAGATTTCTTTATGTTTTTGGCTTTTTGTTCGTCTATTATGCTTTTCTTGTGATATTTCATAACTTTGACACCAAAGAATGTGGCGGTACAGATAAACACGCTGTTGATGAAATACAAATAAAACGCACCGAGAAAATACGAAATCTTGCCCATTGCAATTCCGTAGCCGGCGGTACATAACGGCGGCATCAATGCAGTGGCTATGGCAACGCCGGGAATAACGTTGCTTTTTTGTTTGGTACATATTGCGATAACACCTGCCGCACCACCGCAAAAGGCTATCAATACGTCGTAAATGGTGGGAGTGGTACGTGCCAACAACTCGCTTTGTTCTTCGTCAAAAGGAGTTATGAAAAAGTAAATGGTTGCCGTAACGATACTGATACCCGTTGCCACAAGGAAATTTCGCAAAGATTTTTTAAGCAGTTCGAAATCCAATGTGCCGATGGAAAAACCAACGCCCACGATAGGACCCATAAGCGGAGATATAAGCATCGCTCCGATAATGACCGCCGTACTATTGACGTTCAGTCCGAGCGAAGCGACAAAGATTGCAATAATCAAAATCCACAGGTTTGCCCCACGAAAGCTCACTCCTTGTTTTATATCTTCGATAACTTTGTTTTCGTCGTCTATGTCGTTTGAAAGCGAAAAGTATTTTCTGAATACGACTTTGACTTGTCTTAGTAATTTCTCGGAATCCATATATAAATTTTTTACTTTTTTGTCGTATAACGCAGTATGAGTGCATAATATTGTTTTGCGATTGTATTATGTTGAATAAGGAAGTCAAAAAAATAATATGTGTTTTTCAAAAATCAGTGTCATTGATTAGCAAATTAGTGTTAAACATTATTAGATTAGTGTTAAACATCGATTTTGTGAAAATATATATTTGTTTTTTGCGGTGTAGGGTAGGGAAAATAAGTAATGAAAAACGTTGAAATTATTTTGTTTTTGGTGTAAAATATAGTAAAATACGAAGGAAAAATTTGGCTGATAAAGATAAATGTTGTAATTTTGCAAACTCATTTTGATAATAACATTAAAAAGAAAAAAGAAATGGCAGTAAAAATCAGATTACAGAGACATGGTAAAAAGAACCAGCCTTTTTATCATATTGTAATTGCGGATGCTCGTGCAGCTCGTGATGGTAAATTTATTGAAAAAATTGGAACGTATAACCCATTGACTTCTCCTGCTACTATTAATATTGATGCGGATAAGGCTTGCCAATGGTTGCAGAATGGTGCTCAACCTACGGATACTGTTCGCTCTATTTTGCGTTATTCAGGCGTTTTGTACAAAAAACACTTGCAAGGTGGCGTTGCAAAGGGTGCATTCAGCCAAGAAGTTGCTGATAAACGTTACAATGATTTCATGGAAGAGAAGTCAAAGAAAATTGCTGCACAGATAACAAAGAATGCTAACGACAGAAATGCTAAAAGAGCAGAAGCATTGAAAGTTGAAGCAGATGTTAATGCTAAAAGAGCGGAAGCAATAGCAAAGAAAAGAGCTGAGGCAGAAGCAGCAGCACAAAAGGCTACGGAAGAACAGCCGGCAGAGGCAGAAACTCCTGCTACTGAAACAGAGACTCCTGCTGCGGAATAATAAGATAAAAATTATTTTATTATCAAAATTATAAAGACTTGCGTTTATCATTTAGATGCAAGTCTTTTTGTTTGTTAAGAAATTTATTTTTGAATAATGATGCGAGAGTTGTAACTTTTGACTTGCATAATGTGTTATATAACCAAAAGGCTTTTTGCCGATGTATTATGAAAAAAGAAGATTGTTTTTATTTAGGGAAGATAGTAAAACCTTTTTCGTATAAAGGAGAATTGGTTTTGTTTTTGGATGTTGATGATATTTATGCTTACGAGGATTTGGCGTATGTATATATAGATATTAACAAACGTTTGGTAAAATACGAGATAGAGGATTTTCGTTATCACGGCAATAAGGTTGTGGTTAGGTTTAAGGATGTAACGAGTGAGGAATCATCTGTCTTGGTTGGCAAAGAGATGTATTTGCCGTTGGAATTTTTACCTGAACTTACGGGCAATCAATTCTATTATCACGAAGTTATAGGCTTTGAAGTGATTGATGAGGCTAAGGGCAGTATTGGAAAGATTAAGGAATTTATAGATACAAATCAAACGATAATGATAACCGAAAAAGACGGCAAAGAGGTATTGATTCCGCTTGTTGATGAAGTTATAAAAACTGTTGATAGAGAAAACAAAAAGCTTTACATACTCGCTCCTGACGGATTGATTGATATTTATTTGAACGAGTGATGACAAAACTTTTTTACTAAAAAACTTGCTCATCTGAATAAAAATCCGTTACTTTGCAAATTCAAATTTAGCGGGTAAAAGGCAGAAAAGGAAAAACAATAAAAAAAGAAATAAAAATATACTAAATTATATCGAGATGAAGAAAAGAAGCGTTTTAGCCATAGGTTTGTGCTTATTATTGAGTGCAACAGGCTTTTCTCAGAACAAATCTTCCAAAGTAAATTTGTCTCAGGAGATGAAGTTGGAAGGTACTATCCGTTATGGTAAATTGGATAACGGAATGACTTATTATGTAAAATCTAACAAGAAACCTGAAAATCGTGCAGAGTTTTATTTAGCCGTAAATGCAGGTTCTGTATTGGAGGAAGAAGATCAATTGGGTCTTGCACACTTCACAGAACACATGGGATTTAATGGAACAAAACAGTTTCCGGGTAATGAATTGATTGATGCGTTACAAAAAGAGGGTATAACATTTGGTAGAGACAATAATGCTTATACGGCATTTGACCAAACGGTTTATAATCTTACTTTGCCGACTGATAAACCTGAGTTATTCAATTTAGGTTTGAAAGTTTTGGACGGTTGGGCTTCCGGAATGTTGATGATGGCTAACCAAATAGATGATGAAAGAGGCGTTATTATTGAAGAATGGCGTGACGGCAGAGGTGCTGACGACAGAATGCGTCAAAAGTTTTGGCCGGTTATATTAAAAGGCAGTAGATACGCAGATCGTTTGCCTATCGGTACGTTGGATAACTTGCAAAACTTTAAATATTCTTCAATTCGTAACTATTACCAAAAATGGTATCGTCCGGATAATGAAGCAATCATTGTTGTAGGTGATTTCGATGCTGATGAAATGGTACAAAAGATTAAAGACTATTTCACAATGAATGTAAAACCGACAACTCCGTTGGAGCGTCCTGAATACAGCATACCTGACAACAAAGAACCGTTGATTGCTGTTGCTACGGACAAAGAAGCAACTTCCAACAGTTTCTGTGTTTTGTATAAACACCCTGCTAAGACTATGAAAACCGTTGGTGATTTCCGTGAGCAGGAACTTATGACCAATCTTTATGAGACAATGATTGCAAACCGTTTGAGTGAGATGTCTCAAAAGAAAGGTTGTCCTTTTATGGGAGCACAAATAGGTTACACTCCTACATTTATCGCTCGTAACATAGGCGGATATATCATTGCAGGTAGTGCGAAAGATGGCAAAATCCTTGAATCTTTGAAAGTTTTGATGGAAGAAAACCAAAGAGTTTTACAACATGGTTTCTTGGCAACAGAGCTTGACAGAGCAAAAGAAATTGTTCTTGAACAATACGAAAGAGCATCAAAAGAAGCAAATAAAATGTATAACGGCACATGGGCAGATATGCTTGTAGATAATTTCCTTGAAGGAACTCCTATACCTGGTGCTCGTGCAGAATATAAATGGGCAAAGGCTTTGATTGACGATATTACTTTGGACGAAGTTAATGGTATGGCAAAGAATTGGGTTACCAAAGAAAACATCATTGCTTACGTTACAATGCCTGAAAGAAAAGGTTTGAAAATTCCTACTGAGGATCAAATCAAGAAAATTATCCTTGATGCAGATAAATTGAAAACCAAACCTTATGTAGATACTTACAAAGAAGTTCCTTTCTTTACTGCAAACGTTAAGGCAGGAAAAATCACAAACGAAACAAAGAACGACGAATTTGGTTTCACCGAATGGACTCTTTCCAATGGAGCAAAAGTTATTGTAAAACCTTCTACTTTTACGGATAACCAAATAATTATGAACTCTTGGTCTGACGGTGGTACGTCTTTATATCCTGACGATATGTTGTTCAACGCTCAAATGGCAGCAAGCATCATTGACGGTAGTGGTATAGGTGAAATGGACCACAATCAATTGCAGAAATTCCAAAGCAAACATACTTTTGGAACCGAACCTTATATTTCATCTTTGAGAGAAGGTATCAATGGTTCTGTTACTCCGAAAGATTTGGAATTGTTGTTCCAGTATGTATATATGTACTTCACTTCTCCAAGAAAAGATAAAGAAGTATTGGATGTTCAAATTGAAAACCTACGTTCTCAATTAAAGACAATCCAAAACTCTCCTGATGTTGCTTTCTCAATGCAATTACAAAAGAGTATGTATCCTAACGACAAACGTTCTATAAGCATACCTACCGAAAAACAAATCAATTCTTTGAACATTGACAAGATGTACAAAATTTTCAAAGAAAGATTTTCTAATGCTTCTGACTTCACTTTCGAGTTCGTTGGTAATTTTGATATTAATACAATCAAACCATTGGTTGAAAAATATATCGGCGGTTTGCCTTCAACAGGTAAGACTGAGAAGTGGAAAGATGTATCTCCTAAGTTTGCCAAAGGTGCAGTTAATGATGTAGTTTATAAAGGAACGGAAGACAAGGTAAATATATTAATGGTTATGAACAAACCTTTCGTTAATGGCGACAAAGAAAAACGAGTTATTGACGTAATGGGTGAGATTCTTCAAATAAAAACCACTCAAAAAATCCGTGAGGAGTTAGGTGCTACTTATTCTCCATATATGGGTGTTAGTTACGGTATTCAACCTAAACCTGAATTTACTTGGCAAGCATTTTATTCTTGTTCTCCTGAAAATGTTGATAAAGTTGTAAATGCTACTTGGGAAATCCTTGACAATATGGCTAAGGAAGGAGCTGATGATGTTAATTTGGCAAAAGCAAAAGAGCAATTAATTAAACGTAGAGAGGCTTCTTACACTTCTTCTGATTCATTCTGGGCAGGTGTTATTCAAAGTTCGTACGTTTATAACACTCCTATTATGAATATGGAAGCATACACTAATCTTGTAAATTCAATTACATCTGACGATATCAAAGCAGCAGCAGCTAAATACTTGAAACATGACGAGTATGTTAAAGTTATGTTGATGCCTGAGACTTTGAAAAAGTAACTTATTAGAATAAGCGGGAGACGAGGAATGTTTCCCCAATATGGTGGTGGCTATTGCGATAAAGCAGTTGCCACCACATTTTTTTGTACTTATCAAATGATAAAGACAATATGTGTTTTCACTAAACTAATATGTGAGATTATTAAAATAACGTGAGTTCGACGAAATATAATCGTCTAAAAAAGCGGTGATTAGCGAAAATTGTTGTAATTTTATAGTGTAAAAAATAATAAACACAATAATCGCTATGATCACCGAGAGCAAAGTTACAGA
>OMYR01000014.1 GCA_900315335.1 uncultured Bacteroidales bacterium
AAGAATAAAAATTTCACTGATTTTCCATATTTTTCCCTTACGCAAATATCCCAGAAGTGGTAGTAAATTGTCTGAATTGGTGTTAAACATCAGTTGAATAGTATGGAGACTAATTTGATAAAAAGCCCTCAAAATTTTTAATGGTCAGATAAAGAAAAAACGAATGTCGGGTTTTTGTTATTTATGCCGACATTCGTCAAAATTTTAATTACTATGTATTGACGGTTAATAAACTTCTATTATTATTCTCCGTCATTGTAGCCTGACAATTCAATATTCTTGATAAAGGAACGTTTCTCACTCGGAGTGGATAGACGATAAGTATAGATTTTACCATTCTTGGCTTTGGTTTCTTTATCCTTACCGTTTTTAACCAAATCATTAAAGTTTTCGTCCGAAGATATTGCTCCCATAGATGCACCATTGTATGCGAAATAATACCAATTGTCAGGGTCTTGCTCCAAATAAATTCGCAGTTCGGTAGCAATACCTGTCTTTATCATCTGTATCTTTGTTCTCACTTTACGATTGACTTGAACGCCGCCTACAACCGCAACCTCCGCATCACTATTTGCCAAATAACAACGACGAATAGGGTCCCAAGACAATGTAACATCGGTAAGCAATAATGAATAGTTCATATTCGACGGCAGTTTCTCCCACTCACCATATTGAATCAAATCTTGGAACAACTCCTCGCCTTTTTCGTCTCCATACTTGTGATGCAAAAACTCTTGATATTTAGCAGAGTTTTCAAAGTCTATAACAGGCAAATTCATATCGTCAAACATACCTTTACCCATATATTCCAAAGCTTCCTTGGAGAATGGGAAGTTTATTGCCAACGACATCTTGATTGTTGCACTCTCACCATCGCCACTCGCCGTTATCTGTCCGTAATTATCCGTTACAACCGCTCCGCCTATCGGCATACCAAGTTCTATCTTACCCAAACCTTTGGCATTGCAAGATTTTGAACCGATAGATAAGTAGTCGCCAACGACGTTCTTCATATCGGCAAGTTTTTCTTTTGATGCAATACGATATTCTCCCGACTGTTTGTCGTAAGTTAAAAATCCCTGACCTTTTATAAATACGTTGTCGGCTTCTTTATCCGAAGTAAAGAAAGCAGGCTTAGGTCGTAGAGAGTTTTCATCAAACAAAATAGAAGTTGTTATTCGGTTACCCTCGACATCAACAGGTGCTTCATTGATTGGAATAAATATATTGTCGGCATCTAAACGGGCAGCAAATTTCAGCCATGGATTTTCGCTTTCACTACAATTCATTGTCAGCGTAACGCCACCGTCAAAACTCATAACCGAATCCGGAGCAGAAACCATAAGTTGTCCGAAGAATTTGAATGCAGTACTCAAATCCAAAGGCTCTTCCTTGGTTATATCGGCATACGCAACGGTGTAGCCGGTGGCAGGAGTAATATCTTTGAAGAATACCTCCGTAATCTTGCCGTCCATATCTTTATAATCCATATATCCGTTGGCAGAATACATCTTACCTGACTGAATATGTACTCTTGCGTTTTTGACGGAATGTAGTTTAGTTTCGGTGTTAAATACAATATCGGCTTTATCGATAGTATCCATTTGAGCACCCGGGTGCAATATTATTTGGGAATTTGCAGGCTTTACGGCTGCATCGGCACTCTTTATCATATACACGCCGTCGGCAGTCAATTCGTTTGTATTCAAATTAAGTTTTGCATTAACGGAATTAAACGAAAGACTATCTTGCGACGGATGAACAGAAGTAAAGGTTGCTCCGGGTTGCGGTAAATCTATTATTTCTTTCAAAGGCTTGTTTTCAAATCCTCCTCCGTTTGTCGAAGCAGAGTTTTGAAGAGCAAGTAACTTGTTTTGCATATCCCAAGAGAAACGATCTACATAGCACTCGTATTGCAAGTATGGCAAATCGTTTTTCTGCAATCCGTTTTTGGTAGTAAAAGTACCTTGTTTTGTTTTGTAATCGACAGAGGCTTTAACATTCTGAGCGTGGAATGCAACGCTATTGCCGTCCAAAGCCTTTAACGTAAAATCTGCACTATCGGAAGCAAAGGAATCCGGCAAATACTTTATCAAATCGCTCTTGACAATCATTTCATCGGTGATATTCTCGCCGCTACCTGTCAAAGCATTCGGATAAACTCTCAACAAACCGTTTTGTATCGAGTGGTTGTCTGCGTACATATTAAATTCTTCCGCTTTTTGTTCGACAAGCATATAATTTTGTTGCTTATAGAAAGTTTCTTTGGTTTTGGTAACATTGACTTGCGGGCTTTCGTATGTAAATTTTGTTGTTTCACAAAACATACTATCCGGGTGGAAAACAAACATCTTACTTTCACTTTTAGATGCCCCGAAATCCCAACGTCCTGTACCCAAAAGACCATTGGTCGATAAGTCTATACTATTATAATATTTGGCTTTGCCGCCGTATGCAGCAAGACCCTCTTGTGGCAATTGCTTCTTAAATCCCAAAGCATAGTCAGGCATAACCACCAAAGGCTCGTTGATTGGTGCAAATATGTCTGCCGAATGCAAAACACCCTTCAAAACAATATCCGTTGTCTTAAACGAGAATAAATTCTTGATAACAAAAGGCTCTAACTCGTAATAAAATGTCGCCGTATCATATACACCGTTTTGAATCTTAGGATTATCATAATAAACATACGAAGTCTTTAACGAAGACAATATAGGATAATCCTCCAACTTCTTTATACTCGATTTATTATCCGCTTTATCAATCACTAATTGGCAATCCAAACGGCGAATAGGCGTTTGAATTTTTACAAGTGTGTTGGTATCTTGGAAAGAAGGCACAACGAAAACCAATGAATCACTTGCAGGTAAATCCAATGTGAATTTCTCGTAATCGAACTTGCAATTCGTTCCGCTCATCTTAAATCTGCCTGCCATAACACTGCCGTCGAAAGTAAAACTTCTGTTTTTCTGCATAACAATTTTACCTTCGTATGGAGTAATTCTCACACCATGACTATCAGATACGGTAAAAGTCTCGATACCATTCAAACGCAAATCCATATCATATATATTAAGCACTGCGTTAGGTTCTCCGTTTTTCGTTGTGGATAACATACGCAACACGTCATAGTCTTTCTTTTTAGCGTTATTCTTGATATAATCGTACAATTTATCTTTGACTATTGCTGTTTGGCGATAAGATTCGTAGGTAACAAATCCACCCAAAGAAAGATTCATCAAAAGCAATTGGCATTGCGTTTCGTCCAAACCCGTAAAGGACGACAAACCTTTAACCGTTACTTCCTTTTTACCGCTTTTATCAGTATATTGCTTAATCCTATAAAGAGGGCTTATTTCATCGATGCCCTGAATTTTGTACCAACGAAAATCGGAATAATATGATATACTCTCAATAGTAGCAAAGGCATTATTAGAAGGGCCTCTGACGGCAGAAAACTCTATCGTATGATCGTCCAAACCTGCATACAATGCCTCGGAATATATCTCAACCGCATGATATGAATCTATCCAAGGAGAAGCCGAAATACCTGTTTTGTTATTCGAGCAAAGAATGATATGAGTGTTTTTGTTGTAATTCATTTTTGTTCCAGGGTGATAAACGCTGTCTTTTGCCCCGCCTTTGGATTGAACATAAAAAGTAACCTGACAATCTTCGCTTATTATTCCCTCTCGTGAGAAAGGATGTTCTATGGCTTTGGCAACCATAAACACCTCTCCGTCTTTATGAAATATCAGTTTGGCAGGTTCTTTTCTTGAACCCGTACCGAAAAATCCGCCACCTTGTTGAGAAAAACCACCTACGTAATCAACGTTTGGAAATACGCTTTTGATGTATTCGGTCTTTTTATAAGATGTAAATCTTGGGTAACGCGATTCTTTTGTAGTCTTTTCGGTTATCTTATCTGTGAAAACACCGTCCAATGTATAAGAGAAATATTCTTTATTAGTAAAACTTACGCTGTCTGCCGAAAATCCCGCAACTTTCAATGCCACATCATAAGTCTTTAACTTACAAAAAACACTGTCTTTACTCAATCCGCTACGCTCCCAATCGACAGTACCGCCTTTACCTTCCCAAAAATCTTCCATAATATACATCTTGCCCGTTGTACCATATATAGTGCCGCCGCCTTTACTCATACCGTAAGAAAGATTGATAGGAGTAGGAAAATCGGCATAAACACCACGTTCGTTATCGATGCGAAAAGCATAAGGAGTGCCGTTGTCAAAAGTCCATTTAGAGGTTTTGGTGTAATGCAATGAGTTATTGACTAAAAGATTATACGTTGCCTCCATTGCTTGATTGTAAATCTTGATATTATGCTTATCAAGATATTGCTGCATACCTTTAAGCCATTGATTGTAACTCTCCGCCGTTTGGTTGGACGAGGTAAAAGCAATCTGAGTTAAGATAAAATCATAAAAACCATTCCTCGCACGAATATTTTTCTTAACCATAGTCTGAGAAAGTTTAATAACGTCTTTTTTGTGTTGAAGATTAAAAGTATTCCAAACGCTATCGTAAGAATTTATAATACTCTCCCACTCTTTTTTCTGGTCTTTATTCATATTTTGGTCGGTTTTGTACAATTCCTCCAATTCGGAAATATACGTATCCGCACTGCCGCTGAAATTCTTAAACCTTTGAGCAAAACCACTTGTGCAAACAAATGATAAAACTATGATTAAAATGTATTTTTTCATATACTACAATTTTTTAAGAGCCAACAAAGCCCAGTTATCTCTGATATTTTTATTGTAAAACGTAAATCCGTATTGTTTTGTTGTGTCTTCCAACTCCGCAATATCATCTTCGTAAAAACCGCTTAACACCAAAATACCTCCTTGTTTAATTCTCTTTGCGTATGAACCCATATTATCCAACAGAATATTCAAATTGATATTGGCAAGAAACAAATCGAATTTTTCTTCACTATTTTCGTCTTGTTCTCCTACCAATTTAACGCAAATATCAACATCATTGGCTTTGCCGTTATCCTTTGCGTTGCGATAAGCCCACTCATCTATATCCACACATTCAACATATTTTGCACCCATCTTCTTTGCCAAAATACCAAGTACAGCCGTACCGCAACCCATATCCATAACGCTTTTGCCGTTCATATCCATCTTTGACATATACTCTATAATCATTGCCGTTGTTGGGTGATTGGCTGTGCCGAATGATTGCTGAGGATTTATGATTATATCATATTTTACCTGCTTATATGGTTGGTTGGATTTTCTTATATGACAAAAATCGCCAAACAAAACACTTGGCGAAGTCTCTTCCCATACTTTATTCCAATTCTCATCTTTTATGAATTTGATTTCATATTTCAACGCTTCCTTATCATTAATCAGCGAAGAGGTTATTGTATTTTGTACAGCAGTCTCTGAAAACAAATTCTCGGGACAATAAGCCTCAAAACTATTGTCATCTATATCGACAAAAGAATCAAAACCTATTTGTGCCAAATCGTTTTTAAGCAAGTCCGTTTCAAAATAGCGAGATTTGGAACTTAAAAAGAAATTTACTTGATAGTAATTCACTTGCGTATTTGTTTTAGATAAAAAACAAACAATGCCGTATAACCTTTCTTTATCACAGACTATACGGCATATTTTATTTCATATTTTATTAGAATGAGCAGGCAATTTCTATAAAGTCCTTGCTCTTCAACGATGCTCCGCCAATCAAACCGCCGTCAATATCTTCCATTGCGAACAAATCCTTAGCGTTTTTGGCATTACAACTTCCGCCGTAAAGAATAGACACTTCTTGTGCCACATCGTCGTTGTATTTTTCACAGATAAGGCTGCGGATAAAAGCATGTACCTCTTGGGCTTGTTCCTTGCTTGCCGTGTGTCCCGTACCTATCGCCCAAACAGGTTCGTATGCTATAACACATCGCTGCATATCGTCGGCAGACAAATGGAATATACCTTCTTGAATTTGGGTGCGGATAACTTCAAGATATTTGCCCGATTCTCTTTCTTCCAAACTCTCGCCGACACACATTATAGGGGTTATATCTTCATTGAGAAGTCTGTCAATCTTTTGGGCTATATCTTGATTGGTTTCACCAAAATATTTTCTTCTTTCGCTGTGTCCGACGATGCAATAATCGACACCCAAAGATTTCAACATAGTTGCACTTACTTCACCGGTATATGCCCCGTTTTCAAACTTTGATACATTCTGCGCTCCGGTAAAGAAATCTCCGTCTTCACTCACATCGCTGACCAATTCCAAGTAAGGAAAAGGAGGACAAACCACCACATCGACATCGGCAGTATCATAATTGTGCAATTCTTCTGCAATAGAATTCACCAAGTCATCTGCCTGCGGAAACAATTCGTTCATTTTCCAGTTCCCTGCTACGATATTTCTTCTCATAATGTTATATGTATTTATATTGTTATCTATTCGTATTTATACTATTATCATTCAAAATATTTTAAGGACTGCAAAGTTATAAAATTTTTCACAATTCCTCATCATCAACACATATTTTTTGAAAACGTTAATAAAAATCGCAAAATTAGTGTTAAATATCAGTAAATTTTTATTAAACATCAGCGAAATAGTGTTAAACACTAATTTTTTAATACGTGTTAAAAATTTTCTGCCGTCTTATTTTCAATCAAGAACAAGGCTGCTCATTAAAATATATATGGTAAAAAGAAGATTGTTTTACAAAAAACATATTCTCTTTTCTTTCAAAATAAAAATTTATTCACTCACAAAAAACATAAAGTATAACAATTAAAGTCTGTTTGATGTATTTTCGCCGTCAAAAGAAGAATAGAGAGAATTTTTTTTGCGGTTAGGAAAAATTATGCTAAATTTGCACTTTCTAAATTTTCAATTTATGAATAAAGTATCAGTATTCTCAGAAATAGGACGATTAGAAGGCGTTATATTGCATACACCCGGAACGGAGATTGAACAAATGACGCCCGACACAATTCAACACGCTTTGTACAGCGATATACTAAATTTGAAAATTGCACAAAAAGAATATTCCTTGTTCAGCGGCGTATTGTCTTCGTGGTGCGAGACTTATCAGGTTGTGGATTTGTTGGCAAAAGCATTACAAGACGATATTGTAAAACAGGACCTTCTTAAAAAAATTCTTGAAAGAGAAAACAAGAAATTTATATATGTGGAATTGATGGAACAAAGTTGCGAACAATTGGCAAAATACCTTATTGAGGGTTATCCGTACAAAGAAGGAATACACCCTGTGGAGTTTAAGGAAAAGCGTTTTGTTTTAGAGCCTTTGTACAATCTTTTCTTTACTCGTGATGCCTCTTCAAGTGCGTATGACCAAGTTATAATACATTCCATGCGTACAACAGTGAGAGATAGAGAGAGTTTTATAATGGAATGTATCTTTCGCAACGTTTTTCAAACCGAGATAATCAATCCTAAACTTATTTCTCCCGAAGCCACAACAGAGGGTGGCGATTGCCTTATCGCAAACGACGATACGCTGTTTATCGGCAACGGATTACGCACCAACGCAAAGGGTATTGAGTTTATGACCAATTGGTATGCTGCAAGAAAACCTAAACAAAGAATTCTTGTTCAGCAATTGCCACAAACAAGAGATTCTTTCATACACTTGGATATGGTTTTCAATTTCTTGGATAAAGACAAGTGCATCGCTTACGAGCCTTTGATATGCAAAAAAAATACTCAATACACAACGACCGTTATCGACATTGACCACGGCAATATAACCTATAAAGAATATCCTTGCTTTATGGACGCAACCAAGTCTTTGGGCTTTGATTTGAAGCCTATCGCTTGTGGAGGAGACGACCTTTGGAATCAAGAAAGAGAACAATGGCATTCGGGCGCCAACTTCTTCTGTATGGGTGAGGGCAAGATAATAGGTTATGCCCGCAACACACACACTATTGACAATTTGAATAACAATGGTTTTGAAGTCATTGATGCGCAAGATGTCGTTAGTGGAAAAATTGATTTGAAGACAAAAGACAAATTCGTTGTTACCGTTCAAGCAAGTGAATTGCCACGAGGCTGCGGCGGAGCAAGATGTATGACTATGCCGATAAGACGACAGAGTGTTAATTGGAAATAGAACTTATAAATAAACCTAAACAATGAAAAAATACAGATTACTAAACAACTGTATTGGATGGGCGGTGTTTGTTGTTGCAAGTATCGTTTATCTGATGACTGCCGAACCTACCGCATCTTGGTGGGACTGCGGAGAGTATATTGCCACTACGAATAAATTAGAGGTAGGACACCCACCCGGAGCACCTACATTTCAACTTATAGGCAGATTGTTTGCTTTGTTTGCAGGCGGTGATGTTACAAAAGTTGCATTGATGATTAACAGTATGAGTGCCATTTGTAGCGGACTTACCATATTGTTTTTGTTTTGGAGTATCACTTTACTTGCAAAGAAACTTGTTCCGGTTGAAGATAGAGAGAATATGTCCGTCGGACAGATGATTGCCGTTTTCGGTAGCGGTATCGTTGGTGCATTGGCATATACTTTTTCGGATACGTTTTGGTTCTCGGCTGTTGAAGGCGAGGTTTATGCAATGTCAAGTTGCTTTACCGCAATAGTATTCTGGGCAATACTTAAATGGGACGAACAATCGGAAGATACACACAACCTGCGTTGGATTATATTGATTGCATTCCTTATAGGTGTTGCGATAGGAATCCACTTACTGAATATTTTGACAATTCCTGCTATTACATATATAATTTACTTCAAAAAATACAAGAAAACAACAGTTAAAGGTTTTATTATTGCAGGTTTGACTTCCATATTGGCAGTTGCGGCCGTGATGTATTTCATCATTCCTGAGATTGTTAATTTGGCTTCGTATTTTGAAGTATTCTTTGTAAATAGCATAGGTTTGCCGTTCAATAGCGGTACAATTATTTATTTTATAGTACTATTCGGTTTATTGATATTCGGTTTGTATTGGTCAAGAAAGAAAGTCAAACCAATATTGAATACAGCCATTCTTTCGGTATTATTCATCATTTTAGGATATTCGACATTCGCTACATTGGTTATACGTGCCAATGCCAACACCCCTATAAATGAGAATGCACCAAAGGACGCTGTTGCACTTTTGACATATCTTAATCGTGAGCAATACGGAGATACGCCACTGCTTTACGGACCTTATTATAATGCGGACATAAAACGTGATAACCAAGGTCGTCCTGTGTATGATTTCTCCACCAAATACGTAAAAGATAAGCAAAGCGGCAAATATCAAAAGGTAAAACGTGCTTCTTCTCCTCAATGGGACGATAAGGATTGCAGTGTTTTCCCTCGTATGTATTCAAGAGAAGAAGGCAGAAGACATGTTCAATATTATAAGATGTGGGTCGGTAAAAGCGAAGACAATCCGACGAAACCGTCTTTTGGCGAAAACCTTAAATACTTCTTCCGTTACCAAGTCAATCACATGTATTGGCGTTACTTTATGTGGAATTTTGTCGGCAGACAAAACGATATACAATCTTATGGTCTGTTATACGAAAATGCTCCTGCCGATATATCCAACGGACAAAAAGATTTGATTCACGGCAATTGGATTAGCGGAATCAAATTCTTGGACGAAATGCGATTGGGCCCTCAAAGCAATTTGCCGGACGACTTAAAGAATAACAAGGGACGTAATACTTTGTTTTTCCTTCCATTGTTGCTTGGTATAGCAGGTTTGATTTATCATATAAAACGTAACAATAAAGATGCTTTTGTAGTGTTCTTGTTGTTCTTTATGACAGGTCTTGCCATTGTGCTTTATCTAAATCAACCGCCTTGCCAACCTCGTGAAAGGGATTATGCTTACGCAGGCTCTTTCTATGCTTTTGCAATATGGATTGGTCTTGGAGTGTTCGCTATTTGTGATTGGTTGAAAAAAATTAAAGTACCTACCAATATCAAAAATGCTGCCGTTAGCGTGATTTGTTTATTGGCTGTACCGGTGCTTATGGCTTGTCAAGAATGGGACGACCACGACAGAAGCGGACGTTATATGGCTCGTGATTTTGCACAAAACTATTTGCAGAGTTGTAAGCCTAACGCAATACTTATCACTTTCGGCGACAACGATACATTCCCTCTTTGGTACGACCAAGAAGTTGAGGGAATACGCACAGATGTCAGAATTTTGAATTATACTTTATCGGGTATGGCTTGGTATGTCGAACAACTTTATTATAAAGCCTACGATTCAGAAAAAGTAAAATTCACTTTGGATAAGTCATTCTATGCATTGGGACAAGATATTAATTGGGCAAAAGCATCAATGGATACGTTGGAATTGGAAGACGCTTTGAAAAACATTCATAAAGCATCTCCACAAGAAATGCCTTTCAGTGCAATGGACCATTTCAAGGATTACAATTATATATCCGTTATTCCAACGAACAATTTCAAAATAACGTTCAATAAAGCCAAAGCCGCAGAGCAAGGTATCTATCCGAAAGACTCTGTCAATGACCAGCCGGGAGTATTTACTTTCTCGTTGAATGCACAGCAGTTAGACCAAGAAGGCAGATTCCAATACACACAATTGGCTCGTCAAGAACTTATGTTATTGGATATTTTGGCAAGCAATCACTTTGAACGCCCGATATATGTCAATAATCCTTACTTGCTTAGAGAAATTATTCCGAACATTATGGAATACGTTATCCAAGAGGGTATGGTTTATCGTATCGTGCCTTATCGTCAAAGCAGAACATACACGGACAACACTTATAAGTTATTTACCGAAACTTTTACGTGGGGTAATGTAAATAAAGAGGGCGTTTATCTTGAAAATGCGGTAACTGTAAATAACGCTAAATCCGCTCGTCAAAATATTGCCAACATCGCACAAGACCTTGCACAAAGAGGCGAAAAGCAAAAGGCAATTACCTTGTTGGATAAGGCTGCAAAAGAATTTCCTGCAAGTAAACTGCCTTACGACAAAGCCGATATGTTATTTGCTCAGGCTTATTGTATGGCAGGTGCTATGCAAAAAGGTCATGATGTTTATAACGGCATTATCGATTATTATAACCAGTACATCAGTTATTATAATCAATTCAAGGGCAAGAAGGCTCGCTGTGTTGAGGGCGATAAAACGCTAAGCGAAGTTGTCTTGGCACAGATTTACACCGATTTGAAAGACTATGGATTTAATGACTTGTGTCAAAAGATTGAAGCAATACCTAATGTTAAGAGTTTCCTTTCTACGATACAATTCTCAAAACAATTCAACGACATAGTTCGTCAAATCAACAACTCTGTCGGTCTTATCAGCAACGAAGCAACGAAGCAAGAGGCGATAAACACTTTGAACGAATGCTTAAATACGATAGAAGATTTCTTGAAAGACAATGCCGACAGCGAGATGGAGTCTCAGGCAATCAACGTTGTTCAATTTATCTATCAACACGCTGCTACCAACCAGGCAACCGAAATCATTAATCGCATTCAACAAAGTAATGTTTTGTCCGCAGCAATGCAGCAACAAAGCCAACCGCAAACTCAACCTAATATCTCTATGGGATATTAATGGTTTAAGAATAAGATTTCTTTAATTTCAACCTGCCGTTTCAATAACGGCAGGTTTTTATTTTGAGTAACAAATTGTTTAATTATTAGTGTCTGAAAAATCTTTAATATTTATTTTCGCTCCTTTGCTTATCCTTTTCACTTTTGAAGATTATTTTGGTCTTTATATTAACACTGTTTCGCTTTACCCTATCGTCGTTTCGCTTTATGGTAGCACTGCATTTGCTTTAGGGGAGGTATGAAAAAAGCAGGTTTTTAAGGGTAAAAAAGCCGCTTTTTATAGGTAAAAAACCTGCTTTTTTCACCACTCCACTAAGGCAAATGCAATAGTAACATCAAGCAAAATGACAATAGCATCAAGCAGAAAAACAATAATCTGCGAGAGAATCAACTAAAAGGCAAATTAAAATATCGGCTTGTTATATGTAAATGGAGTCAATTAACTTTTTGGTGTATTCTTCTTTGGGATTGGAATAAATTTCTTGGGCGTCGCCCTGCTCGACAATCCTACCCTTTTGCATAACAATGATTCTATCGGACATATATTTAACAACAGACAAATCGTGTGAAATGAATATATATGTAAAACCAAAATCCCTTTTCAAATCATTCAAAAGATTTAACACCTGTGCCTGAACGCTTACATCTAACGCCGATACACTTTCGTCACAAATGATAAGTTTAGGATTTAATGCCAACGCCCTTGCTATACCAACCCTTTGACGCTGTCCCCCCGAAAGTTCATGCGGATAACGTGAATAAAAATCCTCGTCAAGACCTGTCTTTGCCAAAAGTTCAAGAGTTTTGATTTTTCGTTGTTGCGAATTATATAGATTAAACACCTGCATCGGTTCTTCTATTGCCGAACCTATGGTTTTATTAGGATTGAGAGACGAATACGGATCTTGAAAAATTATCTGTATATCTTTCCTTAAATTGTGTTTTTCTTGTTTTGAAAGTTTATCCAACGACTTCCCTTCAAAGATTATACTTCCCGAAGAAATATCAATCAACCTTGTTATTGCACGTCCGACCGTTGTTTTTCCGCAGCCGCTCTCCCCCACCAAGCCAAGTGTTTCGCCTTTATAGACATCAAAACATACCTTGTCGATTGCGTGAAAACGTTTTGTTATCCTACCAAAGAAATTGCGTTTTAGCGTGTAATCTATTTCCAAATCTTTTACCTGCAAAATAGGATTGGTATAATCTATTTTAGTTTCAGTGATTAAATTTTTTTCTTCACACACTGTTTTATCGGTATCACTATTCGATTCAAGGAAATCGGCAATCGTTTTCAATCTTGTCGGCTTTGAATCTATCGGAGGGCGTGATGCGATAAGGCTTTTGGTGTAAATATGTTGCGGATTATAGAAAATATTATCCGAAGTATTCATTTCCACAATCTCTCCTTTGTATATCACCGCTATTTTATCGGAAATACTATGCACAACGCCCAAATCGTGAGAAATAAACAATACCGCCATATTGTGTCTGCGCTGCAAAGTTTTCAGCAGTTCAAGTATTGTTTTTTGAACAGTAACGTCCAAAGCCGTAGTAGGCTCATCGGCAATAAGAAGATCGGGTTCTATACTTAAAGCCATTGCAATCATAACTCTTTGGCGTTGTCCGCCCGAAAGAGTGTGCGGATAAGAATTATACACCCGTTCAACATCGGGAAGAAGAACTTCTTTGAACAATTGCAATGTTTTGTTCTTTGCTTCGTTTTTGGTAATCTCTTTATTGGCAAGTAACATCTCATCGACCTGAGGACCGCATTTTTTCACGGGGTTTAACGCCGTCATCGGTTCTTGAAAAATCATCGCCTTGTTTTTACCATTAAAAATTATTTCTCCATTGGTAATTTTAGCGATTTTTTTATCCAAAAGCCCCATAACAGCCATTGAAGACACACTTTTACCGCTTCCGCTCTCGCCAACAAGCCCTAAAATCTCGCCTTTTGAAATTGAAAAACTAACTTTATGCGTTACTTCTTTCCAAGATTTATTGCGTTTGAAAGAAACGCTTAAATCTTTAACACACAATACCGTATTATTATCTTCTTGCTCCATTGCCGTTGTATTATCAGATTGCAAAGATATAAAAAATTAAAAAAAATCATCAAAATATTTTGTCAGTAAAATAATTTGCACTAATTTTGCAATCTCAAATAAAGACACAATGTGATTGTCCCATGGTGTAATGGTAACACAGCAGATTTTGGTTCTGTCGTTTCAAGTTCGAATCTTGATGGGACAACAAAGACAACCTCAAAGCGAGGTTGTTTTTTTGTTATATGCTTACCCGTCTTGATTTCCACGATATAAAATTCAATAATATCAAGTCCCAAAATTTTGAAGTGTTTTCAAAAAATTAATGTCCCACACTATTTCACTGATGTTTAACACTAATTTACTAATGTTTAACACTAATTTTGCAGTATCACCTCTTATAAAAATAACACCGATATTAGCGTTTATTAAAACTTTTATCGTTTATATGGTTTGTGTAATATATATTTTCAAAAATTTTCATAACTTTGCAATCACAATTAAGAGTTTGTAAATCGCTACTATTATGATATACTTTCCTAACGCTAAAATAAATATAGGTCTGTTCGTAACATCAAAAAGAGAAGATAATTTCCACAATATTGAGTCCGTCTTCTACCCTATTGGTTTGAATGATGCGTTGGAATTGCGTATAAGCCAAAGTAATGAAACCAAACTTACGATTTTTGGCGAAAATATCAAGAACAATGTCTCCAATGACGAGAACAACACAGTTCTCAAAGCATATAACCTTCTTAAAAAAGATTTCGCACAGATACGCCCTGCCAATATATGTTTGGATAAAAAAATCCCTGTTTTTGCAGGTTTGGGAGGTGGCAGCAGCGATGCCACATTTATGCTTAAACTTGTAAATTATATATACGATTTGCATTTAAGTGAAAACAAACTATACGATTATGCAGCCAAAATAGGCAGCGATTGTATGTTTTTTTTGAAAAACACTCCGCAATTCGTTTATTCTCGCGGCGATAAAATGCAAGATGTGTCTTTGTGTTTGAATGGCTATTACCTTGTCCTTATCAAACCAAACATAAATATTTCCACAAAGGAGGCTTACAGCAATGTACATAAAACTCCCACTCCGTTTGATTTGCGTGGATTAGATGTTATGGACATTAAAAATTGGAAAGACTACGTTAAAAACGATTTCGAAGTAAATATTTTTTCGACATATCCTCTTTTACGGACAATTAAAGATATTTTGTACTCCAATGGTGCTGTTTATTCGCAAATGAGCGGCTCGGGAAGTACTATATATGGCATTTTTGAGAAAAAAGCAGACCTTGACGCAATAAAACAAGAGTTGAAAAGACTAAACGCAATAGAAAATACGTTTATCCACCAAGAGCAAATGAAATGAGAAAACACGAAATTAGTTTCATTGATTAATATTTTGAATGTAAACATAAAAAAAATTAAATATAATGACTGAAATATCAAATTTAGAACCTAAGGGATTATGGCAGAACTTTGATATGTTTTGTGCAAATCCACGTCCTTCAAAACATGAAGAAAAAATCAGAGCCGCTATCGTTGATTACGCAAAGCAGCACAATATCGATTGCAAAGTAGATGAGATTGGTAACATTATAATGTCCAAACCTGCCACAAAAGGTATGGAAAATCGTAAAGGTGTTATTCTTCAAGCCCATATCGATATGGTTCCTCAGAAAAATAACGACGTTAATCACGATTTCGTAAAAGACCCTATAAAACCTCGCATCGTTGAAGATTGGGTATATGCTACCGGAACAACATTGGGTGCCGACAACGGTATAGGTGCTTCGGCTGCTTTGGCTGTACTTACCGATGATACTATCGAACACGGCCCTATCGAAGTTCTTCTTACCATTGACGAAGAAACCGGAATGACAGGTGCATTCAATCTTAAACCGGGATTGCTTAACGGAGATATTTTATTGAACCTTGACTCCGAGACAGAGGGTGAGTTATATGTCGGTTGTGCCGGTGGTGTCGATGCAACAATTCATCTATCCTACGGCAAGGAAAATATGAAAGCAGGTTATGTTTGCCAAAAACTTGAAGTAAAAGGTTTGAAAGGCGGACACAGCGGTATGGATATTATTTTGCAAAGAGGTAACGCCAACAAGATATTATTCCGCATTTTGAAAGCATTGGAAGAAACCGATGTAAGACTATGCAATGTTGAGGGAGGAAATATGCGTAATGCAATACCTCGTGAAGCACATGCCGTTATTGCAATACCTGAAACAAATGTTGCAAAAGCACAGGAAATAGTTAAAGATTTGACAAATGCCATTTGTGCGGAACTTTCGGAGGTTGAAAAAGAGATTGAAATAACAATGACTCCAACCGAAGAGGCAAAAGAAATGTTCAAAGAATGTTGTTCAAAACGTATAATCAATGCCGTTTATGCTTTGCCTAACGGTATATACAGAATGAGCGACAGTATGAAAGGTTTGGTGGAAACATCTTCCAACCTTGCAATAGTTAAATCCAACGGCAGCGAAGTGGAGATGTGTTGTTTGATTCGTTCAAGCGTTGATACGGAAAAGAAAGATTTCGCAATGATGATGAAATCCGTTATCGATTTAGCGGAAGGCACAATAGAGTTTTCGGGTGAATATCCAGGCTGGAAACCTAATATGGCTTCACCTATACTTAAAGAAATGAAAGAACAATACGAGGCTATATTCTCAACCGAACCTAAGGTTATGGCTATTCACGCAGGCTTGGAATGCGGAGTAATGGGTGGAACTTATCCTAAATGGGATATGATTTCCTTTGGCCCTACGATCGAACATCCACACTCCCCTGACGAAAGAGTAAATATCCCTTCGGTAGCGAAGTTCTGGAAATTCTTGGTAGCAACATTGAAAAACACACCGATTAAATAAATTTTTTGCTAATCATAAGAGTGTCGTTCTGTGTGCGGCAATAATAAAGGCGACACTCTTATTATTTTTGTCTTACATTTGGTGAGAAAAAAAGTTTTAATAATAGTATTATTACTTCTTGCTTGCACTACTTACGCTCAATACAGCGTGAGCGGGGTTAATGATTCCCGTATAAAATACAGACAAATCAAGACAAGCAAATTCAATATAGTTTATCCGGATTACTACGAAAGCAATGCACAACGTTTGGCTTGCGTTTTGGATACCGTTGTCCCTGTAATCGGAAAAAGTCTGAAAACCTCCGCACCTAATGTTCCCATACTTATACATACAAAAAGTTCAATAAGTAATGGTCTCAGCGTTTGGGCTCCCAAACGTATGGAGTTTTGGACTACACCTCCGCCGACATCTTATGGATTTCCTTACACATGGCAATTGGCTCTGCATGAATATAGACATACGGCACAAATGCAGGGTCTTAATGTAGGAATAACCAAAGTATTGGGAACTGCATTCGGCGAACATATTCTCGGGGCTGTTGCAGGAATATTCGTTCCGAATTGGTTCTTTGAGGGCGATGCCGTTGTGGCGGAAACATCTTTGGCTCCTGCCGGAAGAGGCGAAGAACCCGAATACAATATGTTTCTAAAAGCACAGGTTTTGGAGAAAGGAAGATACTCTACCGACAAAATGCTGCTTGGAAGTATGAAAGATTTTGTTTGCGATGAGTACAATCTCGGTTATTTTCTCATTTCTTACGGCAGACAAAAATACGGGAAAGATATTTGGGGAGACTGCCTCAATCATTTGGGGACTTCTTGGTGGAAATTGCATCTGTGGGGAAGAACCAAAAGAAAACAGGAAAATTTGGATTTTATCACAATGTACAACGAAACTTTGGATTCGTTGGAAAGAGTTTGGGTCGATGACGATATTCATTATCTACACAATATCGATAACGGTATTACAAAACGCTGGGGCGAAGAGAACAATACCGATTACATCAACTACAAAAATCCTATTCAGATAAACGACTCAACTGTTTTGGCTCTGAAAACCTCAGCCTACCAAACACAGGAATTGGTCAAGATTATCAACGACAAAGAAGAGCATTTGCTTTATCTTCCATTCTTAATGCACTCATATTTTCAATATAACAACGGACATATACTGTACAGCCAATATTCGCCTAACATACGTTGGGGACAAGAAGCCACTTCGGACATTATAGACTACGATTTATCGACAAACAAATTCGTAAGCATTTCTTCCAACAAGACATTTTTCACTCCTATATATTACCCCAACGAAAATTTGATTGCAGCCATCTATACGGATTCTTTGGACAATCAAAATCTTGCTTTCATATCGCCCGACACTTCTTATTTCAGAAACAAACAAATATTGAAAAAAGACAAGTCTTCATATATGCGAGTAATCAACGGACGTCCCAATCATTCGTTCTCCTATCCCGTATGGCAAGACTCCACATCCAATGTTTATTTCATCGCAACTTCTTCCAAAGGCAAGTCCATATGTTTGTATAATACGGAAACGCGGGAACAAAAACCCGTTACCGAGTTTTCTTACGACAATATAAAATATTTGAAAATCTACAACAACCGTCTTTATTTCATCAAAGACGTCTCTCACAAATATCAACTGCTAAGCATAAACTTAAATAACTTTGCCGATGTTCAAATTCACACCAATTCTCGCTACGGTATAGACAATTTCTGTTTGTATGACTCTACCATCGTTGTAAGCGACTACACATCCAACGGCTACAAAATAGTTTCCCTGCCATATCAGGCTTCGCCTTACGACATAAACAATAACAATGAGCCTATGTATTTCACTCGTCTGAACAGACAACAGGAAAATTTCATTCTAAGCGAAGACGTAATCAATTTCGATACCGTTTATAAAAGCACAAAATACAGCAAACTGTCGCATTTGTTTAACATTCACTCTTGGGCGCCTTTGTTTATCAATGTTCAGTCAATGGATATTGGTTTCGGAGCAAGTATTATGTCGCAAAACCTGTTATCGACCTCAGTATTGGAATTGGGCTTCAAATACAATTTCTTTGAAAAGAACGAATTTTTTATGTCATACACTTATTCGGGTCTTTATCCCATAATGGAATTAACTCTTAGTTTTCGTCCCCGTGATATGCGTAAGGAATTAGACCCCGAAAGTATGGAATATATGGATTGGGACGAGATTACGGCAGGATACAACATCACTCTGCCTTTCACTTGGACAAACAGAAATTACAGAAACAATATCAATTTGACTTTACACTACTCTTTTCACGATATAATCAATGCGGACTACAAAGCACGTCTGACTCTTTTCAATGCGATAGGCTATCACGCCACATTCTCCAATTATGCTGCAAAAGCGGAGAATGATTTCTACCCGAAAAGCGGACACATAACGAGCGTTAAATATACCCAAACCCTTACTTCCGACTTTGCGAGCATATTTTCCGCACAAACACAAATCTTTTTACCCGGATTGGCACGCAATCATTCTTTTGTACTTGACGGCAGTTTCCAAAAAAACAGTCCCGATGTGTATTATTTCCAAAACGAAGTCAATTTCGTTCGCGGTGTTCATAATATCTTCCCTGAATATTACGCAGGCTTCTTGGCACAATATTGTTTGCCGCTTGTTTATCCCGACAGCGGAATCAACGGAATACTGTACATAAAAAGAATTTCTGCCAAACCATTCCTCAATCATGGTTGGTTCGACAGAAAACATTACTATTCCTACGGTAGCGATATTGAAGCCAAAGTCCATGTATTCCGTATAACAATCCCTGTCAATATAGGTTTTCGCATAGGCTACTGCCCGACAACGGACAATACTTTTGCTTCATTTTTGTTCAGCATAGATATTTAGTTTTATGGCTATCAGATAAAATTATAGATAGAATCCTCATCCAAGAGTTTTAACCTAACTGCAATAATTTCAAACGTACAACCAAAGACTTAAACCATATTGGATGTACGCAAATTGCAGTTATTGTTAAAAGCCCTCATCGTACATATAGTCATCTTCTTCATCATTATACATATAATTATCTTCAACTGGAATTTCTTCAACTGGAATTTCTTCAACTGGAATTTCTTCAACTGGAATTTCAACTGCTGTTTCAACTACTGTTTCTGTCTGATATTTTGCCGCTCCATAATTATCAGAATATTTTATTTTATTAACCAATATTTCGACACCTTTAACGAAACCTATACCGAAACAAAAAGAAATAATAACTATCACAATGGGGAGGATGATATCATATCTATCGGGATTTTTATCTTTCTTTATCTCTTTTTTCGCTATTGTTGGCGGAAATTCTTTTACAAGCCTTGGTTGGGGAGGCAACTCTTCTACTAAACTTGGTTCGGGTTCGGACTTTTTAAGCGGTATGGCAATACGGGAATTGTATTTCACATAATAAGATAAAATATTTTTTACTACTATACCACGAGAATTAACAAAGACATCTGACTTTGAATTTTCGTAATCAATCGGAGGAAGTTGCTCGCAAACTACATCACTACTCCGAAGCAACTTTTCTGCCTTTTTGAACATTGAATTGCCATTACCCTCAATAGAGAAAATTGCATCGAATAAGCTGATAATTGTATCAGGCTTAACCATTACTCCGTTAAAGCAAGCATAGATACTGACCCTCTCAAATTCGTTGGTATAAAAACTCCATGCGTAATACATTAAATTGTCATTGCGTCTTTGAACAAAAAGATACGGCGGCACGGGCTTTTTCTTATTCAGCTTTTTTACTTCCTCAAAAAAGTCCCCTGAAAATGGAACTCCAAAAATGGAGTTCCCGATATTTACTGCTACATCACAATTCATAAGATTGATTTTAAATGCTTAATATTTACTAATTTCTGAAATACATTTCTATTCTTGAAATCTGATTACACCATTTTCATCATCCACGGTAAAACTGCCAAAATCTTTCAATGCAGAATTGCCTAAAAGCAGAGGGGCTTCAAGGCTGTTTGTAACAATTATTGCCTCAACATCATTAGCGACAAGCCCTTCGGCGAATTCTATTTCTTTAAGATTTACGACCATACCATCTATGATGCTTCCGTCTGCAGTTTGCATCGGAACAGAACCGATAATGTCGTTTTCTGTCAGTTTGCCTTGCTTTTCAAGAAATAGGGCTTCAGTTAAAGACAGACTAACGCCACTTGCGCCTGTGTCGAAAATCATTTCCATTTCCACGCCATTGACCTTTACCTTAACTATTCTCACGCCACCCCTTACCTCAAAAGGTATCTCGTAGCCGCTGCCCTCATATTCAACCGTAGTTTCGTCGTCCTCATATTCAACCGTAGTTTCGTCGTCCTCATACGCTATTTCAACCAAAGGTGGAGGCACAGACTTGGTGCAAGACTGAGCAAGCACCAAGAATAGTGGTAAAATCAGCAGAATTAAAAAACGTTTCATAGTTTTTTGTTATTCTTCTACAATAAACTGATGTTTATACTTCTTCTCTCCCGTTTCTTCGGCAGTAGTAAGAGAAATCGTTACAGTATCTCCACTGTTCGGCTTAATTACTTCTGCTGTACATGTACAGTCTTCCGATTTTTTGGAAAAACCGTCATATCCCCATTTTTTGACTTTTACTTCATCCGAAGTGATAAACTTAATGTTTTCTCCATATTTTAGTTTCTCTTCATGTACTTTTAGCGTATCCAAAGTAGTATCAAGCAAGATTTCTTTTAGCTGCTGTTCTCCCTGCTCAGTAGCCGTTATGCTATTGGGTTCCGTTGTTTCTGCTGGTGATTTGTCGGTTCCACATTTCCGAAACAGTAATACAGTACCTGCAATCAGAATTGCCAATACAACAATACCCAAAAGTATATTTTGTATATTTTTCTCATTCCAAGGAGCAGTATTTCGAGTTTGTCTATTAATTGTTCTTGTTTGAGAACCAAAAGGTTTTAATAAATTTATTAGTTCATCAACCTTTTCCGGCATTGGCTTAGATGCCGTTAATTGTCCTTTTATTTTATCGTTCTCTTTTTCTAATTCGGAAATTTTAGACCTTAAATCTTTTTCTGTTGCTTGTAATTCGGAAATTTTAGACCTTAAATCTTTTTCTTTTGCTTGTGCGTTTTGCAATTTTGTCTCTTTGTCGGCACATTCCTGTTTTGAATCTTTCAAAGCAGATTCAAATTGTTTAGCTTTTACGTCTGCTCGCGGAATTTCGGGGGACAAAATCGCTGAACCACAAGAAAAGAAGTCGTTAAGGAAAAAGTCGCAGCCATTGTCAGATACATGGCAACGCAAAGTACAGTTGCCGTTTGGCTTTGAAAGTTTTCGTTCCAAAAGAGTAAAACTTGCGGCAAATTTATCTGTCAATTGCTTTTTCAAGGCGTTTATTATACTTTCGGCTTTACCTTTGTCAAATTCTGAAACTAAAAACTGCTTTTGCTTGCTTACCAACTCGTCTTCCACCATTTTTTTATACAATTGGTCAAACAGTTGATATAATCTTGACATATCTTCGCAATATGCCTCTTCGGAGCGAATACTTATGGCAAAGTATCCACCGCTTCGTCCTTCTTCCTCTCTTGTGTTGGGAACTATGTAACTATAATAAAAACACGTTTTTCCGTTTTCTTCTTTTATATCGCAGCGGACAAATTCAGCTTTTTCGTTCTTAAACTCTTCGCTATACAGAGTTTCGCTGTATTTTCTCAAAACTTCATCTCCACGGAATTGTTGTCCTTTCGGACTTCCGCTTATCGCGATTTGAAATTTATCATTCATTGTTTCCTTTGTTTATCTTCCCACTCTTTTTAAAATTGTTTTCCAAAGATTTTTCGGATATTTATCGCTATCCTCGGTGAACCTCATATTTTTAGAACCGTCCTCACAAAATGTTCCCGACTTAAACGAAACAAAATCGCAGTCGTATGGTTTGAAAAAACTGATTATCGGACGTGTTTCTTTGAATATGCCGAATAACCCGGCGTATTGGTCGGACATATGGTTGATAAAGCCTCTTACATTTACAACACCACTACTTTTTATAAACTCGTCAGCCTTATCGACTTTGTTTCCAAGCAAAATAATTCGGTCTCTCGGACTCATATTCTTTTTCAATTGTCTTATACGTTCCACATAGTTACGTCTGTCCTGTTCGTTTCTCCAATTAGGTTCCAATATTATAACATAAACTTTACGGTTCGGACTGCTGGTTATCTTATTGAAATAAACCGTGGCATCTGCCCTCGTATTTGGTTTCTTTGGGTCGAAATACAACTCTCCCGGTCCTTCCAAAATTTGACAGATTGGCTCTCCTGCATTGCGTGATACACTAACCAGCATAAAATTCATTCTACTGTTGGCTTCCGCAGCAACACTTGCGCTGAGCTTTTGCGAAAAGTCATCACACATTTCTTTGTAATTTCTGTCGTAATCGGGTCTAAAACTGCGTACAGGTTTAATCTGGTAGCCTGAAAGACAGTTTTTCAAATAGCGGGACAGCCTTACAAGGGTCATTGTCTTGCCACAGGCGGGAGGTCCGAACAAAACAACAATAGGTGTTTTCTTATCAGATATGGTAACCTCCACATCATTGGGATTATTAAACGTTGTGTATTGACTCTGCTCGGTTTCTTCTATGGAATTTGCGATACCCTGAGTGTTATATTCGCCTACATCTTCTTTTCCTTCGGGATAATTCATTTCAGGTTTCAATTCTGATTCGGTTTCATTTTCCGTTTCAGGGATATTAGTTTCTTTTGTTTCCTCCTGCTGAACTATTGGTTGTTCATTATAATCATCAAAAAAATTTGCCATTGCTTTATATGCTTTGTGTTATACATTATATATTACTTAATCGTTTTCCTTGAACGCCGCATTGAAGAATACAAAAGCAGCAAGGTCTATCACCAAGGATAACAAAATCCAATAAATCATACCCGAATCCGCAGTTTTGAAATTGCCTTTGAAGTAGTCGGACCACACTTCCGTTACATTGATAAGCCTTTCGGATTTGTAACCATTATATCCGTCCTTTATTCCCTTGGCTTCAAGTGTTCCGCGGGCTGTTCTGATTAAATCTCTCGATTGAGCAAGTATAGCATCTTGATTGGAGAGCGTTGCTCTGTCCAAAGTCTGAATGTTGTTATGCAGATTGGCTATTTGTGCATTCAGTTTTTTAGATTCCTTTTTAAGGTTTGCTTTGTGGGATTTCCACTGCTCTTCCATTTGTTTGTGCTGAATATCAATCTGCTCTTCTATTTGCCTGTCGTAGAACTTAATCGCCCTGTTTATCTCTTTTTGCGATATACCTATGTTAGTCAAACGGGTTATCGTTCCGACTTTTACTCCTAATGCTTCTTCCGCTCTTTGCAAACAACGCTCGGCTCTGTCTCCCACACCCGGACGTTCCGGATGCTCTATCTCTGCTCTTAAAGCTGTTTTGGCTGAACGGGTTTCCTTTTTCTTGTTCTCAAATCCTGTCATAAACTTTTGCTTTGCTATTTCCTCATTTGTCAGTTGTTGAAGTTGCTGAATGAGATACAACTCTTCGCTTTTAGCAAAGTCGCGTGCGTTCTTATTATAGAACAAAGAGTGTGAATTGGTCGGAAATGAAATCAACAGCCAAGTTATTAAGACAATAACCAAGCCTCCCGCCAATTTCTTTCCGCGATTGTCTATTATCAAATTGCGGTTAAAACTGTCCATAATCATTTTTGTCCCATAAGATGTGAGTATGAACAGTCCGACGATTGCAATCCATAAGCACCATTGCGGGATTGCCGACATTGAAAGATGAATACTGCCTACCGTAAGGTAGCAACTGACTGCCGCAAAAGCGACAAACATCACTAAACAAACAATTTGAAAGGGTGTTTTTCGTCCCATTACCATTAATGATTTTTTGTTTGTCCAAGTGGTTTTTGGAACTTAAAAATAAAAACAAAAAGAAAGCGCGAACCACGCTGCCATCCTCCCAATGAAGGTCCTGAGAATTACCATAATACCGAGAACAACAACAATAGCTCACGCCGAAGCGAGAAACTACCATGTGTTTATTCGGGTATTGAAAATTTCTCAGGTTTTCATTGACGAATAAAGCACAACGCTTTCAACAACAAAAATAAAAAGCACAACATCAAGAACAAGTCCATACTTTGCACTTTTCAATTGCAAAAGTACAACTTTTTCCTTGAATACAAATAATTTGAATAAAAATTTTTCGTGTAACTATTTATCCAACATAAGGAACAATTCGGCTTTATCAAAGAAATACAATGTAAATTCTTCAATATCCATTCGTCTGACCTTATAAGAATCTTCAATATCGGTTACTTTCCCATTGGAGGTTTGCACCGTTATATTGTTTTCTCCTATCAAAGGGTCATCGATGTGTAATGAAAATTTTGCATCGTAATTGTTTGCCGCATAAACCTCCAATATCTTTCGAGCATTTACAACTCTTATCATATCGTATTTGCCATAATTCAACCGTATATCTCTACGCGTTTGTTTGGCAACAAAAGACAACATAGCTTGCTTAGAATCCGTATCGCAATAGACAAAATCCAAAAAATTCATAAAATATTTCTCTTTTGTGGCAATGGCAATGGCTCTGACAGTACCTTGATACAACAAAACATAACGATAATAGTCTTTGCCGTTATATAATTCCAAAGTCTTTTCATTATGCACTATCGCATTATCCCGACAAGCGAAAAATCGCCTGTATCGTATATCCGTTATATCGGCATCTTTGACAAAAATATACTTATCAAAACAATTTTTATCGACATCTCTCCTATTAAATACCGCTTCTTTCCTATCGCCAACGCTTACAAAACCAAATTTTTGATAATACTTCACCAAATTCTCATCAAAAGTTATCAAAGCAGCAAGCGAATAATTATCTTTGAAATCATCTCTCAATGTTTGGCTGATAAGTCTGTTTGCAAGACCTTGCTTTCTGAATTTTTCGTTTGTGAGTATTCCCGACAAATATGCGAGTTTCAAATTTTGGTTTTGCCACAAAAAATCATAGCCACAGTTAAGCAAACACGCCTGCAACTCAATGGGCGGAAAAGTTGTTGCCAAATACTTAAAACTTTGCTCATTAAAAAACAATGCGAAATAATTATCCACAAACCGAGCATTATCCTGAAATATCTTTTGCCAAAGATTTTTGTATTGATTAATCATTTCGTCCATTGTTTTATTTATTTATAAAATTATTAAGCCTTATCGCTTTAATAGTGTTAAACACTATTTTGGCGGTATTAATAATTATTTTGTTTGTCTTTGCATTTATCGCTTTTGATGGTTATCATATATTTTTCAATCAACTTATAAGGATTATAAGACAACTTCGCCTGTCTAAGTCCCATAATACCTTTATCCTCTTCCCTGTTGATGTATTCAAAATTATTAGGAAGCCTTATTGCCATTTCCTTGTTGATAACCGTATAAGCACCCATATAATTTCTATCCGCCTTTTCGATATGAGTATCAAACGTACGGTTATTCACAGGACTACCCAAAGAAAATGCAATCAACGTGCTATCGACATAAAGACCGATACCGAAAATATGCAACTCATCAAACCAATCGAATAAATATTCTATAACTTTTTGTTCGTCGTCGTAATCTCTTTTGTATTCGGGACTGATACCCATTTCCTGCTCTCTCCAAGTCTGTAACATATCAAGGCATTCCGATTTATCCTGTTTGGCCAATTGTCTGACCTCGTAAGAATAACTACTCATAAACTTATTGATATGATTACGCTTGGGCTGATATTTTTTGCCTTTCAAACTCTCCAAATCGCTTCTTAAATAAAGGTAATCGAACAAATTACGATTGGAAGATATTTCGCAGGTATTCGGTTTGCAGTTCTCCAAATCTTTTTTGTCGTAACTTAGAAAAGATATGCAATAGCCGCATTCCTTTGAATCCTGAACAAGTAACGGAAATACCTGCTCAAAACTCTTTTCGCCCAAAGGCGGATAATACATATAATGTTTATTTCCTCCCAATTGCACGCGAACTATCAAAGTAGAGTTATCCAATATAAGGTATTGTCCTGCATACAAAAAAGAATAGCAACACAGATTTCCTATTGAATTGTCGGCATTATCCGTTTGCTTATCCTTGTAGTATTCCCATAATATATCCCAATCGTTTGGGGTGATGTCTCTAAATTTCAGCATAATTGAATATTTTTTGCAAAATTACTATTAATTTTCGTATTTTTGCATAAATTTATTTCTGCAATGAACGTAATAATTGATAAACAAGCGGGTTTTTGTTTCGGTGTCGTCAGAGCGATAGACTCATTGGAAAACGAGTTGAAAGAAAGCAACACTTTGTATTGTATCGGCGATGTGGTGCATAATTCAATGGAGGTAAAACGTTTGGAGACTTTGGGCTTAAAGACCATATCCCTTGAAGAGTTTAATGAATTGAAAGACTGCAAAGTTATGATTCGCGCCCACGGAGAACCTCCCACAACATACATTACTGCAAAGAAAAACAATATAACCCTTATCGATGCCACTTGTCCAATGGTCTTGAAACTGCAAAAAGACGTCCTGCAAGGCTATAAAGATATGAAAGAAAAAAACGGTCAAGTGGTTATATTCGGAAAGAAAGGACATGCAGAGGTTATAGGCTTGTTGGGACAGACCGATAACACTGCAATAGTTGTTTCAAATGAAGAGGATTTGAAAAACATAGATATGACCAAGCCTTTACATATCTTTTCGCAGACAACCAAAAACAAAGAAGATTATTATTCAATCATTGAAATAATAAAACAAAAGCATCAAACAAAAGAAATATACGTTACCGACAGCATTTGCAAGAAAGTATCTTCAAGAGCAGAGAAAATCGGAGAGTTTGCAAAGGGAGTGGATTGTGTGCTATTCGTTTCAGGCAAACATTCTTCCAACGGATTGTATTTATACAATCTTTGCAAGAATAGTAATGAAAATACATTTTTTATAAGCGACGTTGAAGATATTGATATTAACGAAATAAAGAAATTTGAAAACATCGGAATTTCGGGAGCGACATCGACGCCTATGTGGTTAATGGAAAAAGTCAAGGCTTTTATTCTTGAACGCATATCGCAATAAAAAAGAATTTGTTAATTATCGTAAAAAAGGGTTTATCATCATTCATAAACGACAACAATATGTACATAAAAAGTTTGACACTTAACAATTTCAAAAACTTTTCCGACAAGGAGTTTAACTTTTCGCAGATAAATTGTATCGTAGGTAACAACGGCGTTGGCAAGACCAATATTTTGGACGCCATATATTATTTATCATTTTGCAAAAGTTTCTTAAATCCTTCCGACAGCGAAACCATTCGTTATGGAGAAGACTTTTTTTCTATCAAAGGAACGTATCAACTGACCGATACTAACGAAGATACCTTTGTTATAAGTCTGAAAAAAGGCGAAAGAAAAATTGTCAAACACGGCAAACAGGCTTATAAAAAGTTTTCCGAGCATATTGGCAAGATACCTTGCGTTGTCGTTTCGCCCAACGATAACATATATATCACAGGACGCAGTGAGTATCGCAGAAAATTTATGGATATTATCCTATCCCAATGCGACAGCGTTTATATGGATAATTTGATAAACTACAACAAATGCCTTGAACAGCGAAACAAACTCTTGAAATTGTTTCAACAAACCAATACTTTTGACGCAATACAATTGGATATTTGGAACGAAAAACTCAGTGCTTGCGGCGAGATTATAAAACAAAAGCGTAACGAATTTTTTAATGAATTTCTGCCGCCGTTTCAACGCTACTACAATTATGTTTCGGGTAACAATGAAGATGTGAGTGCAATGTATCACACTTTTGAGGGAACACTATTGGATATTTTGCGAGGCAATACAGACAAGGAGCGTCTTATAGGTTATACCACCAAAGGTGTGCATAGGGACGATATTGTTTTTACTCTTAACGACCACAACGCCGCCACTTGTGCTTCGCAAGGACAACAAAAGACCTTTGTTCTTGCACTTAAACTCGCACAATTCGATTACCTTAAAACACACAAACAAACCGTACCCATATTGCTGTTGGACGACATTTTTGATAAATTCGATTTTCAAAGAGTTCAAAAAATTCTTCAATTGGTTGCCGATGAGAAATTCAATCAAGTGTTTCTTACCGACACTCACCCCGACCGCACGCAGATGATTATTCCCGACAACAAGAAAGACGACAGCACCATTATCAGACTATGAGCGGAATAAACCGATATTATTATTTAGAGAAAAAGCGTCGCGGACGTTCGGTTGCCAACGAAGCATCGTTAGGCGACGTGTTGTCATTGCTGTTAAAAAGATACCATATCGATTACAACCTTTACGACGACAAAGTCATTGCACTATTCAAAGAATATGTCGGAGAGATAATAGAGAAGTTTATCGAAAAAATATATGTAAGTAAAAACGTTTTATACGTCAAAGTATCCCTGCCGAGCGTTCGTGCCGAATTGTCTATGGTCAGAGATGCGATGAAAGACACAATAAACCGTAAATTGGGCAAAAACTTCTTGAAAAACATAATCATTAAATAAAATCTTTTGTTTTTTTATAAAACAACATTTCAATTTGAGTTTTTCGTTTTTTTATCGCAGGTTATTGTTTTTTTTCCTTGATGCTACTGTTTTTTCATCGCAGGTTATTGTTTTTTTCCTTGATGCTACTTTTTTTTCATCGCAGTTCAATGCTGAAAAACCTTAGGTTTTTTACCTAAATACCTTAGGTTTTTACCCTAAAAAGCTTAGGTTTTTACCCTAAATACCTAAGGTTTTTCGCTGCTACCATAAAGCAGAAAAATATTTACATAAGGCGAAAAAACATTTACATAAAGGAAAAAAGTACAAGTAATAAAGAAACAATTAGAGAGCGAAGAAAATTTCTTCACTCTCTAAACAATTCTGTTGTCCAAAAATTATTTATTAATTCAAAAAACAAACAGAAACTATAAACCACTAAAAATGAAACTATTCTATTATCTTGGTGCTTCTCTTGATAAATGTATCCAAAGCCTCACCCTTTAACAAACCTTGCGAAAGCAATGCAAGGTCTTTCAATTGAGAAAGTACTTGCGTTTGTTTCTCGGCATCGGTTGATTGCAAAACATTGTAGATTACAGGGTGATTGGTGTTGATTACCAAATTATAATTCTCCGGCATATCTCCGTAAAGGCCATACATACCATTGCCACCAAGTTCGCTCATCTCTTTCATTCTTCGCATAAACTCGTTCTGCGTTATAGTCATAGGAGCCGATGTTTCGTCCAAAGACTCGGTTTGAATGGTGAATTTCTTTTTATCAATCAAGTTCTCCATCATTTCTTTAATCTTCTTGGTCTCGTCTTCGCTCAATTTGGAAGGAATTGTCTCATCCTTTTTAATCAAATTGCTGATAACATCGGAGTCGATACGGGTGAAACGTATTTTCTCGTTCTTCTGCTCCAACATATTAATGAAATGAGAATCCAAAATGCCGTCCATCAACAAGACATCATAGCCTTTGTCTTTCGCTGCTTGGATATACGCATATTGTTCATCGGTATTATGTGCATAAAGTACGATAACATTGCCGTCTTTATCGGTTTGAAGAGACGATATTTTGGTTTTATATTCTTCAAATGTATAAAATTCTCCCAAAGTGTTTTTGAAGACATAGATATTCTTCATTCTGTCGTAGAATTTCTCGTCGGAAAGCATACCGTATTCGATAAACACTTTCAAATCGTCCCATTTATTAAGGAAATCTTCGTGTTGTTTGTTGGATATTTCCTCCAATTTTTCGGCAACCTTTTTGGCAATATGCGAAGAAATTTTCTTGACATTGTTATCACTCTGCAAATATGAACGAGATACGTTCAACGGTATATCGGGGGAATCCAAAACACCGCGAAGCAACATCATATATTGAGGAACAACACCTTCGACGCTATCGGTTACGAAAACCTGATTGCAGTAAAGTTGAATTTTGTCCTGAGTAGGGTCGATGTTTTTCTTTATCTTAGGAAAATAAAGAATACCTGTCAAATTGAACGGATAATCAACATTAAGATGAATATGGAACAACGGTTCGTCAAAATTCATCGGGTACAATTCGTGGAAAAATTTGTTATAATCCTCATCTTTCAACTCACTCGGAGTTTTTTTCCACAAAGGCTCGGTATTATTGATAATTCTGTCGTGTTCAACCTCGATACGTTTAGGGTTGCCGTCTTTATCTTTTTCCGTTGGAGAGTCTTCCCAAGATTTTTCTTTGCCAAAACGTATTGCCACAGGCATAAACTTACAATATTTTCTAAGAAGTTCAAGGATTTTATACTCTTCAAGGAAATCTTTGCACTCATCGGTAATGTGCATTATTATCTCCGTTCCACGCTCCTTTTTATCGCACTCCTCTATCGAATATTCGGTATCGCCGTCGCAAGTCCAATGTACTCCGCTTTCGTCTTTGAAAGATTTGGTAATGATTTCCACTTGGTCGGAAACCATAAAAGAAGAGAAAAATCCCAATCCGAAATGACCTATCAACTGATTGGCATCGGCTTCGCTTTTACCCTTGAATTTTTCAATAAATTCCTCCGCACCCGAAAAGGCAATCTGAGTGATATACTTCTCAACCTCGTCCTTTGTCATACCAATACCGCGGTCGATAACGTGAAGAGTTTTTGCGTCTTTATCAATCTTAACATCTATCGTCAAATCGCCCAACTCGCCTTTCACTTCGCCCAAAGAAGACAAAGTTTTCAGCTTTTGGGTTGCATCTACCGCATTACTTACAATCTCACGTAAAAATATCTCGTGGTCAGAATAAAGAAACTTTTTGATAACGGGAAATATATTTTCCGTCTTGACATTAATTTTACCTTTCATCGTTTTATATTTTTATCAATTATATTCTAAAAACAACGAAAGAGTATTTCTCAAAGTTCGTTCCACCGAAACATCTCTGACATAATGACAGACAATTTGAAAAAGTCTTTAATTCGCAACGGAATTAGTTTCAGTATTTGCGTTGTTTGATTTTTGCATTCTCTTTCTACGAGCGGAAATTCTTTTGAAAAGACTTGCCTTACCTTCTTGACCTTTCAAACCTTTGATTAATCTATAACGATATGCGAAAAATGTTGTGGTCAAATAAACTGCAACCAATATCCACAAAGCAAAATGTTCCTTGCTTATCTGAGCCAACGTCGCACCAAAAGAACCCATTCTCACAAAACCGTTTGAAGCAAACGTCGTTGGCAATATATATGAAAAGTATCTCCAAAAGTCAGGCATCGCCTCTCTCGGCCAAGGCAATCCGCTAAGGAATAGAATAGGTATTGACATAAAAGCAAAGAACGGTATGGCGTTCTCTCTGTGATGAAAGAATACCGAACAAGTCATACCCAACAATATACTTGCAAGAAGGAATGGTATGATAAACAACAGTACTTCTAACGGAGAAGAATACAATTGAGGCACGTTGAAATAATGCGGTACTATTATCAAAACATATACAGTTATCGGAATATAGGTAAGAAATACCGCCAAAACTCTGCCGAAGATAATTCTAAACAATCCATTATAGTGAATGTTCTTTGGTACAATGCTGCCGTTAGCACTTCTTTCCGTTGTCTTGCCCGCCAATATGCCTATACCCATAAGTATGGTCTGTTGCAAAAGTATGATAACAATTATCGGCAACATAAACGACGGGTAACCGCCGGGTTGATACAAAACCTGCTGTTGTGGTACAAACGGACGAACTGCACGCATAGCATCATCATAACCCATACCCCTCGCCACAAGATTTTTAACCTCTATGCCGTAACCCATTGTTCGTGTTGTGTATGTTGCTGCCATAACAAGATTTCTATACCAGAAAAACGAGGTAACATCTCCATAAACACCAACCGTTGCCTGCTTACCTTTGTTTATATCAGACGAAAAATCCTCCGGTATATTGACAATGCCATGAACCTTTGCCGTTCGCTGCAATTGCTCCGCTTCTTTCATATTCATACAATTGTAAGCAACATGAACCTCAGGCGTTGCGTCCAACATACGAACCAATTGTCTTGAAAGCGAAGAATGACTGTTATCCACCACTGCTATCGGAGCATCGTACATCATCTCTCTGTTATATACATATCCGCAAACAAGAGGATATACCAACGTGGCAAGAAAAAAGATAATCAACGTTCCTTTATCGGTGAATATGCCGTAAAGTTCCTTACGCAGGATATAGAACATATCTATCCATGCGTTCCTATTATCTTTCAGACTTCGTCTTAGTTTAGCGTTCAATTTCATAAAACAACTAAATTTTTAATCTCTTTCATAATCAAGTTTTATTGCAGTACGCTTTATATTCCAAAGCACCAAGAACGGAACCAACATAAAGCACAAAAGCACAAAAAACGGAGTAAAGGCTTCAAACAGCGACAAGCCGTTGATTTGAACCAAACTGTAAATCCTGTAATATTGCGTCAAAGGATAAAGATATGAATACCATTGAACGGCAGGCAACATCGCAAACTGCGGATAAGTAAAACCTCCCAAAGTAAATCCTATAACGCCATAGAATGTTGCAATACTTAATGCTGTACGCATCGAAGGTAATATACCGATAATCAAAATACCCATTGCCTGATAAGCCAAAACAGTCATCAATGCTCCAAAATACAACAACAATGGCGAACCGTTTTGCGGAAATCCCATAAATTTTCTCATAACCATTTCGCTCACGATAACCATTAATGAGAATAAAACAGTGTATGGAATTATTTTACCAATCATTGAAATTAAAATATTGCGATTACCAACGACAAGCCAACGACGAGACGAGCCTTCTTTGAACTCAATACCTATGACATAGACCGTACATAGCAACGACATAAGGAATATAATGCCCGGCATAATTATAGAAGTCAAATAAAAAGAATAATTCAACTCCGCATTGCCTATAATATGTACGTCCGTTTTTATTGGTTGCACTTGTGCCATTGCTTGGTCGTAATTCTGTCCTTTTGCCAAACGAACTTTCAAATCCGCTCCCGCCGCTATGGTCGATAATGTGGTATTAATCTCTCGCATAATAAGGCTGCCGGCTAAATAATGTGCGTATTCGGTATGAAAATTCACTTTTGGCGAAAGACCGTTGTACATATCCTTTTCAAAATCTCGCGGAATGATTACAAAAGCGTATATCTCGCCTTGTTGCATCTTGGATTTACAACTTTCATACGAAGTCAGTTTGTATTTAACATTACAAATCTGACCTGCCGACAAAGACCTGACAATAAGCCTCGATGTCGAAGAATTATCAAAATCCACAACGGCAATAGGCAAAGAAGATGGCACACCTTTATTCAAAAACGTAGCAAAAAACAAAATAACTATCATCGGTATAATAATGGTCATAACCATATATATCGGACGAGAAGTCATTCGCTTCCACTCACGTTTCAATGTAGGTATAAATCCCTTTGGTATCATAAATTCTTTATTTTCTTGTTTTACGAAAAAATACTGCTTTGCAAAAGTTCGTAAAACTTCACTTAAAACTTAAAAAACTTACTTTTTCATTTTAGTCCAATTGACAATAACACTCATACCCGGACGGAAGCCCTGTGTTTTATCAACCGGAACGGCTTTTACTTCAAAAGTCTTTGTGTCGTATTCATCTGTCAATTTGGTTGCTTTCCACGTTGCATAAGAACCTAATGCCTTGATAAATGTTACTTTCAATTTCACTTCCTTATTACCAAGTGCAGGAACGGTTGCCGTGAAAATATCTCCCATTTTTATTTTGCTCAAAAGTTCTTCTCTAACATTGAACGTAACCCATATATCCGACAAATCTACAATGGTCATTATCGGCGAGCCTGTACCGACCAATTCGCCAACTTTTGGAAATATTTCACTAATCTCTCCACTTATCGGAGCCGTTAAACGCATCTCGTCCATATATGAAGAAACCTCCATAACAGCACCTTTTGCCTGATTGACTTGTGCAAGTGCGGCTTCTTTATCTTCTTTTTGCGCTCCATTCTTTGCCATATCGTATTGGCTCTTGGCTGCTGCCTGTTGTGCAATGGCTGCTTTGTATTGAGCCTCTACTTCATCAAATTTTTGTGCTGCTATAACCCCTTTTTCATATAGGTTTTTCATTCTCTTATAACTCTTGGTTGCGTAATCGGCAGCGGCTTTCGCTCTTTCGTATTGTTCTTTTGCTCCTTGTATTGTTTCTTTACGAGCCCCTGCTTGTGCTTTGTTGCTGACGGCTTGTGCTGCCTGCTCAACACTTCTGGCTTGAACGGCTTTGGCATTAACTTCGGGAGAATCTATCAACACCAACACCTGACCTTTCTCAACTCTTTCTCCCTCCTTTGCATTCAACTCCAAAATTCTTCCTGCCAATTTGCCGGAAACTCTAACTTCCGTTGCTTCCACTTCTCCTTGCAAAATCATCTCACTTGGGGAAAGAATGAAATATCCGATTATACCTATAACAGCAACAAACGCTATTAGGATAACAAATGACATTACCAAAGTTTTGTTTTCTCTGCTTTTCATATCTTTATTTGTTTTATTCTTTGATTATTAATCTAATTTATGCTTATCTCTATTACTTTTTGCTTTCTGTTTGTCTGTCTATTTGAGGTATTTTTACTTTTCCCAACGATTGATTCAAATACAAATCTGTCATTGCCAAATTAATCTTGGCATCAATAACCTCACTTTTTGCACTGACCCAAGCCGTTTGGGCTGCCATTAAATCACTCGCCGATATAATGCCTTCCTCAAAACCAAGTTGGGCTGTACGCAAGTTCTCTTCGGCGTTCAGCATATTATTCGTTGCTATCGTAGATTGTTTAGTCGCTTCATTACGTGAGTTTTGTTTCATCGTGGCTTGCAATTCCAATTTCTCCATCATATTCTCCCTTTCAATCTCGGCAACACGCAAATGATGTTTTGCTGCATTCAATGTATGGATTCTATCTCCGAAATGAAAGATAGGTACTGTAATACCGACACCGATAGAAAACATTCCATTGAAAGATTTATCGAAACCATTGAACAGATTAGGATTTGAAACCACATAATTGCCGCTTGCAACGATATTAGGCATAAAACGACTGCGAGCCAAATCCACTTCCAATTGTTTCAGTTTCACATTTTCTTGCAACATCAATGCTTCGGGACGGTTATTTATCTCTTGTTTTATATCATCAATTCTATCCGCTGTTTCATTATTCAACGCCACTTCGTCCTCCAAAACATAATCCTGAGCCGACATATCCATTCCGCAAACTTGATTCAAAAGCATCTTGCTTAACGACAATCCGTTCTCGGCTTTTGTCAAACTCATCTCGCTTTCATTCAATTTAACCTGAACTTTCAACAAATCGCTATTGGTTACAATGCCTTCGTCAAACATTTGTTTTACGTCGTTGTATGTACTCTTCAAAAGATTGTTAAACTCTCTTGCAAGTTCAACTTTCTTTTGCAACGAAACAACACGCCAATATGCTTCATCGACTTCAATCATTATGTTTATATCACTATTATTGACTGCTATTTCTGCCACATTTTCCGAAATCTTGGCCATTTTGTACAAAGCAAAAATTTTTCCTCCCATAAAGATTGGTTGAGTGAAACCTATGCCTGCCGCAAAGACGTTACTCATATCAAAAGTCAAAGCATCTTTCGGTAAATAAGCAACATGCTTAGGTATAAACTCAGCCGGATTTGATGTCGGCTGACCATGAGAATTAACAGGCACACGACTGTCTCCGTATGGTATGGTAACAATATCGTCCATAGTATATGTAAATTTGCCGTCCGCTCCGACAGAGCCGACAGGCAAAATGGCATCTTCACCCAAAACGCTTAAATCTTTTGAGTTGTACATATACATTCCAGCTGCGTTGATTGAGGGTAGAAACTGCGTAAAAGCCGCTTTACGTAAATCTTGTGCTGCAAGCAATGTCTCATTGGAAATCTGTGCTCCCTTGTTATGCCTTAATGCCATATTGCGACAAGAATCCAAAGAAAGTGTTTGAGCCTCCACTCCCATTGCAATAAACATAATCACGACAAACAATGCGTCCTTGATTTTCGTCCTATTCATAATGTATAAACTATTTTTTGTTCCTTTTATATTTGCTCTTACTTATTATTAAAAAACGCAATGTTTCTACAAAAATTATACCAAACGAGAATTTTTACTATTTTTTAATTTAATTAATTGCATATTCCGTAATAAAGACAATTTTATCTTCAAAAAACAATGCTCAACACCAATCTAAACAATAAAAATACAATTGCAAAAAAGCGGCTGCTTTAATCTATAAAATAATTAAAACAACCGCTCTTTTGATTTAACACAATATCGTTTTATCAATGACAATCGCAGTTTTTTTCATCGCAATCCGAACCTTTAACTTCAAACTCCAATGTCGAATGAGAGATATTATGTTTTTTCAAATAATGTTTTATTTGATGTTTGGTCTGTTCCAAAAGCAAAATATCTTTCAAAAACACGTGAGCAGTCATAGCGTTTTCCGTTGTCGAAATAGCCCAAATATGAATATGGTGAATATCTTCAACATTATCCATTTTATGAATATCTTCCGCAATATCCTTGACAGAAATACCCTTTGGAACACCGTCCAAAGCCAAACACAAAGAATCTTTCAATAAATCCATTGTCGAAAACACTATAATAGCCGCAACAACCAATCCTATAATGCCGTCAATCCAATACCAACCTGTGTATATTATTACTATACCCGACACAACAACACCTATGGAAACCAAACAATCGGCAGCCATATGAAGATATGCACCTTTGACGTTAAGGTCTTTCTCTTTGTCTTTAAGAAACAACCACGCCGTAAAACCGTTAATTAACACTCCTATCGCAGCCGTTATACTTATCATCTTGCCTTCCACTTCCTGCATAACGATTATCTTATGTATTGACTCATATACAATAAACGCCACTGCCGCAAGCAATATCACCGCATTAATCAATGATACGAGAATGGTCATTTTCTTATATCCGTAAGTGAATTTTTGATTGCTATGAATTTTCGCCACACGAAAAGCAAGCATAGCCAAGATAAGAGAAGCAACATCTGAAAGATTATGTCCCGCATCTGAAATCAAACCTACGGAATTAAACAAAAATCCGACGATAAACTCAATGATAACAAACAAACTATTGAGTACAATACCCCAAACAAAAGCCTTGTTCAAAGAATCTATGTTTATATTGTGGTCGTGATGATGTGAATGGGAATGAAAGTGTAAATGTCCTCCATGTGTATGCACATCTACATCGTGTAGCAAATGGTCGTCGCAGAATATTTCTTCTTTTGATTTATCTATGTTTTCCATAATATATATTGTTTAACGGTTTGCGGTTGCAAAATTATACAATTTATCAAAACCTACCAATACTTATTTATAAGTATTTTGAGTAATTGTATCATAAAACAAAACGACAAACACTTTAAGCATCTGCCGTTTTGGAATTACTTGTTTGGTTATTATAAAACCTTAGCCTTTGTAAGCTATTGCTTCTATTTCAACCAATACACCTTTCGGTAATTTAACTACTGCAAAAGCTGCTCTTGCAGGGAATGGCTCGTTGAAGTATTTTGCATACACTTCGTTCATTGCAGCAAAATCGTCCATAGAACTTAACAAACAAGTTGTTTTTACAACATCGTTAAATCCGTAGCCTGCTTCCTTCAAAATTGCTCCCACGTTCTCCAAAGCCTGAGTTGCTTGGGCAGTTATACCCTCAGGAGTTTCGCCGTTTGCAGGATTGACAGGTATCTGACCTGAAATAAATAACATTCCATTACCTGCTTTGACTGCCTGTGAATAAGGTCCTATTGCAGCAGGTGCATTATTTGTGTGAATCGGTGTGTTCATCGTTTTATTTTAATTTTATTTGTTGATGATTAATTTCTTTGTCGTCAATTTACCTTGTGCCGTTATGCTGATAATGTATGAACCGCTTTGAGCGTTGTTTAAGTTGATTGTCTTGTTATTCAAATCAGCATTGTTTTCGCTATAAACAACCTGACCCAATGTATTGGTGATAACTATATCGGCATTGCTTACGTTAGCATTCAAAGTAAATGTACCATTGGTTGAAGGATTCGGCATAATATCCAAAACCATATTGCCATTGGCATCACTCAATGAAGAAGCCTGTACTGTAACCTCTTTGATTTCAGATAATGCAGGCTCACACTGAGAGAACTGAACTTTTACTTGATAATAGTATTTACCTTCTTGTTCTGCTGTCTCTGTATATACTGCCTTATTTGCATTGCCGACAGAAGCCATATTCTCTTCGGTTGTGCCTTTTGTCCAATCCAAAATATCGCCTGTGTAATTATTCAAAGTCAATTTAATTTCATCGCCCACATTATAAACGCTCTTAGTCATATATATTGTACCGCCTTTTGAACTATTGACGTTAATGATTATTACATTACTTTCGGCTTGTACTTTATTATTCGAGATTGCAATACGTCTGAAATTGGTTGTAGTAGAAAGTGCTTGCGGTTGATAATTCTGTTCGTTGTTCGTGCCTTCTGCATCAACCCAAGAAGAGCCGTTATCTCTTTGTTGCCACAAATAAGTAAAGTTACCAAAGCCACCCTGTGCCTCTGTACCCGTTATTTGTTCAGGAACAGAATTCTCACAAATATCGGTTTGAGAAACAGATATAACATTATTCGTAATTTCAGGATACAATGTAGTGAAATCTTTTTCATTACCATATAATGTTCCATAACTATTAGTCATATAAGCACGATACTTGATATAAGTACCTTGTTCAAGTTCTGTCAAATTGTAAGAATAATCGCCGTATTCCTCGCCTTCTATGACAATCTTAACCGTACCTTCGTTGCCAATTGCAGGAGTGGCACTTTTGTCATCTGCTACATAAACAAAACCTTTTTCAACAAATGTTCCTTCTCCGACAGTAGTGTATGAAGCATTCATTGTAGCCGAAGTATAATCAACATTCGTCGGGTCTTTTGTTTGAGCATATCCGAAACCGGAAGTTGTCATGGCGTGATTTTCTTCTCCCAAATAAATCGTTCCTTCTTCGTCCTCGATAAAGGCTTTGTAATAATATGTTGTGTTGTTTGTCAAGCCCGTAACCGAAACAGTAATGTTTTCAAGGTCTGTTAAGTCTTCGTCCTCAACTCTTGTTGCCGCAGTCGTTACGTCAGACTCTGTCGAATAATAGAAACCTTTGTTTGCGATATTTGTGCTTGCATGCTTGTTAAGAACCTTACCATTCATTTGCATAGATGTAGCATGTCTGTTTGTTGCAGCATTGGTTGCAATGACAGGAGTATTGGAATTGAAGTTAAACATCATAACAGAATCATTCAAATAATGAACATTTGTTATCTTCATATCCACGCTTTCACCATTAACCTTCTTAGCATTCAAGAAATTAACTATATTTTTTGAACCCGGAAATGCAGCAGCAGACAATGAAATACTGTTCAATAAACCATCGGCAGGCTCAATATACCAACCTCTGTCATTAGGATTAACATTGATACTGTTGTTTCCGTAGTTTACCCAAGCATTGATTTTATTCATCTGACCATGATATATCAACATACCGTCTCCCGGTATATATGCATCAAAACCTTGTTTCTTTCTATACTCCAAGAAGAAGAACTCATTTGTTTCCGGAATAAATATCCTATAAGACGTATCGTTCGTTCCCGTATTCAAAGGCAAACGCAAATTATCTAAGGATTGGTCCAAAGTCAAATCAATTACAGCATTCTCTTCGTCAATCCAACCAACAAGAGTTTTTTGAAAATTAGACCAAAGACAAGGACTGTTCTGATTATTGTTATAACTGCCCTCGCACATAACACTCCAACTACTTACCGTAACAGCACTACCACCACTTTCAGCATAGTCCGTGTCGTATTCGTCAGGAAGACCCAAAGCGTGTCCGAACTCATGAACAAATGTTCCTATAACCTGATCAGGTTTTTCGGCAGAACAAGTGTAACGATTAACCTTTACTCCGTCGTATGATGTTGTGCCGTTTGCTCTACCGGAATGCGGCCAAATCTCATCGGCAATACCTGTCGTGGATTGAGGAGTACCTGCGTAAATAAACGCAACGTCATCTATAAAACCGTCGCCGTCATTGTCATAAATGGATAAGTCGACAGAATCTTTTATAAGTTTTATTCCGTCTTTAATCATTTCTTTGACATTAACATCATGTATGGTTCCGTATGGAGATTGAGCATCTGAGCCATAATACGACATAGAATTATCCAAAGTAACAGGTCCTACGACATCAATCTGCAAATCCAACTGACCATTGGAATTTACGTAGAAATACTCATGTACAGAGCCGCAGCCGTTATAGTTATCCTGCATACACATATTTTCAAAAACGCTCTTAGGTATAGTCATCGCCTTATCGGCAAAATTAACCAACACAACCAACAAATGTTTTACTCCACCGGTTGCAGGGAATAGTGGCACGTCGTCCTTTGTCAAAGAATGTTTGTCTTCAAAAAGTTTTTTAAGACCTGCTTTTTGAGTTGCGGAATAAGAAATATGTTTTTCAACGTTTGCCAAGAACAAATTATCATTCATACTTCTTTGTGAAGGGTCGCAAGCCAACATAGTTGATGCAACCATATTGCCATTAGCATCTCTAACAGCATAAACCATTTGTCCTTGTGCATCGTTAAGAAGAGTATAACCATCGGAAGTAACTCCCCAATGCATTCTTTCGTCTCCTCTTAGGTAGTAAGTCAAAGTTCTGCCATTTTGCTTTATCGTTATAGGCTTCGGATTAGCAGGTACCGCAAACGAAGCAACGCTAACTAAAAGCAATGCAGCCAACATAAATGTTTTCAACAATGTTCTTTTCATTTTTTATTTAATTTTATTTATCTATCTAAGTAATTAGTTTACTCATCATTATAACTGCTATCGCAGTATTAAAAACTATTTTGGTTTCAAGCCATAGTAAATTTGCCACAAATATTTTGCGACATCACACCAATATCATTACGCTTTTCTATCGAAGAAAAAATTTTTCCAAAAGAATAAACGCAAAAATTTCAATTAAAGTATGTAAAAATTCAAATCAAACTATTTTTTTGTTTTTTATTTAACATTAAAAATAACATCACCCCATTCTATTTTTTTGTTTTCTTAGGAAACAAAGTCCTTTGAATATTGTAGTTAGGTTCGTAATCGTCATTTTTCTCAGACTTGTTACGAGGCAATATATTATGTTTGATTTTTTTCCATTTACCGCCTTCAAATTTCAATCCCACAACCTCGCCCGAAGGAACATAATAAAGTTTCAAATCGTCCATACCCATTGTTGCAGGTTCCAACAAATCGAAAAATATCATCTTATCCTTTTCCGTTTTTGCCGGCTCTTTTTCAAAAGGCTTTGGTTTATGAAATTTGGAACCTTTCGCCTTTTGGTTTGAAACAATATCGTAATACTGCAAGCCGTATTTCAGCGTGAAATTGGCATCGGTGGAATACTCAAAAACATAACGCATACGGTCTTTATCCTTATAGAAAACATTTTGTCCGAAAACAGGACGCCCGTCAGACTTAAAACTTATAGGTTCAATGATTTTCTTTCTCGAATACAAGTCGTTGCCGTCCCAACCCAACAACACATAATAAGTTCTTTTATCAAAACTCTGCTCAACCAAATCATAATAAACGCAACCATACCAAGAACTATCGTCAAGTTTCTGATTTTCTTCGTCCATTATCTGTTCGCTTTTGTCAAACAACCGAAAAGTTTGGTATTCTCCCGTAACCTTGTTTTTGGATTGTATAAAACCATAATTTTCATAAGTACCGTTGTCGTCGGCAATAGCCCAAGTGAAGATTTTGAATTGTTTGTCTTTGGAAGTCAGTATATTGATTTTGTCTAATTTAGGAAATTTATAAGCGAAACTTTTATCGTAATCCAAAGCCTCTTCCATTTCGGAAATAAACTTCTCATTGGCTGCAAAGCGTTCATTATCTTTTTTTGCAGAAAACATCTGTTGCATAAGCGGTTCCAGTATCATTTCAAAGCCTTGCATATTGTAAGATTTTTGTGCAAAACCCTCCATACCGCTTACAGCAAGCAAAACAATAAAAGCAATCTTTATTTTTTCAAAAATATTATTCATCTTATCTATTTCCCAAGTCGTATTCTACAAAACAATATCGCCTTCAAAAACTTTAACGGCACTTCCGATAAGCATTATACTGCTAAAACTGTTACCGTTTTTCTCAAACTCAACAGTTAAATTGTCGTGCAAAGTATTAACATTTATCGAATGTTTCCCGTCTTTTAATTTCTTTTTTATCGAATACACCAACGCCGATGCAACTATACCCGTTCCACAAGCCAAAGTCTCGTCTTCCACACCTCTTTCGTATGTACGAACCGATATATCGTTGGTTTTCGATATTGCCACAAAATCGACATTAGTACCGTTATGTTTTTCAAAACGAGCTTCGTATCTTAATTTTCTGCCTTTTGCAACGACATCTGCTTTACTTAAATCCTTAACAAAAGTTACAAAATGCGAAGTTCCCGTATCAATCCAAATACCGTCCTCCATTATTTCAAGTTTATCGGTATTGGTCATTTTCAAAGCAACGGTCTTTTCATCGACAACTCTTGCGAAGTGCATACCGTCAGAAGCCAAAAACGAGAATACAGAATTATTGGAAACGCCGATATGTCTGGCAAACATCGTTATACATCTGCCGCCATTGCCACACATCATTCCGCTTGTGCCGTCAGGATTGTAGAACGCCATCTCAAAATCCGCCATAGGAGTTTTCTTCAACAAAATAACGCCGTCTGCTCCGACTCCAAAATGTCTGTCGCAAAGTTTTGTTATCTGCTCAACGGAAAGGTTTATATCATTTTTCCTTGCATCAAACAATACAAAATCGTTGCCCGCACCATGATATTTATAAAAATGTAATCGCATCTTTATCGCTTATAAGCTCTATTGTGATTATTTAACTTCTTCTGCCTTAACCTCTTCAATCTTTTCTTTTTCTTTAAGGCTGTTAAGTTCTTTGGCTATCCTATCCAATGAAGTCTTCTTTTCATACAACTCGTTGGATATTACAATTGTTTGATACAATATAAATATTATTGCAGCAATTACAACAATCAAACCCAATGTATATGTAATAGGCACTTTGTCGCCTTCAAAAGCAGGCAACTGAACCAACATCATAATGACTATCAGTATTCCGGCCAACAACATTACAAAGAAATTTCTCAAAGTTATTTTATTCATAGCCATTGTTTTTTTATGTTACGCAAATGTTTGATGCCCTGAAAAGTGTTTATAACACCTATCCCTTACTCAGCACATCAAACATTACGCAACGATTTTATTGTTAAAAATTATTTTTCAATTCTTATTCTCGCATCGACAGCAACAACTTCGGTCATTGAACCCAACAACGGATTTAAGTCCATTTCTGCTATTTCGGGAGCAGCCTGAACCAATGCCGAAACTCTTGCTATTTGATCAGCGTAAATATCTTCATTGACGCCTTCTTGTCCTCTGACTCCTTGAATAATCTTGTAACCCTTCAATGATTTAATCATTTCTTTGGCTTCTTTGATTCCGATAGGTGCTAAATTAGAACGAACATCTTTCAATACTTCGATAAATATACCGCCTAATCCGCAAAGAACCTGATGACCGAACATAGGAGTCTTTATACTTCCTATATAAACCTCCGTACCATCGTACATATGGTAGCATTGAACGGCATAAGTGTCTTTGATTTTTATCAAACGCTGGAACTCTTTTCTAACGTTTTCTTCGCCTTTGACGTTCAAACTTACACCACCCACATCGGATTTATGTACAGGACCGACAACTTTCATTACAACCGGATAGCCGACTTTATTTGCAAAATCAACAATCTCTTGTTCCTTATCGGAAGAAATATCAACCGTGTGATGAATACCTGCCACGTCAAACAATTCGTTAATAATCTTAACATCAATGTATCCATTGTCGCATTTGTCTATTATGGAACGGATTTTTGCAGTATCAATCTTGATAACATCGTCCTCTGTTGCAGGTGCAGGTGTTGAAACTATTCTACCCACTGCATTGCCGAATACCGTCTCATCAGGGAAATATGTATTGCCTTTATTGACGAACGCTTTAACCTCGTCGCCCGCAACCAATGTAGAAGGTAAAATCGGGAAGATAGGTTTTTTGCAAGTCTTCAATTTATCGGACAATACATCGTATGCTTCAAATATAGGCAACAATCCCGGTGTTCCGAAGATAACACACATTGCGTCTATATTGTCAAGTTTTTTATCAACCGTCTCTATTATTTCGCCCAATTGTTCAGGTGTTCCCGTTGCCAAAAAGTCAATAGGATTGGAAACCGATGAACCTGCGAACAATTTGCCTAATAACTCCTCTGCAACAGGTCCTTCAATCTTCGGAATATTCAAACCTACCTTACTCAAAGCGTCTGTAAGCATAACGGCAGGACCACCTGCGTGAGTTATGATTGCAATATTTTTGCCCTCAAACTGAGGATAAGTGAAGATGTTTGCCACCGTTACCAATTCTTCTCTGCCATAACAACGAACTATACCTGCTTTTCTAAACAAAGCATCAACAGCCACATCATCGGTTGCCAACGCTCCCGTATGTGAAGAAGCGGCACGAGAACCGGCAGCAGAATAACCCGCCTTAACAGCAGCAATTCTACAACCTTTGGATATTAAAGATTTAGCGTGTTTTAATAATTTTTCAGGATTTTTAATATTCTCTATGTAAAGCATAATAACTTTACTTGAAGTCTTAGGGTCGAAAACTTCGTCGTGATATTCCAACAAATCCTCGATACCCAACTGAGCCGAGTTACCAACAGCCCAACAATGATTGAAATGCAATCCTTGTTGCTTACCTATATCCATTATAAAACAGCCTGTTGCACCGCTACCTGTTATGAAATCCACTCCTCTTGGAGATGGTTCGCTAAAAGGCTGAGAGAATATTGCGTGATGATATGGAGTAAATATACCCGTACAGTTAGGTCCAATCAAACAACCGCCGTTTTCCTCGATTATTTTAACAATTCTCTGCTCTAATTCTTTACCTTCGTGAGATTCTTCTCCAAAACCTGCACTGATGATTACAAAGGCTTTACAACCTTTTTCCTTTGCCAAAACTTCAACGCTTGCTTCTGCAAATTTGCTTGCTATTGCCATAACGGCGAAATCCACTTGCGGCAAATCCTGTACATTTCTAAAACATTTAACGCCTTGTATTTCATCTGCTTTTGGATTAACGCAATAAAGTTCGCCCTTAAAGTTTCCTTCTTTTATATTTCTCACCAAAGCACCGCCCGGTTTGGTTACATCGTCGCTTGCTCCTACAACCACTATACTACGTGGATTTACAAGCTCTTTTGTTACTTTTGTTGCCATTTTTTATTTTATTCTTTTATTAATCGTGATTTATTTATCTCTTTTTCATTTCCATAAAGGAGTTGCAAAAATACAAATTTTTCTCTACTTGGCAAAATAAAAAACAAAAAGTGCGATACCTTTTTTCAAAATACCGCACTTATGCTTTGACTTTTATTTCAAATTATTTGATTTTCAATTTGCTTTTCATTGAAGAAGAAAGTGCATTCTTGTTGATTTGAACGTCTATTGTTTTGTAACGTACAAATGCTTCAGAAGCATAGAAATATCCATTGTATTTTCCGCTGTCTTCTCCCCAAGAATTTTTAACCTTGTAGAATTTCGTGCCGTTTTGGTCTTTGTAAATACCTACTATCTGCATTCCGTGGTCGTCGGTTGTGGAGAAGTTGTCATAACCTTTCTGACGCTCTTCTTGTGTAATGGTCTTTTCTTTTGCTGTTCCGTCAAAAGAATATGCAGATGCAGCCTTTTCAGCAGGAGTCAATTTCTCCCATTTTTCTTTCTCTGTACCTGAAAGGTCTCTTTTGTCTGCATCAGGAACAATTGCCACGCCGTTTTTCCAAGAGAAACCTTTTTCACTTACATCTGCTCCCCAACAAACTGTATAACCACCCATTATGGCGTCATCAATTATCTGAATCAATTCATCTAACGGAACATTGTAAATATCTTCGTGTAACCAGTTGTCCGGAACTTCCAATTCAAACTTCTCATAGAATGGATAATGAGTATATGAACCTACTTCGATATAATCATTCCAATCCAAACCCAATGAAGCCGCAAAAGATTGAGGAGTATATTCAACACCTTTGTATGTGAATTTTTCAGGCTTTACTCCGAAATAAGCGTCCAACAATGCTTCAAAACCTTTTTTCCAAGCAGTTGAAAGGCTCTTACCTTTTGCCAAACCTGTTATATATCCGTTCAATACAGGAGAAACTTCCGTAAAGTCAGGTTTATCCGTACCGTATTCCAAGCCACGATAAACTTCTTCCGGAACAATACCGTATTTCTTTATTATATAAGGTATATCGTGAGCAGCACCACCTTCCGAGAAAGTAGCCGAACCGTGAGCACGAATATATCTTTCTGCTTTATCAACGTAAGCATTTCTGTAAATCCAAGCCTCAGACAAATCAAATTCGCCTTTACCTGCTTTCAAAATTTCAGATTCAATGAACGCCAAACCTGAATAAGCCCAACACGTACCAGAACGATTTTGGTCTTTGATACTCGTTGCAGGATTTTCTTTTACAAGAGTAAATTGATAGCCCTTTGGTTCTTCTTTGGCTTTTTTACCTTTCTTTTGAGCAAATGATGCCGAGGAAATCAACATCAATGCAGCCAATACATAAACTATTCTTTTCATTTTAACTATTTTAACTATTTTAATTATTTTTAATTTCTTTTACCTATATTAACTCATCAAAATAACAGGCATCAACAACATAAGCAATGTTTCCTGCTTTTGTTCGTCCTTTGTCTCCTCATCGTATGGCAAAACAATGCAAGGTCTGTCGGGACGAGACATCTCAAAACAAATGTTTTCGGTCTCAACATTGTTGATTATTTCTGTTAAATATTTGGCATTCAAACCTATTGTCATCTGTTCGCCTTCGTATGAGCAAGAAATTCTTTCCTGTGCCTTGTTTTGAGCATCAACATCTTCGGCTTGGATAACTATTTCCCTATCCGTTACTTCAAAACGAATTTGATTGGTTGTAGGATTGGTGAAAATAGATATACGTTTAACGCTTTCCAACAATGAATTTTTATCCACAATTAATTTATTCGGATTATCCATCGGTATTGCGCTGTCGTATTGAGGATATTTGCCGTCAATCAATCTGCATGCAAAATGATAATTCTCAAAATAAAAGGCAATGTTTGACATATTGTTTTCAACCCTTACTTCAAAATCTTCGTTAATCGAAGAAAGGATTTTAGCAATCATATTCAATGTTTTTTTGGGAAGAATAAAGGATTTCACATCGTCTGTTGCGTACATTGTGTTACGAAAACGCACCAATTTATGAGAATCCGTTCCGACAAAAGTCAAACCCTTAGGCGAAAATTCACATAAAACACCCGCCATTTGAGGACGGAACTCATCGTTGGAAGTTGCAAACAATGTCTTATTGATACCATTTACCAAAGTAGAAGATTGAATGGTAAATTCGTTTTTATCTTCTATTTCAATCATTTTAGGATAATCCTCAGGGTCAATGCCTTTGAAATTGTACTTTCCGCCGTTGTCCGTTGCAATATCCACAGAATAATCCTCATTGACAAACATCGTCAAAGGGCGTGAAGTCAATTGGCTTGCCAAAGAATAAAACTCTTTTGCGGGGACACAAACTTTTGATATTCCTATGCTGTCGGCGTCTTGCAATTCTATACTTACGTTTGCAACCGTCTCCAAATCGGAAGCCGTAATGCTTAGAGTTTTGTCATTTAGTTCAAACAATAAATTCTCTACGATAGGAATTGTATTGTTTTTTGAAATCAAACCCATTATAGAGTTTAACGAACGAGCCAATGTGCTTCCATGAACTATAAATTTCATATTATTATGTTTTTTATTAATTATCAGTAAAACAATTATTATAACCTGTTGATTGTCTTGTATAACCAAATTCCCAACAACACTCTACTCTTTCTTACCTCACTGCCTTTTTCCAAATTTCTCTGCAACTCTCTTTATTACCGTCCCCTCTTTCCTACCGTTTCTTCTCTCTTCGCTACCACACACCGCTTATTCTTATCTCCCCCCCCACTTGTGCAAGAACAAAAACCAACACTTAGATTTTTTTAACTGTGCAAAATTAGAGATTTTTTCGCAAACAACAATATAAATCCACAAGAAGTTTTCAACAATACAAAAAAAACAACTCCCCATTATTCGGGGAGTCGTTTTCATCTGTATATTTATCCTATTAAGAATAGATATTCCAATGTTCGATTAGCAAACGCCCAATTGAATCATAGCGTCAGCAACCTTGATAAATCCGGCAACGTTAGCACCTTTAACGTAGTTGATGTAACCGTCAGATTCAGTACCGAATTTAACGCAGTTAGCGTGAATTGAATCCATCATAGCGTGCAAACGCATATCAACTTCTGCTGCTGTCCAAGGAAGGTGTTCTGCATTTTGAGACATCTCCAAACCGGAAACTCCAACACCACCTGCATTAGCTGCTTTACCAGGAGCAAATGTTACTTTTGCTTTCTGTAAAACTTCGATAGCTTTTGCTGTACAACCCATGTTAGAAACTTCACATACTAATTGAACTCCGTTCTTAACCAAAGTCTTAGCATCTTTGTCGTCTAACTCGTTTTGAATTGCTGAACACATTGCTATATCAACCTTAACTTCCCAAGGTTTTTTACCGGCAGTGAATTTAGATTTTTTGAATTTAGTTGCATAAGGTTTTACAACGTTGTTGTTTGAAGAACGTAATTCAAGCATGTAAGCGATTTTCTTTTCATCCATACCTTCTTCATCGTAAATGTATCCGTCAGGTCCTGAAAGAGCAACAACTTTTGCACCCAATTCAGTTGCTTTCTTAGCAATACCCCAAGCAACATTACCGAAACCGGAGATAGAAACAGTCTTACCCTTGATAGTGTCATTCTTCATTTTAAGCATATTTTCTACGAAATATACTGCACCGAAACCTGTTGCTTCCGGTCTAAGGATAGAGCCGCCAAATTCAGCACCTTTTCCTGTCAAAACGCCGGTATTTTCGCAAGCAAGTTTTTTGTACATACCGTAAAGGTAACCGATTTCTCTTCCACCTACGCCTATATCACCGGCAGGAACGTCTCTGTCCGGTCCGATATATTTGAACAATTCAGTCATAAATGCTTGGCAGAAGTGCATGATTTCTGTATCAGATTTTCCCTTAGGATCGAAATCGGAACCACCTTTACCACCGCCCATAGGCAAAGTAGTCAAAGAGTTTTTGAATGTTTGTTCAAAACCTAAGAATTTCAATGTATCCAAAGTTACAGCAGGGTGGAAACGCAAACCGCCTTTGTAAGGTCCTATTGCGTTATTGAACTGTACTCTGTAACCTCTATTTACGTGAATTTCACCTTTATCGTCCATCCATTCAACTTTGAATTGATAGATTCTGTCAGGTTCAACCATTCTTTCAACAATTTTATGAGCATCGTATTGAGGATGTTCATTTACATAATCTTTAATTGTTTCCAATACCTCTGTAACAGCTTGTAAGAACAGCGGTTGTCCAGGGTTTTTTGCTTCAACGTCAGCTAAAATTTTCTTAACGTCCATGATATTTTGTTTTTTTTAATTTGTAATTAAATGTTAAAAACCATTTTTATGTCTTAAAAAGACGCTGCAAAGTTATAACTATTTATTAAAACGGCGAATTTTTTTTGAATTTATTTTCAATATTTAGTTAAAATTATACACTGTTATTTCAACAAACCTAAGTATTTCAACCACTTAAATTCCTATTTTTTATTTCCGAACTTATGCTCCGAACTTTATTTTTCTTTATCCCTTATGTTTTCCAAATCTTCATTCCTTCTAAAAAATTCTTCTTTTTATGAATACCTCCCATAATTTGCGTAATTTTGCAGACGCTAATTTTCAAGACAAAATGAAAAATAAAATAACGCCAAATGTACTTGCTGCTTTGTGCAACGGTTTGATTATCGGAAAACAACACGCAGATGAACCGATAGAAAACATACTATTTGATTCAAGAAGACTTAATACCATCTCCTCCACCGCTTTCTTTGCCTTATCGACCAACAAAAACGACGGCAATAACTATATCAATTTCCTTTACAACAAAGGAATACGCATCTTTGTAACAGGCAAAGAGCCGATAGCGACATACCAAGACGCAACATTTCTTGTAGTTGAAAACGTATTGGATTGTTTGCAAACATTGGCAAAAGAACACAGGCGAAATTTTACAGACTTAAATTGCGTTGCCATAACGGGAAGCAACGGCAAGACGATTGTCAAGGATTGGATTGTCAAACTTATAGACCAAGACAAAAAAGTTTGCTCCAATGCCAAGAGTTTCAATTCCCAAATAGGTGTTCCCATCAGCGTTTATGGACTAAAACAAGGCGATGAGATTGGTGTGTTTGAAGCAGGTATATCCTCTGTTGGAGAAATGCAGAGATTGAAAGAAATCATTCAACCCACAATAGGCGTTTTTACCAATATCGGCGATGCCCACCAAGTTAATTTCTCTTCCATTGAAGAAAAGATTGACGAAAAACTAAAACTTTTCTCTTCCTGCTCCACAATAATCTTTCACGATGACAACCCATTGCTGACAAACAAAATAACAACTTTTGCCACAAATCACTCAATTGATTTAATCTGCTTTGGCAATAATTTTTATACAAATTCAACAAAAGTCAAACAATATTATAATACCCAAGACCTACTTTCCCGTTTGTCGCTGCCTTTTACCGACAAAGCCGGCATAGAGAACTCTTTAATGGCATACGTTACCTGCCTTACTCTGGGTATCGACAAACGCCATTTGCAACAACGAATACGTTTTTTGGAGCAATTGGAAAGCAGATTTGAAGTGAAAAGCGGCATCAACAATTCTTTAATCGTCAATGATTCGTATTCTTGCGATTTGAAATCATTGGAGATTGCTTTGGATTACTTAAATCTTCAAAACAAATCACATAAAACCGTTATCCTATCCGATTTGCAGCAGTCCAACGCCAATAAAGATGAATTGTACAAAGAAATAAACACTCTTCTATTAAATAAAGGCATAAAAAACCTTATAGCCATAGGAAGCGACTTTTATAACAACAGGCACCATATAACGATAGAAAACACAAAATTCTATCTGAGCGTCGATGACTTTATTCTAAACCTTAAACGCAAAGACTTTAACAGCCACGCCATATTGATAAAAGGGGCTACGTCTATGCACTTTGAAAACATATCCAATCTATTGTCCAACAAGGTGCATCAAAGCGTTTGGGAAGTCAATCTGTCGGCTTTGGAGGACAATGTCCGTTATTTTCGCTCACATATCAAACCGCCCACAATGGTTATGGCTATGGTTAAGGCGAATGCTTACGGTTGCGGCAGCTATCAAGTGGCGTATGCTTTGGAGAAAAACAATTTGGCGGACTATTTCGCCGTTGCTTTTGCCGATGAAGGTGTGGAACTCAAACGAGGGGGCATTCAAAAGCCGATAATAGTTATGACCCCCGAACCCGACAGCACAAATTTGATAAAAGCCTATAACTTGGAACCCGTCGTTCATTCTTTCAAGGTGTTGGACAGATTTCTTTATGACAATATAAACATTCATATCAAACTCGATACGGGTATGCACCGCTTGGGATTTGAGGCAAAGGATATAAACAACTTGGTTTGCGTTCTTAAAAGCCACCCTAACGTGCATATTAAAAGCATTTTTTCGCATCTTTACGGTGCTGACGACCCTTCTTTGGACGCTTACACTTATGAGCAAATAAATCTTTACGAGCAGATGAGTGATTTTATCGTCAATTCTTTTGATTACAAGATAATACGACATATCTGCAATTCGGCTGCGACCATTCGTTTTGCGCAAGCCCATTACGATATGGTGCGACTTGGCATAGGTATGTACGGCATAGGTGCCAATGCTGCCGAACAGCAAAAACTACGCTTTGTTCATCGTTTAAGGACAACCATAACCCAAATTCGTGAAATCAAACAAGGCGAAGATGTTTCGTATTCACGTCGTTTCGTATCCTCCAAGCCAATGAAAATAGGTGTTATTCCGATAGGTTATGCCGATGGTTTGAACAGACACTTGGGCAACGAGAATTTCGAGGTTTATGTCAATGGAAAATATTGTAAGATATTAGGCAATATTTGTATGGATATGTGTATGATTGATTTAACGAATGTCAATGCAACGGAGGGCGATATGGCGGTAATCTTCGGTCTTGAAAACCCTGTATTCAAGATGTCGGAGGCGTTAAACACCATACCTTACGAAATTTACACCTCCATATCCCCAAGAATCCCCCGCGTTTATTATCACGAATAGTGGTGCGGTGCGGAGCCACAAAAAAAAATCCCCCATTGTTATATGGGGGAATGTGGGTTGTTTAAGCGTGGTCGATATTCATATCTTTTTCTATGAGGTTAGCGCCTTTCATAGTGTTTTTGAATGCCACCGACGGATAAAATCTGCAAGTTACACGCTTGATTGTGTCTGCCGTTACCTCTTCTGCCGTCGCACACGCTTTGCTGCGTAGCGTTGGGATAAACGCTCCCAAAGTGCCGAATTTCACTGCCGAGCCGTTAAGGATATGCGCCGATATGTGGATTTCAAACGCTTTCAATGCTGCCAACACGTCGGGATACGACATCGTGGTGGAATGAGAGATTTCTTTTGCTATCTCGTCCAAAGACACGTCGGTGCCACGAAATACTCTTGCGCTGAAACGGATGGCTTTCTCGCCTTTTACCCAAAGGTTTCTCTTGATTTTGTAATAAAACATAGTTGAATAATAATTTTTTGGTTGCGTTCGGTTTTTTAGTTGTTTTTGTTTTTTCAATTTTTGTTTCGGCTTCAAGGTGCGATTTTTTGTTTTGCGTGGTTTTGATACGAAATTTTTTTAATTTTATTGTTATTTTAAGCCCTATGATGTCTATTTTCACAAATATACGTTAAGTTTAACCTTTTAATGCTTTATGAAAACATAATTATATTATTAATAATAAAAATTTTCTCTTTATGAAAAAGAGTAGCATATAAATATAAAAAAATATCAAAACCGCATTAACCTCCTTTCCCAATTCGGAAAACACTTGCCGTAAATCAAAGACCGCACCTATTAGCCAAAAGTTGCAAATTAAAACTTTTGGTTCATCCGACATTTCGAGTGATTGTGTCTAAAACGGAGAAAACTGCCGAACAAATTGTATATTTGAATAACCACAAACAAA
>OMYR01000013.1 GCA_900315335.1 uncultured Bacteroidales bacterium
ATACAATCACGTTTCTGCGTGATTTAGACACAAAGTAGCGTGATTTAGACGAGAAGTAAAGCAATTTAGACACAAAGTAGAGGCAAACGTGTAAAAACTTCAAATGATTGAATAGAAAATCAACATTAAAAATTAAAAAACAAGCGAGGGGCAAATGAAATCACAGCCCCTCGCTTTTTGTGTTTAATAACACTACTGTATAATAAACGTTCCTTGAATGTCAAAGACCTTCAAAGTAAATCGCCTTATTATTCGTTGAAAACTATTTCTTGCATTGTTTTCTCACAATAGTGGCATTGAATACTCAATGGGTCTTTGCCAACAACCTCAAATTGGGTGTCAATCTCCTCAACGTTTGTGATACAATTAGGATTGATACACTTAACGATTTTATGGATTTGATGAGGAATTTCAAGGCTTTTCTTCTCCTTTATCTCATAATCCTTGATAGTTATAATTGTTGCCGTAGGAGCAATGATTGCTATCTTATCCAATTCCTCCTGTGTGAAGTATTTGTTTTTAATCTTCAAGATACCTTTCTTGCCGTACTTCTTGCTGCTAAGGTTTGTTCCAATCAAAACCTCATCTTCATAACTATCCAAGCCCAATATACTAACCACTTTGAAAACTCTGTCCGCCTGAATATGGTCTATAACGGTACCGTTAGCTATTTTTTCAACTACAAGTTCTTTATTATTTGTTGTCATGACTTTATCTCCTATGTTTAATTATTTAACTTTATCTGCGTAACCAAGTATAGATGCTATCAATGCCTGACGAACATACATTCCGTTTTGTGCCTGTTGGAAATAATATGCGTATGGCGTTTTATCAACATCCATTGCAATCTCATTAACTCTTGGCAATGGGTGTAAAACTTTCATATTATCCTTGCAGCCTTTAAGCGTTGCGGCAGTCATTATGTATGCATTCTTAACTTTTTCGTATTCCAACTGATCGGGAAATCTTTCTTTTTGAATACGGGTCATATATATGATGTCGGCGAAAGGTACAACGTCTTCCAATTTATCATATTCGTAGTACTTCAATCCCGAATTGGTTGCGAAATTCTTTACATTCTCAGGCATTGCCAACGATTCAGGAGAAACAAAATGAAATTCCGCATTGAAATTACTCATAGCCTGAACCAATGAATGCACGGTACGACCGTATTTCAAATCACCTACCATGGCAATCTTTAAGTTGTCCAACGTGCCTTGTGTTTTACGAATGGAATACAAGTCCAACATACATTGCGTCGGGTGTTGGTTTGCTCCGTCGCCTGCATTTATTAAAGGAACAGGAGAAACCTCGCTTGCATATCTCGATGCGCCGTCTTTATGGTGTCTCATAACGATGATGTCGGTGTATGAAGAAACCATTTTGATTGTATCGTGCAAACTCTCGCCTTTTTGCAAAGAAGTAGCAGATGGATTTGAAAAACCGATAACACGCGCTCCCAAACGATTGGCGGCAGTTTCAAAACTCAATCTTGTACGTGTTGAAGGCTCAAAGAATAACGAACCCACAACTTTGTCATTCAATATCGGCTGATTAGGATTTTTTTCAAATTTTTCAGCCAAATCCAATACCGTCAAATAATCCTCTTTCGTGTAGTCGGTAATTGAAATCAAGTTTTTACCTTTAAGATTTGTCATGATTGTGTTGTTTTTATTATTTTTAACTTTCTTTTTTTCTATTGTGTAACAAGAACAAATTGTTGTTAATATCCAGTAAATTTTTGTTTAACGTTGTTTCGCTAATGTCTCACACTAAAAAAAACGGCTTCCTTGAAAAAAAGAAAACCGCTATAACTCAAATAAAAATATGTATCGAAGAGTTGCTCCTCTGATTGACTCTCTTTGTCGTATCACATAATATAATTATCTTATCCCCCTTCATATTGGTTGCAAATTTACAACTTATTTTATAATCTGACGCAACAAAAGTGAAAAACTTATTAACAATTGCGTTTTATTTATTTTGTTCCGCCTTCAATGATGCTGCTTTTTCCAAATCGGCTTTGGCTTCACTCATTCTACCCAACTTTTCGTAGGTCTTACCTCTGTTGTACCACGCTTGATAAAAAGACGAATCTATTCTTATCGCTTTGGAAAAACAATCCAACGCCGTTGTGTAGTCTTCTTTATATTTATAATTTATCCAGCCAACGTTATGAATGGCGTCTGCATTGCTGCCGTCAATCTTCAATATCTGTTGATACATATCCAAGGCCTGCTGAATAGCATCGTGGTCTTGATAAAACATTGCCAAGGCATACATTGCATGTGTATTCTTCGGATTTATCTTTATAGTACTTTTCAAATAATCCACCGCCAAACCGTCGCCTTTAATTGCATACAAAAGCCCAAGTTCCTCAAACGGTTGTTCGTAATCACTTTTCAACTCTATTGCTTTCTTGTAATCTTTAACGGCTTGTATTGTGTCGCCGGTTTCTTTCATAGCCCACCCGCGAATGAAAAACGCCTTAGCATTCAATTTATTCAATTTGATAACCTTTTGTGCATTCTCAACACAGCGTTTATAATCCTGCAAATCCAAACTTAACTCCGCTATTTTCAAATATGCTTCCTCCGATTTGGAATCCTTAGATATTGCTTGTTGCAGTGCATTAAAAGCCAAAGTTGTTTCTCCACGAGAAAAGAACACATCGGCTTCAAAAATATAATATTTGACTTGTTTGTCGTTGAAATCTATTGCTTGTTTGATATTGTACAAGGCTTCTTTTGTATTACCCATATCAAAAAAGACTTGTCCTCTTTGATAATACAATTCAGCATTTTTAGATTCCTTTTTTATCTTGGCATCTAAAAATTTAATTTTTTCTTCGTTTGTAAGTTTATTGAAATCTTGCTCGGCTTGTTTGCCACCGCAACTTATTAATGTTATTATGGCTAACAATATTAAGAATAGTCTGCTAACACGTGTGTTCATGATAAATGCTTTCCCTATGATTATACCCCCTGTAAAATCTTTTGGTGTAGTCGGGATGACCTGACTCGAACAGGCGACCCCTTCGTCCCGAACGAAGTGCGCTACCAACTGCGCTACATCCCGTAAATCGTTTGCAAAATTACAACTTTTTTCATTGCCCCACAATTTATGTGGCATAAAAATTCAAAATATTTAATTCAAACATCATTTTTTTATACACCCAAATCACTACAACATTATTACAATATAGTGCGAAGAATGGTTTGCGATTTGATTTGTTTCAATGTTATATGCGTTTCAAAGAAGTATATAAACGCCCCTAATAACACATTCCTATCCTGAGAATTGCTTGTAAAATACGAATAAGTATCTTGGACAGCATTTATATAATCATGAAACAACAAAGATGTATGTTTGTCCAATGTTTGAGTGTCTTGCAAAGCGACAAACTCGCCCTTATTCAAATCAAAATAAGCTTTGTTTTTATCATAGTTATCCATAGGACTAAAACCTAACAATCTTGCAAAATGGTATAAGAAATATAGATGAAAGTCTTTTAATTCCTTTGTATCTCCTGTATCGTTGATAGTATTTATGACATACATAAAAAACTCAAACATCTCTTCGCTTGGATTTTCTTCTTTAAGCGATAAGCCGATAACCTCTGAAATAAAAAAAACTAATGATGTCCTTACAATATCTGTTGTTGCATTGGTTATATCACAACCAATAGAGCATTCCTTTATTGTATGTATATTTGATTTCTTACTATTATACAACACAACTTCCAATGGCTGCAAAGGTTGAAAGTACGAAGATTTGACACCCGACGATTTCTTTCTTCCGCCTTTTACAATACATGTCTGCAAACCATTATCTAATGTAAAAAGAGTTGCAATAGTGCTGCTTTCTTTATAATGAAAAGATTTCAAACAAATAGCGGGTGTCTTTTCTAACATTGTTATGTTATTGTGTTATATATTTCAAATATTGATTATGCGTTATCTTACAATCAAAAATTTTCCTTTTGCTTTGTTGTTACCTTCGTTTGCAGAGGAAAATACAAAATAAACTCCCGATGCTACTTTGTTGCCCTCAAAGTTTCTACCGTCCCACACGGCTTGACCACCCAAAGATTTCAAATGAGCAACCATTTGTCCGTTTGCATCTGTTATCCTAACATCAGAATCTTCCACAAAACCTTTTATTGCAATAAGCCCATTGTAATCCGGTCGCACAGGATTAGGAAACACTCTCAACTCCCTATCTTCTGTTTCCGGTGTCAAACTCTCGGCTCTATAAGAAACAATACCTCTATCCGTTCCGATAAACACCTCTCCTGTCAATGGATTTTGTGCTAACGCCGTTATTTTATTTGATATTAGCGGAGAGTTCTCCAATGTAAAATGATAATATTCCTTATCTCCGTTTGCACTCAGTACATACACGCCGCTTCTTTCCGTTCCTATCCATTTGCGGTTAGCACCGTCTATCATTATGCAACTAATGTTCTCAAAACTCAATAAATACTGCGGTATGCCATCTTCATTATATACAATATTATTACATTGCACATTGTAATTTGATGAACCCATATCAAAAGCACCCGTCAAGGAATATATAACCTTAATACCTTTTTCAGTACCAATCCAAATTTCTCCGTCCTTATCTTGTGTCATACAATTGACTGTTGAAGTTGATAAAAGCGAACCATTATTGGCGTCAATCAATTTCATCTCTCCTTGATTGTTCAGCAAAAGAATTTTTCCCGATGCTGTATAAATCAATTTATATGAATTAAAGTAATCAAGCGTCATACCTTTTATCTCATCTCCGCCTATATAAGGTTGCGTATAAAAATTTCCCCACTCGCCGGTCTTTGTTTTATAAACAAAGCCGTATGGCACCAAAGAAACGGCAGCAAACATATTTCCCGACCTATCATACTTAACCGATGCCACACGATAAGTCCATCCACCACCCGGCAAATCGTAAGGTCGCAAAAGGTTATCCGTATTGGTGGAGTCATATATCGTTGTAATGGTGTTATTATTTATATCAATAACTCCATTATTCCACGAAGCCGCAACCAAATGATTTTTATCTTTTGGGTCTATCGCAATATCCACAACGTCTATCAGACCTTCCGAAGTCGCTCCATATTCTAACACCGTCCAATAAAAACCATTGTATGTATAAATATCGGCAGGCATATACTTATTGGAATTATCCGCATTCTTACCACCCGGAGCAACATACAAATATCCATCATCGGAATAAGTCAAACCAAAGACGCTATTACTCATCGGACCTGTTGGATAAATAATTTTCGCATTCGCAGTAGAACCATTAATATAATCGGGTATATGAATCAATCCCGTACTAGTATGCGAAAACCAAATATCAGTATCATCTATACAAAAATCTTTGAAATTTATTTCTCTTATTCCCGGTATAGGATTCCATTCATTGCTATAAGCAACCAATTGTTTGAAATCCATATCATAAACAGTCATATACATATAGTATATAACACCTATCTTGTCGCCATATCTTTTAATCTTATTCATAAACACATCACTCCAAATTGTATCGGACTTTTCGCCGTCATATTTCAACAAATCGGAGTGCGTTGAGTTATCTCTAAGAATGTTTAACAATATCGTATTGTTTTCAAAGGGGATTATATCTTTTACTTCTTTATTCTTTTCACTTAGATTTTTGTTTTTCCAAGTTTGTGATGCCGCCAAAGTCTTGCTATCCTTATCGGCATACAACAGACCATTGACAGTACCTGCATAAATACTCGTATCATCTATGTATATACAATTGACATTTATTGCCGATGAGTTCTTACCTAAATACCATGTATCGTAAATTTCGTGTCTTTGCAAATCCAAAACTACAACACCGAAACCGCAAGACAAATACGCCTTGTCATTGGAAAAATAAATGCTATTGATAGCCTTACTACCCTCAATGGCTCTATTCTTTATATCGGGGATATTATAAACATTACTACCCTGAACAATATCTATATTGGAGTTTTCGTAGGTAATAACAGTACTTTTTGTTATGGTGTCGTAAGCCATAACATCAATGCCGGCATCGGACAAACCATTGACTTTATTGAGTGTTCTGATTTCTTGCGTTTGAGGATTGTAATAAAACAAGGCTGATTGCGCCGCAACCAAAACCTCATCGCCGACCTTAGTAACCTGATGTGTTTGAGAATACGAAAGATGTGCCCTCCACTGTCCTATACCAATGTTGTTTGTTTGAGCCAAAGAAGTCAAACAAACAACAATGAATAAATATAATATTATAACTCTTTTTATTTTCATAGTCTTATAAACGCAAAAGACTTTCGAGTTATTTTGCAAATCACCAAAATTATTCCAAAGATTCTTTTAATCTCTCTGCATTTTCCGCTAATTGCAAAGCGTCCAACACATCTTGAATATCGCCGTCCATAAATGCCGGCAAATTATACATAGTCCAGTTGATACGGTGGTCAGTTATTCTACTTTGAGGGTAATTGTATGTACGGATTTTTGCACTTCTGTCGCCCGTAGATACCATAGTCTTACGCTTAGATGCAATACCCTCCAAATATTTCGCATATTCTTTTTCAAACAATCTTGTTCTCAAAACCGTCAAAGCCTTTTCCAAATTCTTAACCTGAGACTTTTGATCCTGACAAGAAACAACGATACCCGTAGGAATATGTGTCAAACGAATAGCCGAATATGTGGTATTGACCGACTGACCTCCCGGACCGCTTGCACAGAATATATCTTTACGAATATCACTCATCTTCAAATCCACATCAAACTCTTCGGCTTCGGGCAGAACAACGACGCTGGCTGCCGAAGTATGCACCCTGCCTTGCGTTTCGGTTTGCGGAACACGCTGAACTCTATGAACACCGCTCTCATATTTCATCTGACCATAAACTCCGTCCTTACCACTAACATTTATAACTATTTCTTTGTAGCCGCCTGATGTTCCGGGAGTGTAATCCACGATTTCCGTTTTCCAACCTCTTTTCTCAAAATATTTGATATACATACGATATAAATCGCCTGCGAAAATACTTGCTTCATCTCCACCGGTACCGGCACGAATCTCGAATATGGCATTTTTACCGTCCTGTGGGTCGGCAGGAATTAACAAAAGACGAATATCTTCTTCCATTTTCTCTTGCTTTTGCTGAAATTCCGTTAATTCCAACTTCGCCATATCACGAAATTCTTCGTCTTTTTCGTTTTCTATAACATCTTTGGCGTTTTCTATATTTGCAAGAATATCTTTATATTCCTTATAAGCAGCTATAACAGGCTCCAAATCTTTATACTCCTTATTCAACTTGACATAGTTTTTCATATCGTTGATAATATCAGGGTCATTGATTTTCTCCTGCAATTGCAAATACTTTGTATTTATCGCTTCAAGTTTTTCAAGCATATCCGTCATAACCTATCTTCTCTTTTATTTTTTGTGTGCGATGCTTTCGCCACACCGCTTTTATTAAACCAAAAATCAATTTGCAAATTTACGAATATTAATACAAATAACGAAAAAATATTTTATGAAAAGAAAATTTACTCCCCTCTAAACAAAAATTCAATACCACTAACGATGTTTTTATTATCTCTTATCGCCAAAATACTTAATATTTTCTATTCTTGTAATGCGGTTTTATTGAACAATGATTTTCTTGTTTGTCGTTCCTGATTTGGTCATTATTTTAACGATATACGTTCCTTTCGGATACGAAGAAACATCTATTGAAGTATTATAAGCGTTCGGTTTAGTTATAAAAACTTTTTGTCCTTGCTCATTAAATATTTCTATACCATGAATTTTGAATGAACTTTGTACCGTAATATTCTCGCTTGCAGGATTAGGAAAAACGTAGGTGTAATTATCCACCTCAATGCTCGCAACATATGAAATGGTATCGTTTCCGTCTTCGATAAGAGGGAAAAGATATAGACCATATAAATTATTATCTTTCTCATTTAAATCATCATAATAGTTTGTCCAATTATTTTCATAAGTTGTATCCATATATGCGTCGCATGCGAGAAGACGAATATTATCACGCATAACAGTCTGTCGATTACACAGTTCATCAGACTTAATAAGACGCAAACAAATTTCTTGTCCAAAAAATTCAAACAAATTGTAATAAGAATCATTCCACTTGTATTTTGTTTCGTATGCGGTATCTTTATAAACCTCTCCGTCTTTCATATAATAAGGAGGTCTTGCAAAATCTGTCCTCACATAAAAGTCTCCGATAACTGTTACAGGATTGTCAAATATCAATTCATAATAAGGCATCATATTTCCATTTTTCTGTAAAATATCTGACAAAACTTTTTCTTCTAATATATTAAAAGATGTATCGGCTATACCCAAATAATTATTCATTGTAAGTGCATTAAAAGATACAGTCATATAGCCTGCAACACCAATTATTTCCAAAGAATCATCTGTATGAAACAACTGTGCTAAATCTTGAGACTCAAAAGTTTCAAAATTATTAACCCAAAACGACCACCACCAATAATTTTCCATCTCTATCTCTATACTATCATTACCTTCAAATGGAATACAACCTTGTGATGAAATTGCATCAGGCAAAATATATGTTTTTCGTTAATTTTTTCAACTTGCGAAAACGATGTTAAAGCAAAAACGCTTAATAAAACGAATAAAATTGATTTTTTCATTTTTATTTCCTCCTTAAATTTATTATTTACATATTATCGAATACTGTGATTGTGAAGGTGTGGCAGCAATTATGGAAGTAGTAAAATGCATGGGACATATATACTCATAACTGACCTTTTGTGCCACAATTTGGAAAAGATGCAGAGGTATTACTATCATCATCTGTCAAATAAAAAGCAGTACCAATATATACTTGATACTTATAATTTATTGCTGATAAAATCTTTGTAGGCTTGATAGTAACTGACTTTATCGGGCTAATACGTGTTTGGGGTGGTGTTGGTGTAATTACTCGTTGCGTACTTGTTACCATTACCGATTGCATCTGTGCTTGACTCTTTGTCGGGCATAATATTACCGAACTTATCAGTAATATTAAAATGTAATTTTTCGCATTGTCTTGAATTTTTGATTATTGATTATTAATTTTTTGCAAATTTATGTATATTTTTAAGAAATAACCAAATTTTTTATAGAAAATTAATAAAAATTTTTCAAAAACATAATAAAATATAGTATTATGTAAAGACAGAAAATTAATATCACTGATCAAAAAATTGGTGTTAAACACTAACAAAATAGTATGAATAACTATTTTACAAATATGAGTGATAAAAAAATGACTACTATAATTATTTTTTGCTTTGCTTAAAAGCAAATAACGATTGAAAAGTAAATTTATTTATCTGTTTGATTTCTCATACAGCGAACACTACGACCAAAAGCGCGGAAACCATAAATAGTTACGTTTGTTGTAATCTCCGCCTTATTAAAATCTATCGAAGAAGACATGCCCGAAGCCTTGACATCGCCTGCCCAATAATAACCACGCATACCTTGATATTGAAAATTTCCGGTAAAGGCATTTCTAAGCCCTGCACACGGCAGCCGCAATTGGTCATTACCTATCGAAATATAATAGGAACCCGCTCCCGTCGATTTTATCTCGTAACCCAAATCCAATAACGAACGCCATTCTTTTTCCGTTGGTAATCTATACCCACACGGACAAGGATTATTAGTCTTGCCGTTATCCGACCATAAATCGTCTTTCGGATATGCCACCCAATCGTTTGCACGAGCCGAATCGACTATAAAATCTTTGCTTTTAATTGTATAATTCGGTGCTATCGTATTGGTGGTGTCCGACAAACGTTTTTCGTGTCCGTCCGTCGCTCTTCCCCATTGGTACAAGTCTCCCCAACTATCGGAAGAGGTTATATCGTTGCTCAACGCACCAAGATTTCTATCCAAAAATATCAAAACGCCTTCCGATGTCTGTATCGGTGCAAGTTCATAATAAACAAAATTTCCGTTTTCGGTTATAATAGGCTTAGTAAAACCCTCGTCATATTGACCAAAAGACTTGATGCAAAAAAATAAACCGACAATGAACAAAGCATACTTGATATTAAGGAATTTGGATTTCATATTTTAATTAAGATTTTTGAATTTATATAATTTGAATTTAGGTTTGGCTGTCAAAACAACGCCAAGACCAAAAGACAATGTATTGGATTCTTTTTCTATGGAGTTTTCCGTATCCAATTTATAGAAAAACTCGCCGACCAAAGTCATATAATAATTTGAAAGAAACTTATTGCTGCTTCCATTCATATTCAGACAATAATCAATAGAGGCATAAAGCATCTGATTGTGCGGATAGACAACATTTGACTGCCTTTGGGCAAGATTTGAAAAGAAATTAGTGCCATAAAAAGTCATCATCTTTTTGCTATCATAATAGCCCAAAGTCGTTTGCCAATTATTGCCATTAAGTTTAATGGTAGGGAAATAAGCGTATCCAGATTTGAAAGCCCATGTTGAGTTTTTCATATCTTTGGCAAAAAGATAATCAAAGGCAAAAGCCAAATCAAGATTTTTATTAAAAATGTCGTTTATTTTTAACTCGCCACCGATTCGACCATTTGACCAATGGTCTAAATCCAATGTGGAAATAGTGTCCAATTCTCCACCATTATGATGCCAAATAAAAGCATAATTCAAAAGACCAACAATTTTGCTTTTTTGACTTGTATTAACATAACCACTAATACCCAATTCAAAAGATTCTCTATCTATATCGTTATAAAAATTAAAGTTCTGCCAATTCACCCAAGCATCATTAGTCCAATATTTGCCATTATAAAGCAATTGCAATCCCTCTTCGCCATCGGAAGTATAGGAAAGCTCTCTATTATATAAAGGTATAGGCAAATAATGATAATGCTGCGTTTCGATATTGCCCGCAACAAATTTCAGACGATTATTAACCTGCCAAGCAATTCTCAAATAAGACTTCCAATGAAACTGGCTCTGAGAATTTGTATCGCTATAATAAGGCACGTTTACGAAATTGTAATTGCCATATTTATTAGCACCCCAATATCTAAGCAAATTAATTCCTACGGAAATGGAAAGAGAGGAATTTAGTTTATACTCCACTTGCGGAATAGTGCGAAAACCACCAAGAGTATAGCCATAGGCTATTTTTCGAGTATATTCATTGTTTTTGAAGAACATTTGCGTTGGAATAGCCAGTGATATTGTCGATTTTTGATTACTATCCACATCATTGTCATAAGGTATAGCATTTTTGTTTTGTGCAATAATAGGCACGCAAACACATATCAGCAATATTACAATAAATGTTCTTTTCACTATTTCTCAAATTAAAAAAGAAGCCCGATACAAGTCAGGCTTCTTTTTATTATCCAACAAATTCTAACCTAATAAGGCGTTGTTGTATTTTGTTAAACTTTCCAAAGCATTAGTTCTTACGTTGATGTAGTCTGTAACACCAAGAGCATTAAACTCTTCTTTCAACGCATCTTCCGGATTTCCTGCAACGATGATATGTTTTACTTTACCTTTCAATACAGGAAGAGCAGCCTTTACAAATTCCTGATACTCGTCATCAGAAGAACAAAGAACGATTATATCAGGATTTTCTTTCAACGCATCTTCGCAACCTTTAACTATATCATCTGTTGGCTTGGATACTATATCGTAACCGGCAACTCCGAAGAAGTTTGTTGAGAATCCTTGACGAGCGTTTCTCATAGCCAAATTACCATAAAGCAAGTTAAACACCTTTGGTTTCTTTTCACTATTGATTACGCTAACTCTTAAAGCCTCAAATGGTTCAGCTGCACGCTTGCATTTCAATGGTTCAAACTCTTTTTCGCCTTCACAACAGCAGCAACAGCAACCTTTTTTCTCTATATGAACTTCTTTTTCTGTGATGTTAGGATATTGATTTGTTCCAACTATAACAGTTTTTCTCTTTGCAACGTCTTTTGCTCTCAAAGCCTCTATTTCTTTAACAGACTTTTGAACATATCCGCAACGAATGGCTTTCTCATATCCTCCTTGCTTTTCGACTTCCTTGAAATACTCCCATGCTTTCTCTGCAATGTTGTTAGTCAAAGTTTCAATGTAATATGAACCTGCGGCAGGATCTACTATCTTGTCCAAATAACTTTCTTCTTTCAAAAGTATTTGCTGATTAGCTGCTATACGGCGAGAGAAATCATCGCTTTGCTTGAATGCAACATCAAAAGGCATAACTGCAATAGAATCCGCACCTGCAACAGCAACAGACATAGTCTCAGTTGTCGTTCTAAGCATATTTACATACGCATCGAAAACTGTTTTGTTGTATTTAGAATCTTCGCAATGAATAAATATCTTTGCTGCATTGTCGTCCTTGGTGTATTGCTCTGCAATCTTAGTCCATAACAAACGTGCTGCACGTACCTTGGCAATTTCCATAAAATATGTACTGCCGGTTGCAAAAGACAACATCATTCTTTCGATACAATCTTCTGCCTTGATACCACGCTCAGTCATATAATATAAGTACTCATTTGCCATTGCCAATGAGAAACCCAATTCTTGCGAAATATTGCTTCCTGCATTTGAGAATACATTTCCATTGACAGTAATTGTCTTGAACAAAGGCAAATTCTCCATTGCATATTTCATAATGCTTGCAGCCTCGTCCATATTCTGTTGATTGTCTCCCCAAAATCTGCCGTGCTTTAATGCAAAGCAATATGAATCGTAATTAACACTACCTTCAACTTCTTTTGCATTAATGCCATTGTCCTTACAATATTCAACAAACAACTGCAATAAGTTCAAAAAGTTTTTAGATTTCAAAAAGTTTATTCTTATGTATTGAGGGTAAATACCTTTCAAAAGAACAGCCAAATCTTCCTTAGTTTGAACATTCTTTGCATTGAAACCAATAGAATTAACTCCACGATCCAAACATTCCAATGCCATAGTATTTTGAGCGTTCAAGTCTTCCGTATCCATATCCATACGAATTTCCCAATCGTTGCTCTTTGACTGATGTCCTCTTACGAAAGGTTTTTCGTTAGGATTGGTATTCAAGTACTGCAAATCCTTCAAATCGTTTGCACGATAATAAGGTTTAACATCAAATCCTTCTATGGTTTTCCATATAAGTTTTTTGTTATAATCCGCACCTTTAAGGTCTTTCTCTATCGCTGCTTCCCATTGCTCGGTAGTAACCTCCGGAAACTGCTCAAATAATTTATCGTATGCCATATCTATATAAGTGTTTTTTTATTTTCTTTCTGAACTGCAAAGATATAATTTTTTTTTGACAATCCTACAATAATCTTGATTTTTTATGTTTCAAAAATCAAGATTAGTCGTTCAAAAACATTTTTCGCTGCAATTATTTTCTTAAAAACACTTGTAAATCAATTGCATTATAAAAACAAAATTTCTTTATCACACTGTTTTCATATTTTTCTTAAATTCGTTTCAATCGATAATGTTTCTATGTTTTCAAAAACACTTTTCTTTTATGGTTTCAAAGCAAATATTTTACTTATATGTGTAATCAGAAAATCAGTGTTAAACACTGATAAATTAGTTTCACACACTATTTTGCTAATGTTTAACATTATTTTTCTTATTGGTGATAATAATAAAATAAGCAGAGTTAAGCCTTTAAGCAAAACCCTGCCATTATCGAAAATACTCACATCAATGGTTTTTATCCAACAATTAATGCAATTTCGTTTGCAATTATTTTATGATAATCTCATCTATAAACACCCAAGACGTTTCTCCCGGAGATATATGCTTTTCAGGAGTTGTTTTTCTATTGACTGCAACCATTTTCACATAACGAGAATTTATCGGTTTCGTCGTTTGGAAAACTTTTGTTATGATTCCTTTTTGATATACGTCTATCGTGTTTTCTATCGTCTCCAACAAAGTAAAGTCTTTTCCGTTGTCGCTAACGTAATATTCAACTCGTAAAGGCATAAATATCCACGACTTTTCGTCTTGTACGAAATGACCGCCCAAAGAACTTACCTTACTTCCTTCTCCAAGGTCGATAATCGCCTCAACATTGTTTCCAAAATAACCTTGCCAACAACCCAAACGCCAATTATCCGAACCCATTTTCTGGTCAATAAGAGCGTTGTCGCCACCTGCGGTGTATTGATTGTTGTATTTAGTAAGAAGTTTTATTGTTCTGCCTTTTGGAATTTTGTAAAACGCACCGCGAACATTTTTAGAGACTTTCAAACCTTGTGAATTGACAACATCGAAAGTTTGAGTTTTATCCAATACAAAATTCTCTTGCTTTTTCAATGTCAAATCATCATTCAAATAATTGACTTTAACATTCAATGTATCGACAAATGCACCCGTACCATCGTATTCCAAATTAGGAACAACGGCAATAAGATTGTCATTTATCCTTGCAACAGGTCTTTCATAAGAAGTCAGTTTGGAAGAAGCCAAATCCTTTTCTCCAATCATTTGCATCTCCATTTGTCCGCCTTTCATCAAATCTTCGTGCGTCAGATAAAGTTTATTGTATTCTTTGCCGTTGAATTTGATTGATTGGATATACGGAGTATCTTTTCCTTGTTTGCTCTTGATGACAAATTTGTTACCGTTCTCCAAATTAATGGTAACTTTATCAAACAACGGTGAGCCTATTATATACTCGCCACTGACAGGCGAAACAGCATAAAAGCCCATAGCACTCATAACATACCAAGCCGCCATTTGTCCGCAGTCATCGTTGCCGCAAACTCCGTCAGGTTTATCGGAATACAATGTTGTCAAAATCTGACGTACGAGTTTCTGTGTTTTATGTGGCTTTCCTATATAATTATAAAGGTATGCCGTATGGTGAGAAGGCTCGTTGCCATGTGCATACTGACCTATAAGACCCGTAACATCGGCTTGGGCTCTGCCTGTTGTCTTTTCCTGAGAGTTGAAACACTCGTCCAATTTGTCTTCAAAACCTTTGTCGCCACCCATTAACTGTACAAGAGTGTTAATATCCTGCGGAACATAGAATGTATAATGCCAGCCGTTGCCCTCGGTGTAATTCAAATCCACTTGCTTAGGGTCAAACTCAGGAAGAAATCTTCCGTTTTCTTTCGGCTGGATAAACTTGTTCTTCGGATTGAAAAGGTTTTTGTAGTATTGAGCCTTTTGAATGTATTCTTTGTAAATATCATCTTTACCAAGCATCTTGGCTGTTTGAGCAATGCAATACATATTGTAACAAAACTCAACTGTCTTCGCAACGCCCTCGTGTTCGTATTCCGTAGAGATATAACCGTCGCGATTAAAGAACGGAAGACCTATCTTCTGCATATTGGCTGTGGCTATCATTGCATTCAAAGCCGTTTCTTTTTGTGTATCGTCCGTTATAATACCTTTCGCAATCCACTCTGCCAATACGCTCACGCCGTGAATACCAATCATACAATACGTTTCCCAAGAGTGCAGTTCCCACATAGGCAATTCATTTGTCTGATAGTAATAATCGATGAACGTATGACCGAACTCCTTACACATATCCTGACGAATGATAGACAACAACGGATTTAACGCTCTGTAAGTGTCCCACAAAGAAAAGATACTGTATCTGTTGTAACCCAATGCACGTGCAATAGGATTTTGAGGTCTTACTCCGTCGATAAGATTATCCTTGTCCTTGTTGTTATTTATCATCGCACGATAAGAGCCATCGACATCGGAATAAAGATTAGGTGCAATCATACAATGATATAACGAAGTATAAAACGTACGTCTCTGTTCCTTCGTTCCGCCCTCTATTTCTATAACTTTCAAAGCCTTGTTCCAATTATCGATACTCTGTTTTTTGTAATAAGAGAAATCAAAAGGATATGCCTCGCTTTGCGTTGCAACTTTCAAGTTATTCAAAGCACCTTCCTTACTTACGGAAGATATTGCGACTCTTGCCTGCAAATGATTGTCATTGCCTTTCGATTGTCCGAAATACAGATAAAGTTTTCCGTCTTTAAGACTGCTGCTTTTGATTGTCTTATAAAAATATGCCGCAAAATAAACGCTTTGCTCTTCACTCCACGACTGGCTTGCCCTATATCCGACGACCGTATTGGAATCTCTGACTTCAATATTCCAATCCAAAGTATGGTCTCGGTGTTTCATATCTATAACCAACGCCATTGTGTCGTTTTTAGGGTAAGTATAAAAATGATGCCCCAAACGCTCTGTGGCAGCTAATTCGCATTGTATCCAAGATTTATTAAATCCTTTAACCTTGTAATATCCTGCTATTGCGTACTCGTCTTTGTGTGAAAACTCCAAACGATTGTCGGCATAATCCTTTGAATGAACTGTCGGCGTGAAAAGAATATCGCACAAATCCTCAACACCCGTGCCGCTCAAATGCGTATGCGAAAAACCGTAGATTTTGTTATCGCTGTAATGATAACCCGAACAACCGTCCCAACCCGACAAACGCGTATCGGGAGAAAGCTGAACCTGTCCAAAAGGAGCAACAACGCCCGGATAAGTATGACCATGCTCATCGGTACCCACAAAAGGATTGACCAACTCCGCATACTGCGAGTACGAGTTCAAAGCAATGAAAACGCTCGCCAAACAAATAAATATTTTTTTCATTTCAATGTGTGTTTTTTGTTGTTAAAATGATTTTGCAAAGTTAAGAACTTATCCCTTGCCGACCAAATTTCGCATCTGTTTTTAACCAAATCGGTCGTTCTAATGTTTCCATTTCCACAAATAGAAACTTTTTGCCACCTTTTCGTGCTTTATTTTTTATTAAATAATTTTAATTTTCTGTTTATTCGCCTTTAATTTTCAAATTTGCAACACATATATATAATGTATAGTCCCAAGTTTTTGTTTATCCGCCCCAAATTCGTGTTTATTCGTCCCAAGTTTTCGTCCAAAACGCAGTGTTTTTCGTCCAAAACGCACAGAAACGTCATTGCGAGTTGTACAACTCAAAGGTCGTGGATTGTACAACTCAAAGGCTCTGAGTTGTACAACTCAAAACATCGTTTCTGTGCGTTTTGGACAGAAACTCGTGCGTTTTGAACAATAGCCTGTGCGTTTTGGACAAAAAAACAGAGGCCGTCAAATAAAAAATTCAAACTGCCAAACATTAAATTCAAACCGATAAATAAAAATCTCTAATCTTAAAAATCGTTTCTTCGCTACATAGAAACATAGTTCTTATCACCGAAAGGCAAACTATTGTTCGTAATTGGAATCGTAGTCGTATTGTCCGGGAGAATATTGTTCGTTGTCTCCGTTTTCGACATTATTATCATCGTTTTGGTTTTCGTTATCCGTTTCGGTGTCTTGGTCTTTATTACAGTAGTTATCGATTTTGTCTTGTGCCTTGGTGTGTTTCTTTTCCAAGGCTTGGGTGTAGTATTCGCAGGCTGTGTCTTTCTTGTTTTTGCGTTGGTAATTAACCCCGAGCAAATAAAAACTATCCGATATGTCTTCGTCCAACTCGGCTGCCCGTTCAAGATTCTTGATTGCCTTTGAGATTTGGCGTTTGTTGGTATAATACCTGCCCAAATTGTAATAACCGCCCGCAAAATGGGGTTCGATACTTATGGATTTCTTATATTCTTCCACCGCTTCCTTTTCCTTACCCAAACTCTCGTAAGCCATACCCAAATTGTTGTGAGCGTAGTGAGTGGCATTGTCTAAGGAAATGGCGTGCTTGAAATCCATAACCGCAAAGTCGTACAAAGCCATATTGCCATAGACTATGCCGCGATAGTTGTAGGCATCGGCAAATGTGCCGTTGAGTTGAATGGAATAGTCAAGCATTTGCAAAGCCTCTTCATAGCGAAACATTCGCAGAAAATTCACTCCACGCAAAAAATATACGTAATAATTGGTATCAATCATAAGACAGGTATCCAAGAGTTTGTTCGACTCGACATAATCTTTCTCCCAGCCTTTGGCGATTGCCCGATGCATATAAGCGTCATGGTGAGTGTAGCCGTTTTTTATCGCCATATAAAGATAAACATCGGCAGAGGCGTATTCTCTTCTCTTTTCACTCAACACTCCAAGGACGTAATACATCACTCCTTGGTTGTCGGAAGCGGAAATATCGGCGGAGGAATTGTATGCAGCCACGTATTGTTCGTTTGAAAAGTAAAGCAAGGTAAGAAGATTTTTGTAAGCAAACAACTCGTCTTTGTCTTTGATGCTGTCGTTGATGATACAACGGTTTATGGCTAAGGTTGCTTTGTCGATATCTTTCTTTTGCAGGATTTTCAAGTCGCTGAGAATGTTTTTGTCAAAGTAACCATCGCCTATCTTTTGGACTATATTGCTTATGAGTTCGTCATTGTTCGAGCCTTGTTTGGCTAATAAACATATATACATTATATCGGTAAGATTGTTACTCTCATCATCGTCGTAAAGAGTCTTACAAAGGTTTATTGCCAAGTCGGTATTGTTTTGCTTGTAGTGTATTTCGCAAGCCATATTGGTTAAAGCGGACAAATTATAGTAATCCTCCTCCACTGCCGAGTTATAAATACTCAGAGCAACGTTAAGATTATTGTTGTTTATCGCTCTTCTCATCGCTTGTTCGTAATTATCCGTCTGTTGTGCGAATGAAACGAAAAAAGAGCAAAGACAGATAAAGCAAAACAAAACTCCACGCATAACAAAAGCCTTTGTATTCATCACTTGTTTTTGATTTTTTCACGCCATTTACTCAACAACGCCCAAGCCTTGCCGTATAATGTCGTAATCTTCGTTTGAAGTCATATCCAACACCGTTGAAGGAATGCTTGCTATCTCACCGCGGTCTATTGCCAAGGCTATATCGTCTTCGTACTTCTCATAAATCAGTTCGGCGTTCTTATATATGCCGTCGGTATCGTTATCACGCGGAGCGGAAGTAACGAGCAAAGGGTGGTTCAACTGTTCGATGATATTGATAAGCATTGGATTTTGTGTGATACGCAAACCTATCGTTCTTTTCTTGTTTTGGAAGATTTTGGGAGTGAGGCTGCTTGCCTGCAAGACAAGTGTAAATTTGCCGCTGTCCAATGATTTAATAAACGAAAACTGATGATTGGATAACGGTTTGATATAATTGGACGCCATGGACAAGGACGAACAAAGAATAGAGAAATTGCTTTTTTCCAACTTCTTGCCTTTTATCTCCGCCAAGCGATGTGCGGCTTTTCGCGAGTGTATATCACACACAAAAGCGTATAAAGTATCCGTCGGAACGAGTAAAATGGAATCGTTCTCCAATAAATTCACCGCTTGCGATAGTTGTTTGGGTGAAAGGCTGTCGTCATACAATGTGATTAACATGGTTATATGATATTAAAAACGCTGCAAAGATAATTCATTTCTCATTATTCAAGCCCTTTGTACCACTGAAACTTAAATTTTTGTTTAACTTTGCAAAATTAATTAAAGCAATCGGTAAAATAATCACCGTAACTGATAAATTAATTACAGTAACTAATAAAATAATTAAAGTAACTAATAAAACGATGTCTGAAAGTATTTTCGTAAAAGGCGACACCAAACAAGAGAAATATGAGAATTTGTTTCCGCAAGTGCTATCTGTGGTAAAGAATGAACAGGATATGTTTGCCAATATGGCTAACGTGGCTTCGATGTTACATTTCACGTTCGACTTTCTTTGGACGGGATTTTACAGAGTGGTGGAGAATGATTTGGTTTTAACGTCTTTTCAAGGCTCTTTGGCTTGCACAAGAATAAAGAAAGGCAGAGGCGTTTGCGGAACTGCCTTTGAAAGAGAAACGACAATGATTGTAGCGGACGTTAATAAGTTTGAGGGACATATAGCGTGCAGTTCTTTATCGAAAAGTGAGATAGTTGTGCCGATATTTAAGGATAATAAAGTTATTGCAGTATTGGATATCGACAGTGAGGAGTTGAATACGTTTGATGAAACCGACAAACTATGGCTTGAAAAGATTTGCAAAGCGATTTTTTAATTCACGCTATCGATACGTAACACCAAAAACATCGTTTCTTTCAAGGTAGCACTCTTATCTCTATACATATATTTATATATAAAGAGTAGAAAAACGATTAATGACAATAAAAAAACAAGTTGGCAAAACGCCAACTTGTTTTCTCTTTTTGATAAAACCTTTATACTATTTGCCGGACATTTTATTGATTATCTCCAAGTCTGCTTGGGCTCCTTTGGCATCGTTAAGGCTCTTCTTACACATATATCTTGTTTTAAGAGCGTTTAACTTCGTTTTATCATCTACTTTTTCGTTGTCGATAACAGAAGTCATATCGGCAATGGCTTCTTTGTACTTCTTGTCTTTGTAATAAGCGTTGGCACGGTTGTACAATGTACGCAAATCGTTAGGATTTAACTCCAACATCTTTGTACAAGCCTCGATTGCACCTGCGTTGTTCTTCAACATTGAATGGCAATTATACTTGTAATTGTACAATTTCAAATCGGCTTTGCCCAAACTCTCAGCTTTATTTAAGTCTTCCAATGCGGCTGCGATGCTTTCGGCTGTCTTCAAAGACACTTTGCAAGTTGCACGATTGAAATACATCTCGGCGTTATTGGCGTCTAACTCTATAACTTTGTCGTATGCTTTTATTGCGTTTTCAAAGTCTTTCTGCATTGCGTATGCTGATGCTATGTTTTTGTATGCAGCAACGTCAGTTGCATCTATCGAAACAACTTTATTCAAAGCATTAACATAAGAAGCGTAATCTTTTAACGCAAGATAAGAGTTAGCCATCTCTGAATAACCATTCTTATCGTTTGGTTCTTTTTGAGTATAGATTGCAAGAGAGTTTAACGCATCTTGCGGTTGTGATAGTGCGTTGTAACTCTTTGCCATCATCAGATAAACAGAATTTACAGTGTCAATCTTAGAAGTAAATGTTGCGAAATCCTTGATTGCAGCAGCATGGTCATTTGTATTGAACTCTGCCACGCCTTTGTAATAGTAAGCAAAATCCCAAGACGGTACCTCAGCATGACAAGCATCGAAATTACTTATCATTGCTGCGTAATTCTTTGATGCATTCAACTCATTGTAGGTATTAATCCACTTGTTTAAGGTTTCTTCTTCACTTTGAGCGAAAACCACCATGCTTGAAAAAATCAAAGCAAGGGTTAAAATTGTTCTTTTCATAGTTGTATTGTTTTATTGTTAATTTCTTCTAAACACTCATAAACTTAAACGTTAATAAGTAGCCTTTTATTTTCTTTTACAATTTGAATTTTATATACGTGATTTTCTTTCCTTCGTTTAAGAACATCTTTTCGTAAAACGTTTGAATGTCTTTTGCATCTCCCTCATAGTCGCTTGCATAAAGGTCGTCAGTGGCAAAAATTATGCCGTGATTGTTCTGATTCAAACTTTCAAAAGTATAGTCAAACAATTCCTTGCTATCGGTTTTCAAATGCAAAACTCCGTCAGGCTTCATAACCTGAGCGTATCTGTTCAAAAATCTCTCACAAGTCAAACGGCGATTTTCATTATTGGGTTGAGGGTCGCAAAATGTAATCCAAATCTCATCAACCTCGCCCTTATCAAAAAATTTCTCCAACAACTGAATATGAGTTCTCAAAAAAGCAACGTTACTCATTTTATCCTCAAAAGCAGTCTTGCAACCACGCCACAATCTTGCCCCTTTTATGTCTATACCAATGAAATTTTTATTCGGATACTTCTTTGCCAAACCCACAGTATATTCACCCTTACCACAACCCAACTCCAAAACAATAGGATTGTTGTTCTTAAAATACCCTTCACGCCATTTGCCTTTAAGTTCAAAATCTTGGCTTTGAATATCTTCAAAACTGACTTGAAACAAATTGGTAAATGTCAAATTTTCTGCAAATCTTGCTAATTTATTCTTTCCCACGTTACGCCAAAATTAGTTTTGTGTATAAAGTCCTTTAACTTTACTTTTTATTGCAATAAATTCCTTCAAATAATACGGCTCAAAATATGCCACGTCCTCAAAGTCGCTATTCTTATACTTCTCAAAGGACAAATAACCCATATCCTTAGCCTGCAAATATATGTCTTCGTCCAACACATATCTGTCATCAGTCAAGACGCTTTTGCATTTCTTTGCTCCGTCTCCGATTAAAATAATTTTTTCGCCCTTGAAATCTTTATAAATATCCTCTTCGACAATGTTCGCCGATATTTCCTTTAAGGGTTTCAGGTCTTTATCGAAAAGAGATGTATAAACCTCCATACGTCTTGCATCAATCATTGGCAGATAAACACAATCTGGATATTTTTTTCTTGCTTTGTAAGCCAAGACTTGCAATGTGTCAATAGCCAACAAAGGAATGCCCAATCCGTATGCAAGACCTTTTGCCGTAGAAACACCGATACGCAAACCCGTATATGACCCCGGTCCTTTGCTTACTGCAACAGCGTTTATCTCGCTAAGACTGTAATACGTGTTCTCAAATATCTTGTCAATCAACACTGCCAACATTTTTGAGTGTGCATTCGGCTCTTTGCATTCCAGATAATTAAGTACAATATCTCCTCTTGTCAAACTTACCGAACATACATTGGTTGCAGTCTCTATATTTAATATCAAAGGCTTATTCTCTATCACGATAACATTTGTTTATATGATTTTGCAAATTTACGAAAATTTTGAAATGCACACAAATTTTGACAAATTAAATACCAAAGTTTTGTTTTCCATATCTTGAAACAAAATCTCAATGTTTATTAAACTTGTGTCATTATATAATAAGGAAAACATCAGGCTTGTTATCCATTCCTCTATGTATTAAAATATTTTCAAAATTTTGCTCTATTGAAAAAAAGACTTAACTTTGCAAAAATTTTTATCAGACATTAGTAAATTAGTATTAAACATCAGTAAAATAATATTAAATACTAATTTGACGAGAAGTGGTATAATTTTAACAACATATAATTTCACGAAACAAATGAATAGAAAAACCATCAAGGGGCTGCTGTTTTTAACGCTCTTAATATTCACTTCGAGTGTTTTTGCCCAAAACTACAAAAAACAGACTTATAAGAATGACCCGATGAATGTCATTCACTACACGTTGAATAACGGGCTGCAAGTATATCTTTCCGTCAATAAAGACGTTCCACGCATTCAGACTTATATTGCCGTTCGTGTAGGCAGTAAAAACGACCCGAGCGAATCAACAGGTCTTTCCCATTATCTTGAACACCTGTTATTCAAAGGCACTTCTCATTTCGGAACTTTGGATTGGGACAAGGAACAAGAACAATTAAAGAAAATCGAAGCCTTGTATGAAGTCTATAACAAGACAACCGATGCCGCAAAACGCAAAGAGATATATCATCAAATAGATTCTGTTTCTTACGAAGCAAGTAAGTACGCCATTCCTAACGAATATGACAAGATGATGTCTTTGATTGGGGCTCAAAACACGAATGCTTTCACTTCAAACGATATGACTGTATATCAGGAAAACATTCCTTCAAACGAATTGGAACGTTGGTTGAAAATAGAAGGAGATAGATTTTCCAATCCTGTCTTTCGTTTATTCCATACCGAATTGGAAGCCGTTTATGAAGAGAAAAATATGAATATGGCTAACGATAGACGTACCGCTTACGAGAAACTGAACGAGGCTTTGTTCCCTAATCACCCTTATGGTACGCAGACGACAATAGGAACGATAGAACATTTGAAAAATCCTTCGTTGTCTAACATCAATAAACATTTCCGCAACTACTATGTTCCGAACAATTATTGTATTGCAATGTCAGGAGATTTTGACCCGGAAGAAGCAATCAAATTAATAGACAAATATTTCGGCAAAATAGAACCTCGTTACATTCCTGATTTTTCTTACGTCAAAGAATCTCCGATTGAGCAAGTGAAAGTTGTGGAAGTAAATGGCTTGGAGGCAGAGAATGTAACCATTGCTTTTAGAATGGATGAGGGTAACGGTTCAAGAGATGTGCTTTTGGCAGAGATGACTGACGCTATTTTGATGAATGGTTCTTGCGGTATAATGGACGAAAACATAAATCAGAAACAACTTGCACAGTATGTTTACAGTGGTGTTAGTTCTTTGAATGATTATGCAAGTTTTCAGTTCGGTGGCGTTCCTAAACAAGGACAAAGCCTTGAAGATTTGAAAGACTTAATCCTTAAACAGATTGATATTTTGAAATCTGGCAATTGGGACGAAGAATTGCTTAGAGCTGCTATCAACAATAAGAAACTTGCAAATATGCAAGAATTGGAAAACAATGAAAGTCGCGCTATGAGTATGGCTATGGCGTATATTGAACACAGAAATTGGCAAGATGTTATAAACGAAACCGAAAATATGAGCAAGATTACCAAAGAAGAGATTGTAAATTTTGCAAAACGTATCTTCGGCGACAATAATTATGTTGTAGTTTATAAACGTCAAGGTGAAAAACGCGATGTACAAAAGGTTGATAAGCCTGCAATAACTCCTGTTGTAATGAATCGTGATGTTGAAAGCGATTTCTTAAAGGAAATAAAATCAATGAACGTTGAACCAATCGAACCTGTATTTGTCGATTTTGACAGAGATATGCAAAAAGGTAAAGCCAACGGCAATGAAATCTTGTACGTTAAAAACGATATGAATGGCAGATTTCAACTTGTTTTCCGTTACAACTACGGTTCGTTGTACGACAAAAAAGCCGGCATTACCAACAACTTCCTTTCCCAATTGGAATCGACCAACCGCACACTCGCACAAATCAATCGTGAAATGTATGATATTGCCTGCTCCTACTCTATTAACTTTGGTAGCAAGTACTCTACCGTAAGCATCTCGGGTCTTAGCGAAAATATGGATAAGGCAATCTCTATCGTTGAGGATATTCTTAATAATCCTAAGATTTCCGACAACGCCGTTCAAAACTCTATCAACGATGTTTTGAAATCAAGACAAGATGCCAAATCAAGACAAAACACCATATTCTCAAAAATGATTAACTATGTCAATTACGGTAAAGAAAATATTCAAAAACGTTTTGTTACTAACGAAGAAGTAAAACAAATCTCTTCACAAGACATCGTCAATCAAATCAAAACCATGACTTCTCAACCTCAACGTATTCTTTATTATGGCGATAAATCTTTATCCGAGATTGAAAAACATATTGCCGACAAACACAGCGTTCATGCTGCAAAGAAAGCATTAAAGCCTTCTAAGGATTTGGATTTACTTCCGACCAAAAGCAATAACGTTTATTTCGCTCATTACGATGCAAAACAATCTCTTTGCAGACAATTGACGACTTCAACTGCTTTTGATTTGAAAATGACTCCTATTGTCTCTATTTATAATGAGTACTTCGGAGGGTCTATGAATAGTATAGTATTCCAAGAAATCAGAGAGAAGCGTTCCTTGGCTTATTCAGCTGCATCATATTATATAACGGCGAACGAAAAAGGACAACATAACATGATAATGACACATATAGGCACACAAAACGACAAATTGATTGATGCTTTGAGTGCATTTACCGAGTTATTGGACGATATGCCGGTGTCTCAACAGAATTTTGATATAGCAAAACAATCTTTGGACGCTTCTTACCGTACATCTCGTACAAGAAAAATGAGTATCATTAATTCTTATTTGAATTGTGAAGAATTAGGTTTGAAAAAATCGCCTGCACAAGACAATTACAATGCAATCAAGAAGCTGACTCTTGACGATATTTTGAAATTCAACAAAAAATACGTAAAAAATCAAAAACGTAATGTTGTAGTTCTTGGCAACGAAAACGAAATTGATTTCAAAAATTTGGAGAAATACGGCAAGATAACCAAACTTTCTTTGGAAGAAATTTTCGGTTATTAAAACATAGTTTTCCACGCAACATGTGGATGTTGCTGATAGTTAAGCTTTTATCTTTTAAACGGTACAACTACCCTTTTTATAAGTGCACAGAAAATGGGCGACAAATGCAATGTGCTTATTCTCAATGCCTTAACGATAAAGTTGTACCGCTTCTTTTTAGCCTCAAATTGTAAATCTCTGGACACAAGTGCAAAGCACTGAATCCGAGCCGCTTCCGTCCTTTGTGTTACAGAACGCTTATCTTCGGGTGCAAAGGTACGACATAATCTTGGAATATGGGTGAAATGATATGCTAAATAATAATAAAACTCAGTTGGTGGAATTTGTAATAGGTGTGAGCAGCGATCTGTATTCCCTTTTCGATTTCAAGGATTTCCGTGATACGTTGGATATGGAGAAAGCATATTTACAAGGTCGCTTCGATGCCATTCCATATATATATATATATATATATCGACTTTAACGCTTTAAAAATATACCGCTGATAATCAATATATAATCACTTGTTTTGCACATAATCATAGCTATGTGATTATATGCAAAAGATATGATTAGATAAACCTGTTTCGTGAGAATGCAAGAAAGGATGCAAGTAAGAATGCAAGAAAGCGTGCAAGAAAGATTTAATAGACGAAAGGTTAAGCTAAGTCCTATCATCTTTTTCTCCTACGATGTTGTACTGTACTGATTATCAATATATATAATATTCGGTTTTGCACCTAATAATAGGTGTAATATTATGTGCAAGATATTATGAAACATCTTTATGGGTAATTTCTTTTCTTGTCATTGTTGACATGAAAGGTGACAGTAAAAAACAAAATTATCAATTATTTCTGACATATTAGTTTCTTTTTGCCTAAATAATATTAAAAAACGTCCTTAATGAAAATGATTAGGGACGATTTTCAACTTATTTTTGTATTTTTGCTAATTTTTATATTGTAGTAGAATAACAATACAAAAAAGAAACGGATATGGTGACACAAAGTGAAGCAGCTCTAGAGCAAGGGCTGATAAAGACACTTCAAGATATGAGCTATGAGTATGTCAAGATTGAGGAAGAAACCAATCTTGACCAAAACTTCAAGGCTCAACTCGAAAAGCATAACAAGAAAGAACTTGCTCGTCATGGACGTACAAGTTTTACAGATAGTGAGTTTGAAAAGATAAAAATTCACTTGGAAGGTGGCACTCGTTTTGAGAAAGCCAAAAAACTGCGTGACCTGTTTCCGTTGGAATTGGAAACAGGCGAACGTGTATGGGTGGAATTTCTCAATCGCCAACAATGGTGTCAGAATGAGTTCCAAGTTTCCAATCAGATTACGGTAGAGGGTAGGAAAAAGTGTCGTTATGATGTTACCATTCTTATCAATGGTTTGCCATTGGTTCAAATTGAACTAAAGAAACGTGGGGTGGAGTTGAAGCAAGCTTATAATCAGATACAGCGTTACCATAAGACTTCGTTTCACGGCTTGTTCGATTATATCCAGTTGTTTGTTATTTCAAACGGTGTGAATACTCGCTATTTTGCCAACAACCCTAATAGTGGTTATAAGTTCACTTTCAACTGGACAGATGCAGAGAATGTTCCATTCAATGATTTGTCCAAGTTTGCTTTGTTCTTCTTTGACAAGTGTACCTTGGGTAAGATGATAAGCAAGTATATTGTCCTTCATGAGGGTGACAAGTGCTTGATGGTTCTCCGTCCCTATCAGTACTACGCTGTGGAGAAGATTCTTGATAGAGTACAAAACTCCAACAAAAATGGTTATATTTGGCATACGACAGGTGCAGGAAAGACGTTGACATCTTTCAAGGCTGCTCAACTCGTTTCTGAGATTGATGGAATAGACAAGGTGATGTTTGTTGTTGACCGCCATGACCTTGATACACAAACACAGTCTGAATATGAGGCTTTTGAGCCTGGCGCTGTTGATGGTACAGATAATACTTATGAACTTATCAAGCGATTAAGTGGCAAGTCTAAAATTATTATCACGACTATTCAAAAGTTGAACTGTGCAGTAACTCGTGATGCCTATAATAAGCATTTGCAAGAGGTAAAGAACCAAAAGGTAGTGATGATATTCGATGAGTGCCATCGAAGCCATTTTGGGGATTGCCATAAAAATATTGTTGGTTTCTTCAAGAACCTCCAGATATTTGGGTTTACAGGTACTCCGATATTCTCTGAGAATGCTAAGGGTGAACATACTACGGCAGAAGTATTCGGTGAATGCCTTCATCGCTATTTGATAAAGGATGCTATTGCAGATGAAAACGTACTTGGTTTCCTTGTGGAATATTATCAAGGACAAGGTGATGTGGATTTGATGGAAGAACAGAGAATGAAGGAAATAGCGCAATTTATTCTCAACAACTTCAACAAGTCAACATACGATGGCGACTTTAATGCGTTGTTTGCGGTCCAGTCTGTACCGATGCTCTTGAAGTATTATGATATTTTCAAGTCCTTGCATCCTAAGATAAGAATAGGTGCTGTGTTTACATATGCTGCCAATGAAAGTCAAGATGATGATAATACTGGCATGAATAATGGTTTTGCTGATAATACCGTTACGAGTGATAAACTGCAAGCCATCATGGATGATTATAATAAAATGTATGGTACAGCGTTTACGACCGACAATTTCAGCGCATACTATGACGACATCAATCTTCGCATGAAAAAGAAGCGTGCCGACATGGAGCCACTTGATTTGTTGCTTGTGGTCGGCATGTTCCTTACAGGGTTCGATGCCAAGAAACTGAATACGCTATATGTTGACAAGAATCTGGAATATCATGGACTGTTGCAAGCATTTAGCCGTACCAATCGTGTACTCAATGAGAAAAAGCGTTTTGGCAAAGTGGTCTGTTTCTGCAATTTGAAGGACAATGTGGATAAAGCAATTAAGCTGTTTAGTAATACTGATGCTCCTGAGGCGTTGGGGTTTGTTCTTCGTAAACCATTTGCCGATGTCAAGAAGGACTTGGATGAGTTGTGCCAGAATTTCAAAGAGCGATATCCCGACATGGCTTCCATTGATAGATTGCAGAGTGAATACGATAAGCGTAATTTTATCCTTGCCTTCCGTGACATTATCAAGAAGCATTCTGAGATTCAGGTATATGAAGAATGGGATGCCAATGATTCGACGCTTGCCATGACAGAGCAAGAGTATAACGATTATCGTTCTAAGTATCTTGATATGACAATGGGATTCATACAAGGTGATGAAGACAATCAGGGTGATACAAGTGGGGAAGAAGATGAAGGAATGGTGCATGACGATCTTACTGTCGACATCAACGACATTGACTTCTGCTTGGAACTTTTGCATAGTGACGTTATCAATGTCGCTTATATCTTGGAATTGATTGCGGACCTCAACCCTGCAAGTGACGATTATCAAGCTAAACGACAGAATATCATTGATACGATGATAAAAGACCCTGCTATGCGTAACAAGGCAAAGCTTATCGACCATTTCATCCGTGATAATGTCGATAACGACCAAGCAGGTTTTGTCAAGCCGAAAGCTGATGGTAAGATGGATTTGGAAAGCCGTCTGACCAACTATGTCACTCAAGCACGAGCCAATGCCGTAACCTCATTGGCTTCGGAAGTGGGAGTAAACCAAGATGCACTTATAAAATAACGTGAGTTCGACGAAATATAATCGTCTAAAAAATTGGTGATTAGCGAAAATTGTTGTAATTTTATAGTGTAAAAAAAA